>NZ_CAWPSZ010000009.1:0-176434 GCF_963890955.1 Pseudomonas sp. MF6747
CTCCCCACCAACACCCCAAACAACTCCCCCCGCGGCATCTCACTCACCGCAATCCCCGCATTCTCAAACCACGCCTTCCCCGCCTCCGGATGCGGCCCGCTCAGCACCACCACGCCCTTCTCATACCGATACCGCGCCGCCGCCACATCCCCATTGCGATAAGTCGCAATCACCGTATACGGCGCGTGCCCATCAACCTCGGGAAAATACGGCCCGTCCTGATAGAACACACTGTCCAGCTTGCCATCCCACACCACCCGCACCGCCGCATCTTCAATCCCGCGCACTTCAAACCCTGGCCGCCCGGCTTCGGAGTCCAAGTCCTGCGGTATCAACCCAAAGTTGCTGTTGTCCGCCAGATAAGCGCCCATGCATAACCCCAGGTAGCGCCCGCCCTTGGCCACGTATTCACGAATGGCGTCCACGCGTGCATCACCGAAGCTGTCGAGTGCAGCGGGAATATCTTTCCCGCCGCCCGGCTGAATATAGAGGTCGTAACGCGCAAGGTTTTGCGGGGTGATGTCGATGGCTTCGTCCGCGCCGACAAAGTCGATCTGGTAGTTCGGGCTGAGCCGTAGCAAGGCGTTTTTGACGTTCTCGGAACAGTCATCACACCCCGCCGGGCCACGGTAGAGGGCGACATGGGTGATGGGCGTCGCGCCTTGCGCCCATGGCGACTGCACGGTGGCGAGGGCAAAAAACGTGACAGCGATGGCAGGCAGTTTCATGGCGGCAGGCTCAGCGAACAGTGGGTCGGGGCTGTTCAAAGCCTATATCGAACGTTTCTGTGAATACGTAAACAGTTGTAAATCGGCTAGTGTCGCCTGAACACACATCCGCCAGAGGGCATGCAAAATGGAGCTGACATTCAGCCACGTCGATGTATTGGTCGAGGACCTCGAACAGGCGTGCGCGTATTACGCCAACATTTTCAACGCCAACATTTCCACCACTCAAGTCTGGAATCGCGGCGGCTTTCATGTGCGGTATGCGGTTGTGCGGATGGGCCAGGAGCGTTTCATGCTGGTGCAGCCGCTGGCGGGTAATTTGCGCGAGCTGTTGGACGCACACGGCGAAGGGATGATTTACCGGCACTGCTACACCACCCCGGACATCGAGGTGGCCTATGCCGAGTTGGTCGCCAAGGGCGTGCAACCGGAGGATGAAAACGGCCGGCCATTGGCCCTGGAGGATCTGCAGTCGCCATCCGGCACGCGCATCATTTGGTTGCCCAAGCGCTTTGGGCATTTCTCCATCGAGATTCTGGAAGAAAAAGGCTTGCAGGCATTTATGCTGGCGGCGTTTGCTTGAGCGGCGTTGCATTACCCCTCTACATGAGGATTACTGTAGGCCGTGCCTGACTCAGAGATCGCCGCCATGTTTGAACTCGCCTCCCTCGTCACCTACGTCGCCGTGGTGATCGGTCTTTTCCTGATCCCCGGCCCTTCGGTGTTGTTGGTGCTCACGCGTACGATCCAAGGCGGGCGCAAGGTGGGCATCGCCACCGGGCTGGGGGTGGCTTGCGGCGATTTGATTCACACACTGTGCGCGGCACTGGGCCTGTCAGCGATTTTGATGACCTCGGCGGCGGCGTTCAATGCGGTGAAGTGGGCTGGTGCGGCGTATCTGATCTACCTGGGCGTGCGGGCCTTCATGGCTAAAACCGGCACGCATGCGCGCCTTGAGTTACCGGCGGTGACGCCGCGTCAGGCGTTTTTCCAGGCGATCGGGGCCGAGGTGCTGAACCCGAAAACCGCGATCTTTTTCCTGGCCTTTTTGCCGCAATTTGTTCATCCAGAATCCGGCTCGTCGCTGGTGCAATTTGCGGTGCTGGGTTTGATTTTTTCGGTGCTCAGCGCGATTTACACGAGCTTGCTGGCGATCTCGATTCGCCCGTTGAGTCGCGGGATCAAGGGGCTGTCAACGTTGCGTCGCTGGGAAGGCAAAATCATCGGCACGCTGTTTATGGGGCTGGGACTCAAGGTCGCCTTTCAGCAACGATAGGCAGGCGCGATGAAATTTCACGGTTTTGTACTCGGGCATATAGAGGTTGAGGTCGAAGGACGCGCCTGTGACCTGCACAATTTCTATGTCGCCAGCAACATCCATTACGCGCTGTCTGAGCGCACGCTGTCGCTCAGGTTTACACGACGAACCGAGGACTGGGTGCCGCCCGAAGAGCCACGGGAAATCACCATCACCTTCCATGGCGTGAGTTATTTTTCGGCCGAAGGGCGCCATGACAGCCCGATTGAGGACGACACAGTGCTTCACGCCATCGGCATTGTGGCGGCCGACGCCGAGACGGATACGTTCTACCTCTGCGACACCTTCCCCGCCGACCATCACGTGGTCGTGTGCTTCGCATCGGGGCTGACCTTGCGGCTGCACGCCGATGAGGCGTGGTGTGACATTCAGGTCTAAGGCGTTTCACTTTGAGCTGATGGAAACACCTGGCTAATCCGCGAATACGGGCCGGATGATGTGATGACTTTTTTTGAATCTCAGGACCTTTGATGCCCCTAACCAAACGCGACACCGCCCGCCTCGAACGCCGCCTGGTCGCCACGCTGACCGAAGCCTGCGAAACCGCCAAGGCTGAAATCCCGGGCTTCGAGTGGCTGACTCACACGGTTGATTACGCCGCGTTCCCGCAAAGCCTGCGGGTGATTTGGGTGTTCGATACGCGGGCCAACAAGGAGCAGGCCCTGGCAAACGGCGCGGACCAACGTATGCGCGAACTGACGGCTGCGGCGTTGCACGACGCCGAGGTGGCCCCCGTGAAAATCGAGCGCTGTGTGCGCTTTGATTGCGAAGAAGCCTGCAACCTCCAGCATGGCGGTGATTGGCGGGCACGCCTGGCCTGACGCGGCTCTACTGTGGGCGCTGGCTTGCCTGCGATAGCCCTGGATATCTACACAAATTTTGAAGGCAGCCCATTTCTCCCCGTGGCGAGCAGGCTTGCCCTGCGTTGGGCTGCGAAGCAGCCCCAGTAAAGGCACTGCAATTTTCCTGAAAGAACTCAGCGTCTGGATTTGGGGCCGCTTCACAGCCCAACGCAGGGCAAGCCTGCTCGCCACAACAGCCCACTCTATGCTGCGATAGCGGTGGATCAGCGGCATAGGCTTACGCTGACACACCGTCATCGCAGGCAAGCCAGCTCCCACAGTTGATCGTTGTTGCCAGCCGAAGCGCTGGTGGCGCTGATCATTCCAGTGGCCGCAATGCCGAGGCCACCAGCAAATCCCGCGTATACGCATGCTGCGGCGCCTCAAACAGCTGCTGCGTACTCCCCGCCTCCACCACCACGCCGTCCTTGACCACCATCAAGTCGTGCGCCAACGCGCGTACCACGGCCAGGTCATGGCTGATAAACAGGTAAGTCAGGCCGTGCTCCTCCTGCAACCGACGCAACAGGCTCACCACTTGTTTTTGTACGGTGCGGTCCAGCGCGGACGTGGGTTCGTCGAGCAGGATCAGGTCGGGTTTGATCACCAGCGCGCGGGCGATGGCGATGCGTTGGCGTTGCCCGCCGGAAAACTCGTGGGGGAAACGGTGGCGGGTGTCGGGGTCGAGGCCGACGTCGCGCAGTGCGCTGATGACGTCGGCTTCACGCTGGGCGGCAGTGAGGTCGGTGTGCACGCGCAGGCCTTCTTCAATGATTTGCTGCACGCTCATGCGTGGGCTGAGGCTGCCGAACGGGTCCTGGAACACCACTTGCAGCTTGCGCCGCCATGGACGCAGCGCCTTGCCTTTAAGGGCGTCGAGGGCCTGGCCCTCGAAGCGGATACTGCCCTGGGCATCCACCAGGCGCAGGATCGCCTGGCCCAGCGTGGACTTGCCCGAGCCGGACTCGCCGACAATGCCCAGGGTTTTGCCGCGCTGCAAACGCAGGTCGATGCCGTCCACCGCCTTGATCGGCGGCTTACGCCGCAGCAGGCCGCCTTGGGCGAACCAGACTCTCAGGCCGTCCACTTCCAGCAGGTTGCCGGCCGGCGCACGTTCGAGCGCACGCCCGTCCGGCTCGGCTTGCAGCAACTGGCGAGTGTAGGCGTGCTGCGGCGCAGCAAACAGGGTCTGGCACTCGGCCTGTTCGACGATCTGCCCCGCGCGCATTACCGCCACGCGCTGGGCAATGCTGCGCACCACGTTGAGGTCGTGGCTGATCAGCAACAGCGCCATGCCCAGGCGGTGTTGCAGGTCTTTGAGCAGCGTGAGAATGCGCCGCTGCACGGTCACGTCCAGCGCGGTAGTAGGTTCATCGGCGATCAAAAGAAGCGGCTCACACGCCAGCGCCATGGCGATCATTACCCGCTGGCGTTGCCCGCCGGAGAGTTGATGCGGGTAGGCATTCAGGCGCTGGCGCGGCTGCTGGATGCCCACCAGTTCGAGCAATTCCAGGACGCGCGCGCGTGCGGCCGCACCGCCCAGGCCTTTGTGCAGCAGCAGGGTTTCGGACAGTTGGCGCTCGATGCTGTACAGCGGGTTGAGCGAGGTCATCGGCTCTTGAAAGATCATGGCGATGCGGTCGCCACGAATCTGGCGCAGGCGCGCAGGCGGCGCGCCGAGCAGTTCTTCGCCCAGGTAGCGAATGCTGCCTTGGGTGCGCGTGGTGTGCGCCGGCAGCAATTGCAGGATCGAATGCGCGGTCACCGACTTGCCGGAGCCCGACTCGCCCACCAGCGCCAGGCATTCGCCGGCGCGAATATCCAGGTCAATACCGCGCACCGCCTTGTGCCCCTCGAACGCCACCTGCAGGTTTCGGATTTCAATCAACGCATCAGTCACGGCACGGCTCGCTTATCAGGATCGAGGGTCAAAGGCATCGCGGCAGGCTTCGCCGATAAACACCAACAGGGACAGGATCAGCGCCAGCGCAAAAAACGCCGTCAGCGCCAGCCATGGGGCTTGCAGGTTATTTTTTCCCTGCCCGATCAACTCACCCAGCGAGGCGCTGCCGGTGGGCATGCCGAAGCCGAGAAAATCCAGCGCGGTGAGCGTGGATATCGCGCCGGTGAGGATGAACGGCAGGTAGGTCAAAGTCGCCGTCACGGCATTGGGCAGGATGTGCCGCAGCATCACCGCAAAATCGCCCACACCGAGGGCGCGGGCTGCCTTCACGTATTCCAGGTTGCGCCCGCGCAGGAACTCGGCGCGCACCACGTCTACCAGGGTCAGCCAGGAAAACAGCGCCATGATCCCCAGCAACCACCAGAAGCTCGGCTCGACAAAACCGGACAGGATAATCAGCAAATACAGCACCGGCAGCCCGGACCAAATCTCGATCAAGCGCTGCCCCAACAGGTCGACCCAGCCGGCGTAATAGCCTTGCAGCGCGCCGGCGGCGACACCGATCAAGGCGCTCACCACGGTCAATGCCAACGCAAACAACAGCGACACGCGGGTGCCGAAAATCACCCGCGCCAGCACATCCCGCGCCTGGTCGTCGGTGCCCAGCCAGTTCTGCGCGCTGGGCGGCGTGGGCGATGGCGCGGTGAGGTCGTAATTGACCGTGTCGTAGCTGAACGGCACCGGCGCGAACAGCATCCAGCCGCCCTGCCCTTCGATCAGCTCGCGCACGTAAGGGTCGCGGTAGTCCGGTTGAAACGGCAGCGTGCCGCCGAAGTCCTGCTCGGTATAGCGCTCCAATGCCGGAAAATACAACGCGCCCTGATAGGCCACCAGCAAGGGTTTGTCGTTGGCCAACAGCTCACCGCCCAGGCAGGCAACAAACAGCGCCACAAACAGCCACAGCGACCACCAGCCCCGGCGATTACGTTTGAAGTGCAGCCAGCGGCGGCGTGTGGTCGGGGAAAAAGCCTGCATCAATGCGCCCTCGCAGAAAAATCCAGACGCGGGTCCAGCAGCCGGTAACACACATCACCGAGCAATTTGATCACCAGCCCCACCAAGGTGAAGATAAACAGCGTGCCGAACACCACGGGATAATCCCGCGCCACCGCCGCTTCGTAGCTCAAGCGGCCGAGGCCGTCGAGGGAGAAAATCACTTCAATCAGCAGCGAGCCACCGAACAGCATGGCCGTAAGCGCCTGGGGCAGCCCGACCACGATCAACAGCATGGCGTTACGAAACACGTGCTTGTACAACACCTGCTTTTCGCTGAAGCCCTTGGCCCGTGCGGTCACCACGTACTGGCGGCTGATTTCATCGAGAAAGCTGTTTTTGGTGAGGATGGTCAGGGTGGCAAAGCCGCCGATCACCAGCGCCGACACCGGCAGTACCAGGTGCCAGAAGTAGTCGACCACCTTGCCCGCCCAGGACAGCTCGGCGAAGTTTTCCGAGACCAGCCCGCGCACCGGAAACCAGTTCAACAAGCTGCCGCCGCCGAACACCACGATCAGCAGCAACGCAAACAGAAACGCCGGCATGGCATGGCCGATGATCACCGCCGCGCTGCTCCACACATCAAAGCGGCTGCCATGACGCACGGCCTTGCGAATGCCCAGCGGGATCGACACTAGGTAACTGATCAGCGTGGCCCAAAAGCCCAGCGACAAGGTCACCGGCAGTTTTTGCAGGATCAGGTCGGTGACCTTGGCGCCACGAAAGAAGCTGTCGCCGAAATCCAGTCGCGCGTAGCTGCTGAGCATCAGCCACAGGCGTGCGCCCAAGGGTTTGTCAAAGCCGTATTGGCGCTCGATATCGGCTACCAGCGCCGGGTCCAGGCCACGGGTGGTGCGTGATTCAGTGCTGCCCGTTTCCACGCGGGTGCCCGCCGCGGAGGCCTGGGTGCCGATGCCTTGCAGGCGCGCGATGGCTTGCTCCACCGGACCACCGGGTGCGGCCTGCACGATAAAAAAATTCACCAGCAAAATGCACAGCAGGGTCGGTACGATCAGCAACAAACGGCGCGCGCTATAGGCCAGCATGTTGGCTCACCTCGGTCAGTTCACGCATTTGCGCAGTGGTCAGCGGCGTCGGGCTCAGCTCCCACCAGGTGTCGATGCCCACCTCATTGAGCGGCGCCGTGCGCGGGCGGCCGAAACGGTTCCACCACAGCGACGACGAGCCTGGCGGATAGTAGTTGGGAATCCAATAGAAGCCCCACTGCAAAACACGATCGAGCGCGTGGGCGTAGCGCACCATGCTCGGACGGTCGTTGGCGCGCACCAGGCCATCGATCAATGCGTCTACTGCGGGGCTGCGCAGCGCCATGTAATTGTTGGAGCCCGGGTCGTCGGCGCTTTCGGAGCCAAAATAGTTGATCAATTCGCGGCCCGGCGATGGGCTGACCGGGTAGCCCACAACAATCATGTCGTAGTCCCGGGCGCGCACGCGGTTGGTGTACTGGGCCGAGTCGATCATGCGAATGTTGAAGCCGATGCCGATCTGCGCCAGGTTGCGTTTGTACGGCAGCAGCAAACGCTCGAAACCTTTCTGGCTGTTGAGGAAGGTGAATTGCAACGGCGTGCCTTCGGCATTCACCAGTTGGTCGCCCTTGGGTGTCCAGCCCGCCGCCTCGAGCAACTTCAAGGCTTGCGCCTGCTGGGGCCGAATGCGGCCGCTGCCGTCGGTGTGCGGCGGTTGATACACCTGATCGAACACCGCATCCGGCACCTGGCCGCGCCAGGGTTCGAGGATCGCCCGCTCCTGGGCGTCGGGCAGCTCACTGGCCGCCAGCGGGCTGCGCGAAAAAAAGCTGCGCTGGCGCAGGTACATGCCGTGCATGATCTGGCGGTTGCTCCAGTCGAAATCCCACAGCAAGCTCAGCGCCTCACGCACGCGGCGGTCCTGGAACTGCGGTTTTTGCATGTTGAACACAAACCCCTGGGTGCCCTGCACCGCATTCGGCGCCAGCTGTTCGCGTTGCAGGCGCCCGTCGCGCAAGGCTTCACCGTCATAGCCCACCGAGTAACTGGTGGCCGAAAACTCGCGGTTGAAGTCATAGCCTTGGGCTTGCAGGATCTGGCGCGACACGTCGGTGTCGGCGAAAAATTCCAGGCGCAGGCTGTCGAAGTTGTACTGCCCTTGGGCCACTGGCAGGTCTTGCCCCCACCAGTCCTTGACCCGCTCGAAGGTAACGCTGCGGCCGTTGTCCACTGCGCTGATGCGGTACGGGCCGCTGCCCAGCGGCGGTTCAAAGCCGCCGCCGTTGGCAAAGTTACGCCCGCGCCACCAATGCTCCGGCAGCACCGGCAACGAGGCGATATCCAGCGGCAAGGTGCGGTTGTCGGCGCTTTTGAAGGTGAAGCGCACCTGGGTCGGTGATTCCACCTGCACCTCATCCACGTCGGCAAAGGTTTGGCGGTACGCGAGGCTGCCCTGGGTGGTGAACAGCTTGAAGGTGTAGGCCACGTCTTGGGCGGTGATGGGCGTGCCATCGGCAAAACGTGCCTTGGGGTTGAGGTAGAAACGTATCCACGAATGGTCGTCGGCCAGCTCCAGGGTCTGCGCCACCAATCCATACACAGTGTAGGGCTCATCCTGTGAGCGGTACGCCAGCGGACTGTACAGCCAGCCCTGGATCTGCGTGATGCCGGTGCCTTTGTCGACATACGGGATCAGGTGATCGAACGCGCCGCCTTCCATGGACGAGCGGCGAAAACTGCCGCCCTTGGGGGCGTTCGGGTTGACGTAGTCCAGGTGCTTGAAGTTTGCCGGGTACTTGGGGGCATCGCCGTAAACCGTTAATGCATGCACCGGTTGCGCCAGCAGTGACGGCGCCCAAAGTCCCAGCAGCAGCGCTGCCAGGATGAAACGACACAGGATCACAAACGCGGCTCCTTTTTTGAAAACACTGAAGATCACGTGTGGGCGCTGGCTTGCCTGCGATGAGGCCCTGTCAGTCAGTATTTCATCGACTGATCCACCGCTATCGCCGGCAAGCCAGCGCCCACCGTTGACGTGCTTTGTTCCTGAGGCAGTACCTCACCCTCAGAAGTTGTAGGAAACCCGGCTATACAACGTGCGGCCAAACGGGTCGGAGTAACGCGGGTCGTAGCCACTCTGAAAGGTCGAGGTCTGGTTGCTGAACGGTGGTTCGCGGTCAAACACGTTCTGCACGCCCACCGTGACCTGCGCGGTGTCACGCCAGGTGTAGGTGCCGGCCAGGTCCCACACGCTCCAGGCGCCGACCTTGTCGTGGAAGGCGCGGTTGTAGTCGTTGTAGCCACTGGTGTAGCGGTTGGTCAGCGAGGCGCCGAGCGGGCCTTTGTTCCAGGTGCCGGTCAGGCTGTGACGCCAGCGGGCGACGGCGCCGGCCGAGGCAAAATCGCCGCCGCGAAAGTCACCGGCCTTGTCGATGTAATCGCCCTTGAGCTGCTGCTGGTACACGTAGCGATCCACGTAAGTGCCTTGCAGATTGGTGCCGAACTGGCCCAGCCGGGACTCGGGAAAGCGGTAGTCGAGGCTGACGTCGACGCCGTTGGTCTTGACCTTGCCCAGGTTGGCGAGCCCGGTGACGATGTGGTCGATGGAGCCATCGGCCTTGCGCACGATGCGGTCCGAGTACAGGTCAGGCTGTTCGAAGACCGCCGACTCCGGGAACTCGGCGATCTGATTGGCGATCTTGATCCACCAGAAATCCAGGCCCACCGACAAGTTGGTGATCGGCTGATAGACAAAGCCCAAGGTCACGTTGCGCGCAGTTTCGGGGCTCAGGCTGGTGTTACCGCCACTGCGGCTGAAAAACTGCTGCGCACAATCGCGGTTAGCCAGGCCACCGTTGCTCGGCGAGCCGCCAGCGCACAGGCGCGGGTCGTTGTAGTTGGCCACGGTAAAGCTGGTGAAGTTGGGGTTGTAGAGTTCATACAGGGACGGCGCACGGAAGCCTTCGCTGTAGGCGCCACGCACCACCAGTTCGCGGAACGGCTGGAAGCGGAACGAGTATTTGGGGTTGGTGGTGTTGCCAAAGTCACTGTATTTGTCGTGACGCAGCGCTGCCGACAGCTCGAGGCTGTCGATCACCGGCACGTTGACCTCGGCGTATTGCGCCGACACTGTGCGATCCCCCGCCACCGTCGCGGCCGGGTCGACGCCCAGGCTTTGCACGTTGGCGGCAAAGTCGGCGAAGTCCTGGTGGAAGTCTTCCTTGCGGTATTCACCGCCCAGCGCCAGGGCCGACGGGCCTGCGCCGAACCAGTCGCCGATGTCGCGGCTGATACGGCCATCGATGCTTTTGACACGGCCGACGGCAGAGCCGTAGTCGCCGTCTACCCCGCTGGCGCCGAGCAACGCACTGCCGGCCGCCGTCTGCGGACCGAACGGGTTGATCACGCCGGTGTTGATGCCGCTGGCAACCACACGGTCGTCCACATAACCGCTTTTGATCGTGTTGGTGACTTTGTTCTGGTTGTAGGCCGCGCCGACGTTGTAATCCCAGCCCGCCAGCGTGCCTTCGAAGGTCAGCAGCAGGCGCTGGCCGACGTTATCGTCTTCATGCTTGCGTGGGCCCACTTCACTTTCGCGCCAGTTCACATCGACCGGCTGCGTCGGGTCGAGGGCAAACTGGGTCGGGCCCGGTGTGATGCCGTTGCCTGGGTAGAACGGCGTGCCCGGTTGCACTTGCAGCCCTTGCAGCAAGCCGGGGCCGATCTGGGTACGGTTGAGGTTGCGTGCCCAGAAGTACTCGAGGCTGACGGTATGCTCGTCCGCCAACTTGCCGCTGGCTTTGCCGAAGAACGAAGTCTTTTCGGTTTCTGGCACCAGGTCCAGGTAGCTCCACAGCGATTGGCGGCAGATGCCGCTGCGGGAAATCAGCCCCGGTGCATTACAGCCGGACGCCGCCAACGGGTTGCTCGCGTTCGCGCCCTGGCTGTAGTTGGCCGGTGAGGCGATGCCCGATGAATAATCCAGGCCGCGGCCCGGCTGGTAGTTGTAGGTGTAGTCGCGGTCTTTGGCCTTGAGGCTTTGCTGTTTGTCGTGGCTGACCACGCCGAACACGTTGAAGCGGTCTTCTTCCAGGTCGCCAAAACCCCAGCTGCCACTGAAGTTATTGGTTTCACCGCCACCGGAGCGGGTTGGCGTGCTGCCGCCCAGGGTCAGTTGGCCATCGGTCACGCTTTTTTTGGTGATGAAGTTGATCACCCCGCCGATGGCGTCCGTGCCATACAACGCCGACGCGCCGTCGCGCAGCACTTCCACGCGGTCGATGGCGGCAAACGGGATGGTATTAAGGTCTACACCCGAGCCGTTGATTGCACTGGTGGCGTTGTTGGCCAGGCGCCTGCCGTTGAGCAGCACGAGGGTTTTGTTCGGGCCGATTCCACGCAAGTCGGCATAGGCCGCCCCCCCGCTGCTGGAACCGATCGAGCGGCCGGAGCCTACCGAGGACTGGTTGGCGGAAATACGGCTGATCAATTGCTCGGTGGTGGTGACGCCCTGTTTTTTCAGCTCTTCGGTGCGCAGGATGGTCACCGGCACGGCGGTTTCCGCATCAACCCGGCGGATCGCGCTGCCGGTGACTTCGATGCGCTGCAATTGCGGGATCACCGACGGGCTTTCTACCCCGGCGGTGACCGGCGCAATAGTTGCCTCGCGCGGTGCGGCGCTCAGCACAATGCCGCTGGCGCTTTCGCTGTCTTGCAGGTCGGTGCCCTGCAGGGCGATTTGCAGGGCTTCACCGACGCTGAGGTCACCCTTGATCGCCGGTGCATTCAGGCCACTGACCAGGCGTTGTTCGAACGCGATCGGCTTGCCGCTTTGCTGGGAAATACTCAGCAGCGTTTTGTCGAGCGACCCGGCGGGAATGTCCAACGGGCTGGCCGCCGCGCTACCGGCGACCAGCGTGGCGGCGAGGCTGAGTAAAAAACGTGTGGGGTTTGGCGTAAGCATGCGTCGAGGGCTCCCTGTCCTTTGTCTGGGTATGCAGGGTTGTGCGTCGATGCCGGTTTTTTTATAGAGCGCCGTTTAGACCGTTAACGCATGTCCTTATGCGTTAGCGACACCTCACTTGCCGAAGTGGTAACTCACGTCCAGCCAGACTTGCCGACCATAGGGGTCGTAGTTGCCCACCGGGTAATACGGCCAGGCGGAATCATCATGCTTGTAGGTGTTGAGCAGGTTGTTGACGGTCAGGCCAACACTGGCCTGGTCATTGACCTGATAACGCGCGCTGGCGTTGAAGGTGGCCCAGGGCGACAGGCGCCCGTCGCCGGCGCCATTGGTCACGCTGCCGTAACGGATGCCGGTCAGGGTGGTGGTAAAGCGCTGGTAATCCCAGGTCAAGCTGGCGTTGACCTTGCTGCGCCAGTCGTAGTTGTTGGTGCTGCTGCGCAGGTTCTGGGTTTGCGCCTCATCCGATTCCTTGAGGTAGTGGGACAGCACCAGGCTGTAGCCGATCACCGAACTGAACGCGCCGTACTCGCCTGCGCCCCAGCGGATATTGCTCTTGAGGTCCAGGCCGCTGGCGCGTTCGCTGGCGGCGTTGATGGCATTGACATACACCTGTTGCAACTTATTCGGATCGACCGCCGCGTTGCCGGCATTACGCTGCACACGCGCCAGCACATCGGCGCAGGTGGCGGCGTCGAGCAGGCCATTACGGCACTGGTCTTCCTGTTGCAGCAGGCGGTTGATGTCAACGGTGGTCAGCAGGTCCTTGATCTGCACGCGCCAGAAGTCAGCGGACACATCGAACTGATGCGAGGGCGACCAGACAACCCCATAAGTCCAGGATTTACCGCGCTCCGACTCAAGGTTCGGCGTGCCGCTCTGGGTGTAGTCAACGCGCCCGCGATCACAGGCGCCTTCAAGGCCTTTGCTGCAACCGTAGTAGTCGATCTGGTCCGGTTTGTAGCCTTTGCTGTCGGCCTGATAGAGGTAATTAAGGTCCGGCGCGCGAAAGCTGGTGCCGTAGCTGCCGCGAAACAGCAGGCTGGTGATCGGCCGCCATTCGAGCCCCAGGTTGTAGGTTTTCTGTTGCTCAGAGCGGCCACTGAATGTGTACTGGTCCCAACGCCCGGCGGCCGAGGCCAGCAGCGTGTCGGTGAGCGGAATGCTGAACTCGCCGCCAGCAGCATAACGGTCGCGCGAGCCGCCGGAATTGGACGCCGGCGTGGTGTTGTAGAAGGTGCCGTCATTGAGCTGGTCATCGACATGCACGCTGTAGGACTGGCGCCCGACTTCAGTCACGCCGGCAAACCCCACCGGCCCGGCCGGCAAGTCGAACAGGTCACCGTTGATGTTGGCGCTGAAGGTTTGGGACACCGACTTGCTCTTCTGCACCAGGTTGCCGCGAAACTGCCGCCACTGCGCTTCGGTCAAGGGCTGGTCGAGCCGCGACGGGTCCGGGGCAAATACCGGGTGGCCGTCCTGGGTGCCCAGTTGCAGCCCCAGGTAGTAATCGCGGATGCCGCTCAACGGTGTGTAGCGGGTGTTGCGGTCGCTGGTGTACTCGGAGCGGTTGGCGGCGATCTGGTAACCCCAGTCGCTGTTGGCGAACTTGTCTTCCAGGCCCAGGGTGCCGGTCCAGGACAGCTCGCGCCATTTGCTGTTGTTGGAGGTCTTGCCGCCGATTTCCTCACTGGCGAAGTTACGCGACCAGCGCTCCAGGTTGCCGGTGTTCTGGTTGATGAAGTCCGGCGAGGTAAAGCTCGGGCCGCGCGTGTTGTTCTGGGTGTGATCAAAGCCAAACATCAGGTCGGCAAATACTTTGCCGCTGTCGCTGAAATGCCAGGTGCCCCGGGTGTAGCCGTCGTAGTTCTCCTTCTCGGCCTGGAGGGTCGAGTAATCGTTGTAGTACTGGTTGGTGGTGCAGCGATTGCCGGTGTTGCCCAGCTTGCCGTTGTAGATACCGCCATAGGCGGCGCAGCCGGGCCCCAGGTAGGCGCCGCTGTCGAGGTTGCGCCGGTAGCCGACGTTGACCGCCGGGCCGTCGGTCATGAAGCCGCGCTGGTTGCTCCAGATCGGCTGGCGGTTGGTCAGTTCAAGGCCGAACACACCGTCGAAATCGCCCCAACTGTCGCCGCCGCTGATCTGCAGGCGCTGGTTGTCGCCGCCGCCGCGCTCGGCGTAACCGCCGCGCAGGTTAACGTCTACGCCGCTGATTTTGTCCTTGAGGATGATGTTCACCACCCCGGCAATGGCGTCGGAGCCGTACACGGCCGACGCACCGCTGCTGAGGATTTCGATGCGCTCGATCATCACCGCCGGGATATTCGCCAGGTTAGTGAAGTTGACCGCGCCGTCGTACGCCGTGGGGTAGTCGGCCACGCGCCGGCCGTTGATCAGCACCAGTGTGTGGTTGGGCCCCAACCCTCGCAGGTTGAGGGCGCTGGCGGCGGGCTGGAAGGTGTTGCCGTAGTCTTCGCCCTGGGTCATGCCGGTGTTCTGGGTTTGCGAAGCGATGGCGTCGTAGACGTTCTTGTAGCCACGGCTGGTGATTTCTTCGCCGCTGATTACCGTGACCGGCGACGGCCCTTCGACCTGGGCGCGGGCAATGCGCGAGCCGGTGACCACGACTTTTTCCAGGGCCACATCGCCAGGCACTGGTGCGAGGGCGACGGCCGCAGCAGGTGCCGCCTTGATGCTGGCGGCAGGCGCCTTGGCCGCGCGGCGCAGCACCCAGCCGCCGTCGCCGCTTGGCACCGCGTCCAGGGCCGAACCACGCAGCGCCTGTTGCAGCGCTTGCTCGGTGGTCAGGCGACCCCGCACCGCGGCACTGGTAAGGCCTTGCACCAGGTCTTGCTGGAAGGCGATGGTCTGCCCGCTGTTGCGCGACAGGTTCAGCAACGCCTGGTCGAGGGGACCGCTGGCGATATCGAAGTCATAGGTCTGGGCGTGCGTGGCCGCTGCCGGCGACGGCGACTGGCCGAACGCCAGGGCGCCATGCCCGGCCAGGGTCACGCCAAGGGCCAAAGACAGCGCCGCCAGCGATGAGCGATTAAGGTGTTTGAAGTGCATGGTTGAGCGTCCCCATCAGTGTTATGCAGTTGATGGGTTGAACAACCAATCAGCGGTTTTTATAGACGGGCGTTAGGCTAAAAAGGCATGGGTTTATAACGGCGAAAACGGCTGTACGCGGGCAGATAAACCTCTGCCTGCACTGGGTTGTGCAACTGCCATGGGATTTTTATAGGGCGCCGTGCAATGATTTATCGGCGCTCGATACTGACCCAGTACGGGCTGTGGTAGTCGACCTGCACCGGCAACGACTGGGCCAGCAATTGCAGGGCACGCTGGCTGTCGTCCAGCGGGAAAATCCCGCTCAAGCGCAGGCTGGCTGCCGCGGGGCTGATGCGGATAATGCCGCGCCGGTAGTCGCGCAATGCGTCCACCACTTCACCCAGTGAGCGGTCACGCACTTCCAGCAGGCCTTGCGTCCACGCGGCCTCGCCACCGCTGGCGGCTTCGAGTTTCAACAGGCCCTGCGCGTTGAACGTGGCTTTCTGGCCGGCGTTGATCACCTGCACGGCGCCGCTGCGCGTGGTGATTTCCACTTGGGAATGCAGCATGGTGATTTGTGTCTGGCCGTCGCCCTGCTGCACCTGAAAACGCGTGCCCAAAGCGCGCATGCGGCCCTGCTCGGTCTCGACAATAAACGGGCGCAGCGGGTCCTTGACCACGTCCACCAACAGTTTGCCGTCGAGCAACGCCAGCAGCCGTTGCCGAGCGTCGAAATGCGTGATCACCTTGCTGCGCGCATCCAGGCTCAACGCGCTGCCGTCTTCCAACGTCAGGTTCAAGCGCTCGCCCGTGCCGGTGCGCAGGCCGTCGGACGGCAGCCAGGTGTCGGACAGCCGCGTGACCAGGCTCGCACAGGAAACGAAGCCCACCAACGCCAGGGTATTGCGCAAAAAGCGGCGACGGCCCGAGGGCGCATTCAAGGTGTGCAACAGGCTCTCGCGCGGCATGCGCCGCAGGTCGTCGTTGCCCAGCGCCGACACGCCACTGCCCATCATATTGAAGACCTCGGCCCGCCGTGGGTCGCCCTCGCGCCAACGGCGGAACGCGTGGTGCTCCTGGGCACTGGCATGCCCCGATTGCAGCAACGCCATCCATTGCGCCGCCTCATCGATCATCGCCTCATCGGGCGGGTTGGTGCTCATGGCTGCTCCATCGCCAGGTAGCAACGCTTGAATGCATCGGCCATGTACTGCTGCACCCGGCTCACCGACACCTGCAGCCGTTCGGCAATTTGCGCGTAGGTCAGCCCATCCAGTTGGTGATACAAAAACGCTGCCTTGGCCTTGGCCGACAAGCCGTTGAGCAAGCGGTCGACTTCAAGCAATGTCTCGATCAGCAACAAGCGCTCTTCAGGCGACGGATGCACCAACTCCGGCGCCAGGGCCAGTGCTTCCAGATACGCACGTTCCAGGTCCTGGCGGCGCCAGCCCTCATACATCAGGCGCCGCGCAATGGTGGTCAACAATGCGCGTGGCTCTCGAATGGCCGCCGGGTCCGGCAACGCCAGCACCCGCAAAAAGGTTTCCGAGGCAATATCCTGCGCCCCGTGCGGGCATCCCATCGCCCGGCCAACGCGCGCGCACAGCCAGCTGTAATCGCTCTTGAACATCTGACCAATCAGACCGAAATGCAGGTTCTGATTAACACCCATTGCATGCTCCGTGCGGATAACGGCCATTCAGCCTTGCTGTCGAGGAACGATGGAGATCCATCGCTGGAAAGGCGGACTTTGCATGAAGGCGGTATAGGTTAGGAAAGAATAAAAAATTGCAAAGGGCTTTGTAATTGGCATATGCAGAACGCGTGGCCCAACGCTGCCAAGCGAGGCCCCCGTGCCTGATGCCCATTGTTTTTTCTGCCGTCTTGGCCTCAACTACTGCCCTGCCCTCAGACGCGAGTATCAACCTTGGAACGCTATGAATCGCTGGTCATCGGCCTCGGCGCCATGGGTGCCGCCACGGTGTACCAACTGGCCAAAGCCGGTGTAAACGTTGCCGGTATCGATCGCCATCACCCGCCCCACTCGTTCGGCTCAAGCCACGGCGATACGCGTATCACGCGGCTGTCGGTGGGTGAAGGCGCGCAGTACGTGCCCATTGTGCGCAACTCGCACCGTATCTGGCGTGAGCTGGAGGCGTTGTCCGGGGAGGCGTTGTTCGAGCAGTCGGGGCTGTTGGTGCTGACCTCCCGCGATGACTTCGACCCCAGCGATGAAACCGACTTCACCCGGCGCACCATTGGCCTTGCGCAAACTTATGGCATCGAACACGAGTTGCTGGATGCGACGCAGATTCGCCAGCGCTTCGCGCAATTTTCCCAGGTGGCGGACAGCGCCATTGGCTACTACGAACCCGGCGGCGGCTTTGTGCGCCCGGAGCGGTGTATCGATGTGCAGCTCAAGCTGGCCGAGCAGCACGGCGCCACGCTGTACAAGGGCGAGACCGTCACCCAGATCAGCTCGGACGCGCACGGCGTGACGGTGACCACCGACAAGCGCACGTTGCAGGCCGACAAACTGGTGGTGAGCGCGGGCAATTGGGCGGGCGGTTTGCTCGGGGCGCCGTTTGATCGGTTGCTCAGCGTTTATCGCCAGCAACTGTTCTGGTTCGCGCTTGAACCGGGTGCCGATCTGGTCGGCAAATCGCCCACGTATATCCTCACGCATGGCCAGGATCAAACCCACTATGGCTTCCCCGCATTGCCCGGCGAGGGCAGCCTGAAACTTGCCACGGCGCAGTATCACACCGCTGCCACGCCTGAGACGCTGGACCGCACGGTCTCGGAGGCGCAAGCGCGCGAGATGTATGAGCAGCAGGTGCAGGGCCGTATCGCCGGGGTGACGGCCGAGGTGGTGAAGTCAGCGGTGTGTGCCTACACGGTGACGCCGGACCACCATTTCATCATCGACGAGCACCCATCGCTGCAGCACACACTGGTGGTGTCGCCGTGTTCGGGGCATGGCTTCAAACATTCGGCGGCGTTGGGGGAGGCGTTTGCGCAGTGGTGTATGCGGGGGTCGAGTGAGCTGGATTTGTCGTCGTTTTCGTTGAAGCGGTTTGCGAACAGCTAGAGGCCGCTCTCGGTGGGCTTTAGGGGCTAAGGCGTTGTGAAGCGCGGGCCTCTTGCGGCGAACGGGCCTGGTGTGGCGAGCGGGCTTGCCCCGCGTTGGGCTGCGCAGCGGCCCCAATGGAGCAGAACGCGGTGTGTCAGGCGGTACTCGGCGGCTGGCTTGGGGCTGCTTCGCAGCCCAACGCGGGGCAAGCCCGCTCGCCACATCAAGCCCACTCGTCACATCAGGCCCGTTTGCCACACCGGGCCCGCTCGCCACATCAAGCCCGTTTGCCACACCGGGCCCGCTCGCCACATCAAGCCCGTTTGCCACACCAGGCCCGCTCGTCACAGGGGTAACGCCTGCGCTTTTATTTGGCGAAGGCGTACTCGCCGCCCTGCTCCACTGCCTTGCGGTAGGCCGGGCGCGCCTGGAAGCGTTGCACCCACGCGGCCAGGTTCGGGTAGGCCTGCAGCTTGCCTTGGGCCTTGGCGATTTCGCCGATGAAGCTCATCTGGATATCCGCGCCGCTCAGTTCATCACCCACCAGGTATGGCGTATCCGCCAGCACGTCGTTCAGGTAGCCCAGGTAGTTGGCCAACTCCGACTCGATGCGCGGATGCAACGGTGCGCCCGCTTCACCCAGGCGGCCGACGTAGAGGTTGAGCATCAGCGGCAGCATTGCCGAGCCTTCGGCGAAGTGCAGCCATTGCACGTACTTGTCGTAGGTGGCCGTGGCCGGATCGGGCTGCAGGCGGCCTTGGCCATGACGGCGGATCAGGTAGTCGATGATCGCGGCGGACTCGATCAGCACAAGGTCGCCGTCTTCGATCACCGGGGATTTGCCCAGCGGGTTGATCGCCTTGAGTTCGGGCGGAGCTAGGTTGGTTTTCGGGTCGCGCTGGTAGCGCTTGATCTGGTAAGGCAGGCCGAGTTCTTCGAGCAGCCACAGAATGCGTTGCGAACGCGAGTTGTTGAGGTGGTGGACAGTGATCATAAGGGCTCCGCTGAACGAGAGTGGGTATCCAGGTAAGAGACTACGCTGTCGCGGGGGAGTGCCATGGATTAATTCGCAACCATCGCCCACAACGACGCGCCGACCCCGGTGATGCTCTCCCCGGCGATCAATCCGGCCGCCGCGGTAATCGCAAAACGTTCGGTGAGACTCGGCCAGCGGCAGCTCGCCAACCACGTCAGCACCGCGCCGAGGGCCATCATCAGCGACACCGAAGCCGGCAGCACGAAGGCCAGGCCCAAGGCCGCGGCGCTGGGCAGATACCGGGCGCGTCGGGCCGACAAAGTGCTGTCGAGAACGCCCAGCAACACGCCGACCGCACCCGCCAGGCCAATCGCCCAACGAATGCTCACCGACAATGAATCCAGGCCATGGGTCAGGGTTTGCGCCACGGCCTTCCAGGTGGCGACCGCAGGTGCCGGCCACTCTTCGGTGAGCAGCATGCTTTGCGGGTCGGGGATCAATGCCAGGTAGGCAAATACGCCGACGATGCTGCCCACAAAAATCCCCAGAATCTGCGCGATCACTTGCTTGCGCGGCGTGGCGCCAATCGCCTTGCCAACCTTGAAATCGTTCATCAAGTCCGTGCATTGCCCGGCCGAGCCGCCGGCGGTGTTGGCACTCATCAAGTTGATCGGCACTTGCCCCGGCGCAACGATGCCGAAGCTCAGCTGGGACAATTGCCCGATGGCGCCAATCGGCGGAATGCCGGTGGCACCCACCACGCGCGCCGCCACGGCGGCTAGGCAAATCGCCAGGGGAATGGTCAGTAAGGCCATCCACAGGTTGATGCCGAACAACAGCGCCTGCAGGCTCACCACCAGCACAATCGCCAGCGCAAAACCGGCGGCAGGCCCAACCTTGGGCACCGCCCATGGCGTGCCGCCGCCGGCTTTGGTGGACGTGTGCAAGGCCCACAGACGGATCGCCAGCGAGGCCAGCGTCGAACACACCATCAGGCTCACGCCGGGCCACAGCAACCATTCCACCAACGCGGCAAATTGGGGGCCGCTGCTGCCTGCCGGCAGGCTGACCAGGCCTTGCGCCAACAGCCACGGCCCCAACCCGCCCCAGGCGAGCAAGGCGCCAAGCAGCAGGGTCAGGCCTACGCGAATCCCAATGATGCCGCCAAAGCCCAGCAACAGCAGCGAAGGGTCGGCGGTAAACGTCAGGCGCTCCAACGCCGCGCTGGGCGACCAGCGCGGCAAGGCCCACATAAACGTATCCACCCACTTGACCAGCCCGGACAGCAACGCGGCGCCGAGCAGCACCTTCAAGCGCGTGGCGGCTTCACGGCCGTGGTTGTAGATGTGCAGCAGGGTTTCCAGGGTGGCCATGCCCTCGGGGAATTTCAGCGCGTTGTCATTGAGCAGCGAGGGCCGCAGGTACCAGGCAATCCAGATCCCGAGAAAGCTCACTGAGAACACCCAGGCGATCATCGGCAAGGCGTCCAGCGTGTGGCCGGTCAGCAAGGTGTAGGCCGGGATCGGCGCCACCAGACCGCCGGAGATAATCGAGGCGGCGGCCGAGGCAACGGTCTGGTTGATGTTGCTTTCGTGCAGTGTCCACGGCAGTTGCCCGGGGCTGCGCCTGGCCAGGCCCTGCCAGATGGCGTAGCCAACCAGCAAGGCGATGATCGACATGTTGAACGACCAGCCGATCTTGAGCCCCGCGTACACATTCGAGGGCGTGAGCAGGATGCCCAGCACGACCCCGGTAATCACCGCGCGCAGGCTGAGTTCGCGTTCCACGGGGGCGGTCAGGTCGGGTGATGGCGGGGTTGAAGGCATGCAGATTCCTTTCGGCAACCGGACAGGGCGTCTTGATAAGTGAGCCCTGTTGGCGCTGAAGGTTCATCTAACGCGCGGTGCTTTCATTCAGAGCGCACCGCGTTGGGGGGCTCAGCAGGCCCAATTAGAGCGATGGGGTTTTTCTGATAGTCCTCGTTGTCTGGGTTTGGGGCCGCTTCGCGGCCCAACGCGGGGCAAGCCCGCTCGCCACAGGGGGGGATCATCAGTCCAGGCGAAAGCGCGCGGTGTTTTCACTCAGGGCGCGGCTGCCTTTGCTCAAGGTGTCGGCCGCCTGGTTCACCGCGCGCGCGCCGTCGAGCAAGCGCCCTGCGGCCTGATCGACCTGCTGGATATTGCCGCTGACTTCATCCGCCGTCGTCGCCTGTTCTTCCACCGCCGCCGCAATCTGCGCCAGGGTGTCGGTGACGTTTTGCACCGCGCCGGCAATTTCGCCCAGGCGTGTGCCCAGGCCGGTGACGGACTCGGCGTCAGTCAGCGCCTGGTCACACGCGGCGCCCATCAGCGTGACCGCCTGGCTCACCGTCGCGCGCAGGCTGTCCACCGTGCCGGCGATCTGCGCCGTCGAAGCCTGGGTGCGTTGCGACAGGCTGCGCACCTCATCCGCTACCACGGCGAACCCGCGGCCCTGCTCGCCTGCGCGGGCGGCTTCGATGGCGGCGTTGAGTGCGAGCAGGTTGGTCTGTTCGGCAATGCCGCGAATGGTGTCGACCACCGACTGAATCTGCTGGCCCTGCTGGCTGACTTGCTCCAGGGCATTGGCCGTGTCGGTCAGGCGCTGGTTGAGTTGCTGGATACTCGCCGTGGTGCGCTGGCTGTCACGGCTGCTGTCTTCGGCGATACGCCGGGTTTGCTGAGCGCTGCCGGAAGCCTGTTCGCAGCTTTTGGCGACGCCCATCGAGGTGGCCGCCAGTTGCGTGGCGGCGGCGGCGATCTGGCTGATCTGGTGTTGCTGGTCTTCGACTTCGGTCAGGGTGCTGCCCGATTGCGCGTTGAGGGTGAGCACCGCCGAGCCCAGTTGCTGGGTCTCGTGGTTGACGCCCAGCAGGCTGGTGCGCAGCTGCACCACGGCGACGTTGAGCGCGGTGCTGATTGCCGCCAGTTCATCGCGACCTTCCACCGCCACTTCGACGCACAGGTTGCCGTCACGCAGGGACTCGGCGAGCGTGGTGATGCCACTGGCACTGCGACGAATCGAAGCCTGCAGGCAAATAAACAGGTACAACGCCGCCAACGCCAGCAGGCTGAACGTGGCCACCACCGGAATGAACTCCCTGAGCGAGCGGTCACGGTAATAGCTCAAACGCTCATCCAGCGAGTGCAGCGACTGGCTGCGCAGTGCGCCCAACGCGCCGAGGATGCTGTCGACACTGCGATCAAAGCCTGCAGTGTCGAGCTTGATGGTGCCGCCAAACACGCCGTCGTCCAGGCCTTTGAGTTCGTTATCGAGCAATTGCAGGCTGGTGTCGTATTGCGCCGTCCACGGTTCCATCCCGGCGTATTGCTTGGCTTTGAGTGACGCAGCGGCCTTGACCAACTGGTCACGTGCATCGCCGATTCGGCCGCGCAGGTCGCGCATCTGCAAGCGGCTTTGCAAGGTGAATTGCCCGGAGGCAATCGAGGACTGGCCGACGCTCGCGGTGCGGCCGACACGCTCGATCAGGTCCGGCGTGTGCTGGGTGGAAATCTGCATCAGCAAGTAGGTTTCCAGCCACGGGTCGAGGATCAGGCCGGCGTCCAGGGTGATCTGCTCGCGCAAGGTTTGCATCGCAGTCAGGGCGGCGGTGAAGCGGTCATAACCGTCCGGCCACCAGCCCACGGTGCGCAGCGATTGGGTGTCCATGCCCTTGACCGTCGCCTGCAACGCCTCAAAACGGGCCAGGGTGTCGGCGCTGGCGTTGTGGGTCTTGAGCGCATCGCCCAAGGCTTGCAGGCTTTGCACAATGGCCGGGTTGCCGGCATCGACGTTGTCCATCGCGGCCTGCGCGGCGGGGGTTGGGGTGTGCAGAATATCCAGCGCTTTCCAGCGGGCAGCCAGGTTGCGTTGTGCGGTCAACTGCCCATCCAGGGTGTCCAGGGCCAGCAGTTGGCGCACGCCGGACTGCTCGCTAGAAATCACCGCTAATTTGTCGCGATAGTCCTGGCCGATCAGCCACAGGCTTCCGGCCAGGGGCAGCATGAACAGGAAAAACAGGATCTGGAACTTGCGCGCAAAACCGAAACGGCCAAGCAGGCGGATACCCGGTGATAAAAGACTGTGCATGGCCGACCCACTCCCCCAAACAACCTGGATATGACTAGAAGCAAAATGCCATGTCATTGATTGGGAAGGTACTAGCAAGATACGGGCCGTTGGTGGCGGGTCGCGAAATAGGCGGCTTGGCGAGGTGACGGCGCTGGGGCATGCGCGAAAATGGGGCAAAAGCACTCAGTGCGCAGAGTGGAACGGTAACCCGGCTTTCCAGGGAGGCTGGCTTGCCCTGAAGTGCTCTCGGTCCTGACCTGCCCGACCTGGCGTGCAAGGGCATCTGAAACAGCCATGGATATCCATCGGCTGCTGAAGAAAGGACAACTCAACGTACAAGAGCAAGTGGAATCGGTGCCGACGAGCTATTTGACCAACATGTACTGACTGAAATTATTGATGTGATCATCCAGATTGTCCTCAAGCATCATCCGGTACTGGTCACAGAAATACTTCAGCATCGCTTCCCGCGCCTCGGCCATTTCGGCGCCGGACTTGAAGTTGCGTGCACTGGCCCAAGCGTTGAAGCGCGTGGTGCCGAACATCATCGAGGCACTTACCTCGCCGAGGTTTTCACAGGTTTTGAGTTGTTCGTTCGACAGTTCGATGTGTGCGTCTGCACGGTCGTAGAAGGCTTGATCAGTGGTGTCGGCCATGGCGGGGGTCCCGGATGAGCAAATGATGGCGGCTATTGGAGCATATCCGGCGGCCGGATAGGAGACGCCTCCGGGTGGAGGCGTCCTTGCACATCACGCCAACGCAAGCACCAGACGCTCAAGCCCGATGCCGAACCCGGCGCCTTCGCGGTATGCACCGCCGCCCACCACTTGCTGCTGAGCACCCAACGCGGGGCAACGCACCTCGAAGCCATTGCCTTGCAGGTAGTAACTCAACCCGCGTTTGACGGCCAGGTTAAGCTCATAGTCAAGGTCCAGCGTGTCGAGAAAACCGGTGCACAGCGCTTGGCTGCGCTGCAACGCCAGCGCGGGCTCAGGGCTGAGAATTTCCAGCCCCAACTGAGTGAACTCCCGGTAGCGCCCAGCTTGCGGCCGCTCATACCGGTAACACCGCGCCACGTAGAAAAACATCGCCTCCGCGCGCGCGCCAAGCAATTGCGTGTTGCGTTCCTGGAACAGCGCGGTGGCTTCCGGGATCAGGCAACACTGACGTCCGGCCTTGTCATCAAAGGCCCACATCTGCCCAATGATTTCACTGCCGCCGGCTTTTTCGATAAACGTGTCCTGGCCCCACAGGGCCGGCACGATGACTTCTTCAGCGCCCGCGTCGATGAAGATAGCTCCGAAAACGCGCCTCGATCTCTCGCATTGTCGCGGCTTCTTTGCCCGTCACTATTCGGGTACCCCGTAGCATTGTCATCTGTTGAATCTCCCTTTTTACAAGCAATAAAAAAGGCGCCATCGGCGCCTTGGGTGGTGGTTCATCGAGTGATCAGAGGTTCTGGTCAATCAGTGAGCGCAAGCAACCGCGGCACCTTGGGCAAGGTCCGTGGGGGTGATGGCGGTTGCTTTGCGAAAATTCGGTCATGGGCGATCCTTGCACAGGTGGGCGACGCGTGACAAGCCGGCGTTAAACCAGCGGCGTCAACTGACTCAATTGCGCAGGCGTTGGAAAACCCAGCGTGCGATAGCGCGCCGGGTACAAGCTCGCCGGCGCCAGCAGGTCGCCCAACTTGGCCTCAAGCTCAGCCCATTCGACCACTTGGGTCTGGGCGGTGCCATCGGGCTGGATCTGCACCAGCGCCACGCGGTCGGTCTTGGGCAGCAAGGTGTCGACGGTTTCTGTCCAGCTACAGATCGAGAAGGTCTTGCCGTGACTGTCCTTTAACTCGAACAACGTGTAGGTCGCGACAAACACGTCGATCTTCTGCTCATCGTGAAGGATGTCGAGCTGCTCTTTCTGCGCGTGGTAGTTGCCCTGCAGCAGCATGTGTTCGAGGCTCGCCATGCGCGCCGTGAGCGCTTCATCCTGGCTGATGAAAGGCACGATCCGTTGATCGTCATAGGTGTAGACCTGGCTGGACACCGCGCGCCCGCTTTCCATGGCCTTGAAGCTGACCTCGACCATGTGCCGAATGCCCGCTTCATCCTTGTCACCGGTCACCATCAGGATGTCGCGGGTCGGGATCATGAACACGGGGCGGCCCTTGATGGCCGCACGCTGCAGCACATCCGGCAGCAGCACGCGGCTGGTGTCATAGCCGTCATTCCAGCGGCCGAGGTAGAGGCCGGGCACGATTTCGTCAAACGCGTCCTGGGTCGCTTCACGCAGATTGCTCACCGCCACCGCCAATGCCTCGTCCAGGCTCACGCCCCACTGTGGATCAGGCCCCTCGGTCAGGGTGGAGGTGGTCTCGGGGTAGTCCACCGCCAGCAGGGTCACGCAGTCGGTGCCCAGCGCCTGGTGGACGGCGGTGTACGGCGCATCCCAGCCCTTGCTGCGGACGTGATGAAGGCGCACTTCTTCGAGCATCGCCAGGTTACGAATCACCGGCCGCAACAGCGGCCTGACGCCTTCGAAGGTTGGCGGGGCTGGCTTTTTGTAGCCGAGCAGGGTCGATACATACCCTTTCAATACGTCAGATTTGTGCGCTTTTTCGGCGTTCTGATAGTCATTGAATGCGTTATGCAAATTGAAGTAGCTACCGTCGCCATGCTTGAGGCGGAACTCTTTGGGCACGTACTCAAGAGGTTCGCTGAAACCCGCTTCGCGAGCTGCCTTGATGACTTTCTCGGCGAACGCGTCTTCAGTCAGCGGGCGATTGAAAAGTTTGTCGAGCAGGGAGCCAAACATACGCAGCGTCCTCCATGAGTGCGAGCCGTCCATCATGGGCGGCGCAAGAGACCGGGTAAAGCGCCGGTCTGGGATGTGTGACCCTGTTCACTGTTGCCAGTTCAAGCCAGCAGCTGGGTGATCCAGCGCGCCTGCTGTTCAATCTCCTGCACCTTATGCTGGGGCACCGCCTGCCGGGCCTGCTCGAAGCTGGCCAGGGTCTTGTGCTTCTGACGCAACATGCGTTGCCACTTGCCCAGGAACTGCGGGCTGCGCGCCTGCATCTGCAGCGGGCCGAAGTACAGCTGTTGCGCCGTGTAGACCAGCGGCTCAGCGCGTTCGGCGACGATGATTTCGTAGTAAAACCGGTTTTCCTGCAACAGCTCCTCGCGCACGATCCGGTAGCCGTTGTCCATCAGCCATTGGCGCAAGGGTTGTTCGCCGCCATTGGGTTGCAGGATCAGCCGTTCTTGACCGCTCAGGTGCGCCCTGCCGCTGTCGAGGATGTCGCGGATGGTTTCGCCGCCCATGCCGCACAGGCTGATCGCGGTGATTGCGTCCGCCGGTTCAATGGCCGCCAAGCCATCAGCCAGCCGCACGCTGATGTGCTGCTCCAGAGCGTTGTCGCGTACCGTGCGTTCGGCCGCGTGAAAGGGCGTGGCCGCCACCTCACCCGCCACCGCCGCTGCGATCGCGCCGCGACGCATCAAGGCTACCGGCAGGTAGCCGTGGTCCGAGCCAATATCGGCCAGGCGCGCACCCGCCGGCACGTTTGCCGCCACGCGCTCCAGGCGCATGGACAATGTGTGTTCGTTCAACGGTTGTTCCTTATCAGCACAACATTACACACCTGAAAACCGATCCCGGCTGTTGGTCAGGTGCAGCACCATGGCCGCGCGCGCGGCGTCCGGGTCCTGGCGCTTGATGGCATTGAAGATCGCTTCGTGCTCCAGGTTTGCCAACTGACCGAGCTTGGCAAAATCGGCGCCGCCGCGCTCGGCGCCCTTGACCTGCGTGCGCGGGATCATCGCATTGCCCAGGTGCAGCATGATTTCAGTGAAGAAGGTATTGCCGGTGGCCTCGGCGATCAGTTGGTGAAAGCGCTTGTCCTCCTCCACGCAACTGTCGTTGTTCGCCAGCGAAGCCTGGTAGTCATCCAGCGCTTCGCGCATGCGCACGAGTTGCTCGTCACTTCTGCGCACAGCGGCCAGCGCCACCGCTTGCACCTCCAGGCCCAGGCGCAGCTCGAGCATATTGCGCACGCTGGCGACGGTGTCCACATGCAGGCGCAAGCCCTGTTGCGCAGGTTGCTCCAGTACAAAGGTGCCGATGCCGTGGCGAGTTTCTACCAGACCTGACGCCTGCAACTTGGAAATCGCTTCGCGCACCACCGTGCGACTCACCCCATGCTCAAGCACGATGGTGGATTCGGACGGCAGTTTTTCACCGGGCTTGAGCTGGCCGAGCAGGATGCGCTGGGTCAGCGCATCAACCACGCCCTGGGCCAGGTTATTGGAACGTCTACGGACCAGGGTTGCGTTTTCAATGGGCATCGCTAGGGTCCACGGGGTTGGGCTGGACGGAGCTTAACACCCCGCTTGGCGGCAGCGCTGAGTTGATTCAAAAAATGCCTAACTTGTATGACAACCAAACTCGCTAGCCCTTAGCCCAAAGGGCGTCGGTGTCGCTTGGCGGGTGACGCTCACGCCTTCTCGACATACCCTAAACGGCGTAAAAACCCAATAAACGCTGAGCAAATAACCAAAACACCTATTAAATTCTCTCGCTTATAAGAACAAATACACCCCACGGCGCATTGCGAAAAAAAGAAAGGCACTTGTATGATGTCTATCAACAAAACACGCAAACCCGCATAAAAATAAATCAGGGGAGTTTTGAATTGTGACCAATTCAAACCATGCATCTGCCGCTTCACCCAGCGACTCAGTACTCACGCGCGCCGTGAGCAAAGTGAAGGGCCATGTGCTCCCACTGTTCGTGATCATGTTCATCCTCAACTACATCGACCGGGTCAATATCGGCTTCGTGCGCACGCACATGGAGCATGACCTGGGCATCGGCGCGGCCGCCTATGGCCTGGGCGCCGGGTTGTTCTTTATTGGCTATGCGCTGTTTGAAGTGCCCTCCAACATGCTGCTGCAAAAGGTCGGTGCGCGGATCTGGCTGACGCGCATCATGTTCACCTGGGGCATCGTTGCCACGCTGATGGCGTTCATCCAGAACGAAACACAGTTCTACATCCTGCGCTTTCTGCTGGGCGTGGCCGAAGCCGGGTTTTTCCCTGGGGTGATCTACTACTTCACTCGTTGGTTGCCGGGTGTGGAGCGCGGCAAAGCCATCGCAATCTTCCTCAGCGGTTCGGCGGTCGCCTCGCTGATTTCCGGCCCGTTGTCGGGCGCACTGTTGCAAATCGAAGGTGTGGGCTTTCACGGTTGGCAATGGATGTTCGCCATTGAAGGCCTGGCCTCGGTGGCGCTGGGGTTCTTCGTGTGGTTCTGGCTGGACTCCAAACCCCACGACGCCAAATGGCTGACCCGCGAAGAGCAGGACACACTGGTCGGCGCCATCGACCAGGAACAACGTGAGCGAGAAGCACTGACCACGGTCAAACCGACCATTGGCAAACTGCTCAAGGACCGCCAGATCCTGCTGTTCTGCGCCCTGTACTTCTGCATCCAGCTGACGATCTACGCGGCGACCTTCTGGCTGCCGAGCATCATCAAGAAAATGGGTGACCTGAGCGACATACAGGTCGGGTTCTTCAACTCGATCCCGTGGCTGATCTCGATCATCGCCATGTACGCCTTCGCCTCGCTGTCGGGCAAGTTCAAGTTCCAACAAGCCTGGGTCGCCGCCGCGCTGTTGATTGCCGCTGCGGGCATGTTCATGTCCACCACCGGCGGGCCAATCTTCGCCTTCGTGGCGATCTGCTTCGCGGCAATCGGATTCAAGTCCGCCTCGTCGCTGTTCTGGCCCATTCCCCAGGGTTATCTGGATGTGCGCATCGCCGCGGCCGTGATCGCGTTGATCAACTCCATCGGCAACTTGGGCGGCTTCGTGGCCCCGACCACGTTTGGCTTCCTGGAACAAACCACCGGCTCGATCCAGGGCGGCCTCTACGGCCTGGCCGGCACGTCGGTGCTTGCCGCGATCCTGGTGTTTTTTGCCAAGACGTCACCCTCGGCCGTACTGACCTCTGCCAGCGCTGTGCCAACGGGCGCCGCCATCAGCAAACCTCTTTGAGCTTAATTAGGACATTGCCATGAACACTCCTGTAGTCACCCATTTGCAAGTCATCCCGGTGGCAGGCCACGACAGCATGCTGCTCAATCTGAGCGGCGCCCACGGGCCATTTTTTACCCGCAATATCGTGATTCTCAAGGACAGCGCCGGCAACACGGGCGTGGGCGAGGTGCCCGGTGGCGAGCGCATCCGTGAAACCCTTGAAGATGCGCGCAGCCTGGTGGTCGGCCAGCCGATTGGCCAATACCAACGCGTCCTTAACCAGATGCGCAGCACCTTTGCCGCTCGCGACGCCGCCGGTCGCGGCCTGCAGACCTTTGACCTGCGCATCACCATTCACGCCGTCACCGCCATGGAAGCTGCCCTGCTCGACCTGTTGGGTCAGTTTCTGGAAGTACCGGTGGCGGCGCTGCTGGGTGAAGGGCAGCAACGTGATGCGGTAAAAATGCTCGGCTACCTGTTTTATGTCGGCGACCGCACGGCCACCTCTCTGGCCTACCGCAACGAGGCCGACGCCGATGATGATTGGTTGCGCCTGCGTCATGAGCAAGCCATGACCGCCGAGGCCGTGGTGCGCCTGGCCGAAGCCGCCAAGGCCAAATACGGCTTCAACGACTTCAAGCTCAAAGGCGGCGTGCTGAGTGGCGATGAAGAAATCGAAGCCGTCACTGCCCTGGCCGAACGCTTTCCAGATGCACGCATCACCCTTGACCCCAACGGCGCGTGGTCACTCAAAGAAGCCATCCGCCTGTGCCGCGACCAACACCACGTGCTCGCCTACGCCGAGGACCCCTGCGGTGCAGAAAATGGCTACTCGGGTCGCGAAGTCATGGCTGAATTCCGCCGTGCCACCGGGCTGAAAACCGCGACCAACATGATCGCCACCGACTGGCGCGAAATGGGCCACGCGATCCAGCTGCAATCGGTCGACATTCCGCTGGCCGACCCACACTTCTGGACGATGCAAGGCTCGGTGCGTGTGGCGCAGATGTGCAATGAATGGGGCCTGACCTGGGGTTCGCATTCCAACAACCACTTCGATATTTCCCTGGCGATGTTTACCCAGGTGGCCGCCGCCGCACCGGGAGACATCACCGCCATCGACACCCACTGGATCTGGCAGGACGGCCAGCACCTGACCAAGGCGCCACTGAAAATCGAAGGCGGCTACGTAAAAGTGCCCACCCAGCCTGGCCTGGGCGTGGAGATCGACATGGATGCAGTGGCCAAGGCCCATGAGCTGTACAAAGGCATGGGCCTTGGAGCGCGGGATGACAGTGTGGCGATGCAGTTCTTGATTCCGGGCTGGCGCTTTAATAACAAGCAGCCTTGCCTGGTGCGCTAAGACTTAAGGACAACGGCGATCGAGGTGGGAGCTGTCGAGCTTCAGCGAGGCTACGAAAGCTCGACCGCTCCCACATTTGATCGTCGTGATTCGATATCAGGGCTTACCGGCTGCCACCGGCTTAGCCCTTGTCGCCTGATTGACAGCAATCGGTTGCACAGTGAGCTCAACGCCTAACGCCAGCATCAGCTTCTGAATCGTCTCATAGCGAGTCTTTGAGCCGCCTTTGAGGGTTTTGTACAGACTCTCCCGGTTGACCCCTGCCGCCTCAGCCACCTTGTTTACGCCTTGGGCTTTGGCAACCTCGGCAAGCGCCTTCATGAATATTTGCGGATCTTGCGCCTTCATGCTTTGCGCAAGATAGGCACTGATAACTTCCGGGCTGTCGAGAAAGCGCGAAGCCTCATAAACACGGGTGCCGGACGTATCAAGATCGAGGATCGGCATGTCCTCGGGTTTGAATTTCGATTCGCTCATTTCATTAACCTCTAAGGGCATCGAGGATCTCTTTTGCCCGTGTGATTCCCCGCTTCTGGTCGGTTTTATCGCTGCCCCATAACATCAGGTAAGCGGTAATGCCCGTCCGTACAAAGTAAATTCTGTAGCCCGGCCCGACGAAAACACGCATTTCGCTCAGGCCTTCACCGACTGGCTCGCAATCGCCAAAATTGTGTTCTTCGGCGCGGTCCAGGCGCGTCAGAACAGCCGTTCTTCCCCAGACATCCTTCATGCCGTCGAGCCATGTATCGAACTGCGGCGTCCTGCCGATCAAGTTGGTCACAGATTCACATGTAGCCTACTGGCTACTCCTCGCTGATGCTAGTTAATTTTTTGTCCCGATGCGCACCGGAATAAAAAACCTAGCCCAGCCCAGGCATAATCAGCTTGTCGATACTATTAGCGCTTATTTCCTTTACGTTTAAAGCGCCCGATCAAACAGTGGCGTCACGTCATACCGCTGCTTCAGCATCTGCGCATCCACCAGGAAATCCGCCGTGGCCTGGGCTTCGCTGACAATCGTCGGCGAGATCGGCAGTACCTTGATCGCATCACGCTTGAACCACACTTTGGCAATCTCCGGCGCCGACTGGTTGGCCTTCGACCACGCCTCGGCGTACTCATCGATATGGCTGTTGCTCCACACCCGTGCGCGGGTAAGGCGCGCGACAAAGTCTTTGATGATCGCGCCTTTCTGCGCCAGCGCCGGCTCATACGCGACGATGTAGGTCGGCGCACTCATCAAGCCCTTGGCGTTGCGGATCAGGCGGCTGCCCTCTTTCTCCTGCAGCGACACGTAGGGTTCCCAGGTGCCGAACGCATCGATGTCGCCCTGGGTCAGCGCCAGGCTGGCCTCGGCCGGCAGCAGGTATTTGAAGGTCACGCTGTTGCGCGGCACGCCGGCTTCGTCGAGGGCTTTGTAGGCCAGTTGCTGGCTCCACGAACCGTTCCAGATCGCGATGGTTTTGCCTTTCAGATCGGCCACCGACTGGATGCCTTTGCGCGCCACGATGCCGACGCCGTCAAGGCTGGTCTGGGTGCTGGCGACCACTTTCACCGGCGCGCCGTTGGCGGCCAGGCTGATCACCGGCGTGTCGCCGACAATCCCCACGTCCAGCGCGCCGCTGGCAACCGCCGAAGCCACTGGGGAGCCAGTATTAAAGCGCTTGAAGTCGATTTTGTAGGGCAAGTCCTTCAACTCGCCTGACAGCTCCAGAACAATGCGGTTGGAGAAAAACTGATCGCCCACGGTGAGCGTCAGCGGCTCTGCCGCCTCGACCGAAGGACCGTGCAGCGTAAGCGCGGCCAGGCCGAGCAGGGCAAGCAAGTGTCGACGATTGATCATGAATGCACTCCACACACGTGAGGGCTGACTCAACCATCTGTGGGCGTGCAGTCTGGTGATGAGAAAAGGGTTTAGAAGGTCGCCAAGAACGGCGCCCGTAGAAGCTAACGCAATAAAAGCACGGGGTTTAATACTGTTGCGCACTATCGATAGAACCGCCGCGCAGCTCCATAGCTATTTTTCGTATTAAAAACTTTGCGAACTGTGGGTTAGGGTGGCGGCACCAGACCACTGGACCCCAGCACCTGAGCCACTTTCTGCAAGGTCCATTGCATGTCGATTTGCGCGTTGAATATCTGGGGCGCTGCGCCCTCCTCCCGTTACGAACAACTGGCGGCTCCCTTTCGCCCGCTCTTTGCGCAGATCCTTGCGCAAGCCGCAGAGGCAGATCAGACACGCGCCAGCCTGGCGATTGTTATCCGCCAGCTCAACGAACTGGGACTGCCCCGCTGGCGCTTGCCTGTGAGCCACGGTGGCCAGGGCGCGACCTTTGCCGAACTGCTTGCGCTGCTCACCGAACTGTCCGCCGCCGACTCCAACATCACCCAGGCCCTGCGCGGGCATTTTGGTTTTTGCGAGGACGTCCTCTGTGCCAAAGACCTCGACTGGCGCGCCAAATGGCTGGACCGGCTCGGCCAGGGCGCGCTGCTCTCTCCGGGCAGCACCGAGGTGGGCAACCAGACCCGCGGCGACTTCGAAACCCGTCTGCACCGCGATGCCGACGGCACCCTGCGCATCAGCGGCAAAAAGTTCTACACCACCGGCGCGCTCTACAGCGACCTGATCAACACCGTCGCCACGGGTGAGGATGGCACGGTGTATTCGGTCGTCGTCGACCTCAAGGCTCCTGGCGTGCACATTGTCGATGACTGGAATGGCTTCGGCCAACGCCTCACCGCCAGCGGCACCTGTATCTTCGACAATGCCCCGGTGGAGGACGACCTGCGCCCTACCCACCAACGCTTCGGCTACGGCCAGTCGTTCTACCAGATCTACCACCTCAGCACCCTCGCCGGCATTGCTCGCCGCGCGGCGCTGAGCGGTGCACAAGAACTCAGCCAGCGCGCCAGAACCTTCACCACCGGCAACGCCGACACCGCAGCGCAAGACGTGCAGTTGCTGCAAGTCATCGGCGAAGTTGCCAGCCAGGCCTACGCCGCGCACGCCATCACCCAGCAAGCGGCGCAGCGCCTGGAGCAGACGGCGCAGTCTGTGATCGCCCACAAGCAGGCGCTGCACGACGATGACCCGCACGTGGCATTGGCGGAGCTGGAAGTGTGCCTGGCCGTCAACCCGGTGGTGGACGCGACACTCGCGGCGACCACCGCACTGTTTGACGCGCTGGGCGCCAGTGCCACGGCCAGCAACAAAGCGCTGGACCGGCTGTGGCGCAATGCGCGCACGTTGGCAAATCATAATCCGCGGGTCTACAAATCGCGCATTGTGGGCAACTACCTGGTGAACGGTGCGCTGCCGCCGGCGCAGTGGCGGGTAGGTGTGGCCAACGCCTGAGCAAACAACACAGAGCAAATGTGGGAGCTGGCTTGTGTGGGAGCTGGCTTGCCTGCGAAGGCATCACCTCGGTTTAACTGCAAGACCGGGGCGCCTGCATCGCGGGCAAGCCCGCTCCCACATTGGATAGGGGTGGCCTTACTGGCTCACAAACGCCACCACCCGCTCTAACATCCGGTCACACGCCGCCAATTGTTCCAGGCTGATGAACTCGTCGGGCTTGTGGCCCTGCTCCATGCTCCCCGGCCCGCAGACCACGGTGGGAATCCCTGCCTGGTCAAACAGCCCGCCCTCAGTCCCAAAAGCCACAGTGCCGTAGTCGCGTGAGCCGCAAAATTGCGCAATCCACTCAGCCGCCTGGCTCTGAAGCGACGTCGCCAGGCCCGGGTAGCTGGATAACTCGCTGAAGCTGATCGCACACTGCGCGCTCACTGCCTGCATTGCCGGCAGCAGCGTGTGTTCGGCGTAGCCGCGTAACTGGTCCGCAACCTGCCAGGGGTTCTGGTTCGGCAACGCGCGAACTTCAAAGTCAAAACTGCAATCCTGCGGCACGATGTTCAAGGCCTTCCCGCCGCTTATCACGCCGGTTTGTACGGTGGAAAATGGCGGGTCAAATCGCGCATCAAGGTGCTGCTCAGCCTTGAGCGTTTCACCGAGCCGCACCAGCTCACTGATCAACCGCGCAGCGTATTCGATAGCGTTTACGCCCGACGGCGCATAGGCCGAATGGCACGCCGCACCATGGATCTGGCAGCGCATGCCCAGCTTGCCCTTGTGGCCCAGCACCGGCTTGAGCTCGGTGGGCTCGCCAATCACGCACAGCAGCGGCTTGACCGGTTGCGCGTGAAACCTTTCGATCAACGAGCGCACACCCAGGCAGCCGACCTCTTCGTCATAGGACAGCGCGATATGCACCGGCATGCGCAGCGGCGCCTGCACCAGTGCCGGCACACAGGCCAACACACAGGCGATGTAGCCCTTCATGTCCGCCGTGCCACGCCCGTACAACTTGCCGTCTTTTTCTGTCAGGTCAAACGGCGCCACCGTCCAGCGCTGACCGTCCACCGGCACCACATCGGTGTGCCCGGACAACACAATCCCCGGCACGCCGGCCGGGCCAAGGGTTGCCAGCAGGTTGGCCTTGCTTTTTTGCGCGTTGAACACCAACTCGCAGACCACGCCGTGGCCTTGCAAATACGTGCGCACAAAGTCGATCAAGGCCAGGTTGGATTCACGGCTGGTGGTGTCAAAACGCACCAGTTGCGCCAGCAGGTCGCGGCTGTTGCTCATCGGTCATCTCCCGGTACCGCATAGCCCGGTGCATGCTGAGGGTTGATGGCGCGGTCAATGTAGTCCTGCAGTTGGCTGCGATAGGCCTGCCACAATTGGTCGAGAGCGCCGATCGGGTCGTCATCGGCCCAGTCCACGCGCAAATTGACGATGGGCCACAGCAGGTCATCGACCACCACGAGGGCGGCCGAATGCACCGGGCCGGCTTCACCGCCTTTAGCCTGGCCCGCCTGCATCGCGGTAAGCAATCGGTCGGCCAGGTGCCCGGAGGCATTTTCGAACGCCCGCACCATGGCCGCGATCACGCCGGGATGGGCGAGCATATTCCCCGCCGCCACGCATTGCTCACCACTCAACGCCGCATGAATGCCAAGGGTCTGCGCGCCGCTGAAATGCGCCGTGCGGCCTTGGTTATCGATCACCGTCACCTGGCGATACTGGCTGTGATCCTGGCCGGCCAGCACCGTTTCCAGCGCCTCATTCGGCGCCAAGCCGTGCCCTAAGCTGTCCAGGATGTGCGGCCCCAAACTCGGCAAGGTGATGTTCTGCGACGCCACCGCGCCCACACCGGGTCGCAGCCATGGGCAGCGCGCACCGACGGCAATGCTTGAAGAGCTGATTGCAATGCCCAGCTGGCCGGTCTCGGCGCAGCGAGCGACAACGGAAAACGTCATAAAAAGCCCTCAGTCGAGCACCGAAGGGTCGGCGTCGATCATCAACTGCTTCATTTCTTCAAAGTGCTGCCGCGAAAAGTCCGCGATACCTTCCCAGCCGCGTGCGGTTTTCTCCGCCACGTCATCCGACAACACCCGCAGCGGCTGCCCGGTGGACCACGCCGTCACCAGGATCTGGCAGGCACGCTCCAGGGTCCAGATATCGTCAAAGGCCTCACCAATGGACGCCGCCGTGACCATCACGCCATGGTTGCCCATCAGCAGGCGACTCTTGCCGTCGAGCAGCGCGGCCAGGCGCGCGCCTTCGGCTTCGGTGTCAGCCATGCCGCCGTACAGTTCGTCCACGGCCACGCGGTTGAAATAGCGCGCGGTGTTCTGGTCAATCGCCGGAATGTACGGTTTGGCCAGGCACGCTACCGCCGTGGTGTAGACCGGGTGCAGGTGCAGCACGGCGCGGGTTTGCGGCAGCAGTCGGTGGATCTGCCCGTGGATCGACCAGGCGGTGGCGTCCACATGCGGGTGGTCGGCGCAGGCCGGGTCGTCGGCGTTCAACAGCAACAGGTCGCTGGCGCGAATGCGCGAAAAATGCTTCCACTTCGGGTTAAGCAAAAACTGTTTGCCGTCGGCCGATACCGCCGCGCTGAAATGGTTGGCTACCGCCTCGTGCATGCCCAAGTGGGCAATGATGCGAAAGGTTGCCGCCAGGTCGATGCGCGCCTGTTCTTCAAGGGATAACGCCATGAATCTGTCTCCGCAAGGCGCGACCGCAGGGCTGCGGTCGCGCAATAGGCTTACTTGGGCATCAGCGCGGCGATGTCGGCATCGGTCGGCGCTTCAAAGTTGTACTTCTTGAGCAAGGCCGCGTATTCCGGGGTCGCGCGGTACTTGTCCAACCCGTCGAGCAGGGCTTTTTTCACCTCGTCGTTGCCCTTTTTCACGCCGAAGCCGTTGAGTACCGGGTAGATCAGCGAGTCGGACGAAATCACCACGCGGCTGCCGAGCTTGTCGACCACACCCCGCGCCACGGCGGCATCGGTGATCTGCGCTTCAACGGCGTGGGCCAGCAAGGCCTGAGTGGTTTGCGGGTCGGTGCTGTATTCACTGATCGCAATCGGTTTCAAGCCCTTGGCCACGCAGTACTCATCCGACAGTTTGTGCATCTGTGCCAGCCAGGACGTGGCGCCCATGGAGCCGATCTTGTGGCCGCAGAACTCTTCCGGTTTCTTGGGTTGGAACGCACTGTCCTTGAGGGTCAGGATCGACTCGCCGCTTTTCAGGTAAGGGATCATGTCGATGACTTTGACCCGCTCCGCCGTGATGTACATCGACGAGTTGGTCACATCGAACCGCCCGGCCTGCAGGCCGGTGATCAGGTTGGGAAAGCGCGTGTCGAGGGTTTCGACCTTGCGCCCCATGACCTTGCCCAGGCCGTCCATGAATTCGATATCAAAGCCTGCCGGCGTGTTGTTATCCATGTACTCGTACGGGAAGAAGGTCACGTCGGAACCGGCGATGATCTTGCCTTCCTGCTGGAACGCCGAAGCCGCCAACGAGGTCAGTGCAACCGCGGCGCCCAACAGGCACACGGCAAGAGGGCGAAGACTTTTTTGAGACGCTGTCATGGTCATTACCTGCAAGGGTTTTAGGGGGTTAGGCAGTCGCGGAGTCTTGGCCGGCCTGTTGCACAAAGAACGAGGCGCCACGGGGTTTCTGCGGCAAGCGCAGGTGGTTGTCGGTGGAACGCACCAAGCCACTTTCTTCACCGGCCACCAGCAGGCCGGCGTGTGCACTGGGCAGCGGGTTTTCGCCGAATGGCAGCGCGTCTTCAGCGGCGTAGACGCTGATGAACAGGGTGCGCGGCAGTTCGGTCTCGTTAGGGCTGGAAGCATGTAAAAGGCGCGTGTGCATAAAGCACACGGAGCCGGCCGGGCCGTAGCAGGCGACCGGTTGCCGGCAATGTTCTTGAACCACGGCATCGTCCACCGAACCGGTAAAACGCTGGTCCTGCCAGTGCGACCACAACGGGCCTTTGTGGCTGCCGGGGATCACATTCAGTGGGCCGTTTTGCGGGGTCACTTCGCTGACCATCAGCAAGGCAGTGACGATGTCGTCGTTGCTGTGCGGCGTGAACAGAAAGTCCTGGTGCCACTTCACCTGCGTCGCGGTGTGCGGCAGTTTGGAGTTGATCTTGCTGTGATGAAAACGCGCGCCGCCAGCGCCCACCAACTGCGCGGAAATCGCCGCCATCCGCGAGTGCAGCGCCACGCGCTCATACGCCGGGGAAATCTCGGTGGGCGAACTCACCCGCCGCAACGACGGGTGATCGGCGCGGTGGTCGCCTTCCAGGTCGAAACGCGCGCGGCCATCCACGGTGGCACCCCAGCCCTGGTCGTGGCTGCGGCTCTCCTCCACCCACTGGTCGAAGTCATGTTGCAACGCCGCCACTTCGTCCAGCGACAACACGCCCTCCACCACCAGGAAGCCGTCGCGCTGGAATTGTTCGATTTGAGCTTGCTCGATCATTTTTAGTGAGTCCTGAACATTGAAGAGATCACGCCAGCGAGACGTCCTTGAGGAACGCCTCCACGCGTGGGTTGTGGCCGCTGCGCAGGGCCTGGGGCGTGTCGTCGCAAACCACGCGGCCCTTTTCCATGAACACGATGCGGTCGGAGACCTTGAAGGCGAAGTTCATCTCGTGGGTGACGATCACCATGGTGATGCCCTCCCCGGCCAGGGCTTCGATGACCTGCAGCACTTCGTTGACTTTCTCGGGGTCGAGCGCCGAGGTGGGCTCGTCGAACAGCATGATCTGCGGGCGCATCATCAAGGCGCGGGCGATGGCCACACGTTGCTGCTGGCCGCCGGACAGCTGGTGCGGGTACTTCCAGGCGTGGTCGAGCATCCCGACCTTGTGCAGCAGCGCGTAAGCCTGTTGCTTGAGCTCATCGGTGCGCCCCAGGCGATGGTATTTCGGCGCCATCAGCAGGTTGTCGAGCACGCTCAAGTGCGGGAACAGGTTGAAGCTCTGGAACACCATGCCGATGTTCAGGCGGTGCTCGGCGTGCTCAATAAATTGAGGTTTCTGCGCGCCGACCTTATGCAAATGAATGAACGGCAAGCCGTTGATATGAATCTCGCCGTTGTCCAGTTGCTCCAGGCCGTTGAGCAGGCGGATCAGCGTGGTTTTACCCGATCCGGACGGCCCGATCACCGACACCACTTCACCCGGCTGCACCTGCAGGTTGACCGAGCCCAGCACTTCAATGTCGTTGTAAGCCTTATGCAACCGGGCAGCTTGCAGCGCGGCGACGCCGGTGTTGGCCGGGCGCGCCGGCGCCGTGCGTTGTTGGGTGGCCAGGGCCAGCACCGCCGCGTCCGGTACGCGGGACACATTGCGTTGGTTGACGTCGAGAAAGCGCTCCAGGCGTTTGAGCAGAAAGTCGAACACGGTGACGATAAACACGTAGAAAAACGCCACCGCCGCCATGGTCTCGATCACCAGGAAGTTCTGCGAATACAGGCGTTGGCCAACCATCAAAATCTCGGTCAGCGAGATCACCGACACCAGCGAGGTGAGCTTGACGATGGAGATGTACTCGTTGGCCAGCGACGGCAGGGCCACGCGCAACGCCTGGGGAATCACCACGCGCCACTGGGTGCCAAAGAACCTCAAGCCCAACGCCCGCGCCGCTTCGCCCTGGCCTTTGGGAATCGAGAGCAAACCACCACGGTGGATTTCGGCCACGTACGCCGTCTCGCAGATCACCAACGCCAGCAGGCCGGACCAGAACGGGTCGGCCAGCACGGCCGAGGTGCCGGGCAGCGCCTGGGGCAGGTTGTAGATAAAGATCAGCAGCACCAGCAGCGGCAGGCTGCGGAACAACCAGATATAGCCACGGGCCGGGACGCTGAGCAGTCCATGTTTGGATTGTTTGGCCAGCGCCAGCAGAAAGCCCAGGGCGATGCTCAGGACCCAGGTCAGGGTGCTGAGCTTGATTACCGTCCACGTCGCCCGCCAGAACTCGGGATCGGCGAGCAAACCAAACATGTAGTGCCAGTCGAATGTCATCGTCGCGGTGCCTTGCTGAAAAGAAATTGATCTGCATCGATGGGATGAGAGTCGTGGGGACGGGGGTTCAGGGTCAATTCGTAAAACCCGGCCCACTGGGTAGGCAGAACCTATGCAGTGATAACCGGCCAGGGGAAACCATGAAGATCAAATGTGGGAGCGGGCTGGCTCGCGAAGGCGGTGTGTCAGTCAACCCATGTTTAGCTGACATACCGCCTTCGCGAGCAAGCCCGCTCCCACATGGGGCCTTTGGTGTTTCCGGGATTGTTGGCTCCGGCCAAAAGGGTGCACCGCCGAGCAAGTGGCGCAGCCCGCGCCACCTTTTGGTGCAATCTCAGCTCACACCACTCAAGACCCGCACCGCATGCGGGTCAAAAAAGCTCGGCGGGGCCATGCCGGGGATGTACTGGTCGGACACAAACATGCGGCAGCGCTCGGCGAACGCCGACACCACACGCGACAGCTGAGTGTTGCTCGCCGTGGCGTAGCCCAGCCGCATCGGCCGGTGCGAGCCCGCCAGGCGCAGGCGAATCACGCGCTTGCCATCCTGGGACACATTGGATTTGGGCCGCGCATTCGCGAAGGAATAGCCAATGCCATTGCCGACCATCGCGCGCACCGTTTCGAGGTTAGTGGAGCGCATGATGATGTTGGGCGTGGTGCCCGCCTGCATGAACAGGCTGAGGAAATAGTCGCGGCTCCAGGGCGTGTCGAGCAGCACCACCGGGTAGGCTTCAAGGTCTTGCATGCTCACCGCAGGAGAGCTCGCCAGCGGGTGATACTCGCCGACCATCACATACGGCGGCAGGTGCGCCAGGGCTTGGAAGTCGATGTCGGGGCTGGTCACCAGGTCGTAGGTCAGGGCGATATCCAGCTCGCCGCTGCGCAGTTTTTCCAGCAATTCCTCGTGGTTGCCTTCGGCCTGGGTCAGCCGCACGCCGGGGAATGCGCGGCCAAAACCAAACACCAGTTCGGGGGTGATCATCGGCGCCAGCGACTCCAGGCAACCCACTCGCAACGGCCCGCGCACAGAGTTCAACGACTCCGAGGCGATGGTGTAAAGGTTGGTCATCTGCTCCAGAATCAGCTTGGCTTCCTGCATCACCTGGCGCCCCACCGCCGTGAGCGAAATGCCCTGGGCGTGATGGCGGATAAACAGCTGGATGCCCAGCTCGGCTTCCATATGGGTGATGGCGGCCGAGATCGACGGCGACGACACATGAATGCGTTCAGCCGCAGCACTGATGCTGCCCGCCTCTCCCGACGCCACGAAATACTCCAGTTGACGCTGAGTAATACGACTGAGCATTACGCCTGCCCCTCAACAATGACTGTACGCGAGGTGTTGCAGGGTTCGTGCCGGGTCAGGCGCGAGCCGATGACCTGCACGGGCTTCGGTTTTTCCTAAGCACTACCGCGCGCAAATGCTGGTTTCGCAGGCGTCTGGGCAATGTGAAGCTCAACCCATCCCGCTTCCGATGAGTTGCCCGCCATGCCCACCCACACCCGCATCCGCATGTTCAACACCAAACAGACCTACCCCAACCAGGCGCTGGACAACGACTTGTGCCAGGCCGTGCGCGCCGGCAACACCCTCTATGTGCGCGGCCAGATCGGCACCGATTTCGACGGCAACCTGGTCGGCCTCGGCGACCCACGCGCCCAGGCCGAACAAGCGATGAAAAACGTCAAGCAACTGCTTGAGGAAGCGGGCTCTGACCTGTCGCACATCGTGAAAACCACCACTTACCTGACCGACCCGCGTTACCGCGAGCCGGTGTATCAGGAGGTGGGCAAGTGGCTCAAAGGCGTGTTCCCGATCTCCACCGGGCTGGTGATTTCCGGCCTGGGCCAGCCGGAATGGTTGATGGAAATCGACGTGATCGCCGTTGTGCCGGATGACTGGACCGTATGAAGGCGGTGATTGCCCGTGAGCCGGGCGGGCCTGAGGTGCTGCACGGCGTGGAGCGCCCGGTGCCAACGCCCGAGGCAGGCGAGGTGTTGATCCGCGTGGCCGCCGCAGGCGTCAATCGCCCGGACCTGATGCAACGCAGCGGCGCACCGATTGCGCCTGGCGTCACCGACGTGCTCGGCCTGGAAGCGGCGGGCATTGTGGTCGCCACAGGCCCTGGCGTAGACGAGTTTGCCCCTGGCGACCGCGTGATGGCGTTGCTCAACGGCGGCGGCTACGCCGAGTACTGCGTGGCCCAGGCCGCGCACTGCCTGCCGGTGCCGGCGGGGTTATCACTTCAGGAGGCCGCAGGCGTGCCGGAAGCGGCGTTCACCGTGTGGCACAACCTGTTTGAGCTGGGCCGCCTGCGCAGCGGCGACAGCGTGCTGATCCACGGCGCCGCCAGTGGCGTCGGCAGTTTTGCCGTGCAGTGCGCGCACGCCGCCGGGGCGCGGGTAATCGCCACCGCCGGCGGCGCGCAGAAAGTCGCGATGCTGCAAGCGCTCGGCGTGTGGCGCGCGGTGGATAGACACACTGAAGATTTTGTCGAGGTGGTGAACGACTGCACCGAAGGGCGCGGCGTGGACGTGGTGCTGGATAACGTCGGCGGCCCTTATGTCGCACGCAACCTCGCCGCCATGGCAATGGGCGGGCGGCATGTGAGTTTGTCCTTCCTGCAAGGCGCAAAAATCGAACTGGATTTACAGGTCTTGATGCGCAAAAACCTCAGCCTCACCTCCTCCACCTTGCGCCCCAAAAGTCACGCCGAAAAAGCCCGTTTGGCGGTGTGTATTCGCTCGCGTTTTTTACCTTGGCTCGCCTCCGGCCTGGTGCGTCCGCAAATCCACACACAGCTGCCACTGCTTCAAGCCGCCGAGGCCCATCGGCTGCTGGAGGCCAACGCCAACGTCGGCAAAGTCGTGCTGACCGTCGCGCAATAACTGGAGTGCAAGCCATGTCCCACCGCGTGTTTTTCCTCAATGGCCCTAACGCCAACCTGTACGGCCTCGACAAAAACGGCACCTATGGCAGCGAAAGCTTCGCCAGCATCGAAGCACGCTGCCAACGCCACGCCGCTGAGCTGGGCCTGACCCTGGACTTTCGCCAGAGCAACCACGAAGGCGTGCTGGTGGACTGGATACAGGAAGCGCGACTGAACGCCGACGCCATAGTGATCAATGCCGCCGGGCTCACCTACAGCTCGGTACCGATCCTCGACGCGCTGCTGGCCTTCGACGGCCCGATCATCGAAGCGCACATGAGCAACATCTGGAAGCGTGAGAGCTTTCGGCATCACTCCTACGTGTCCAAGGCGGCTACCGGCGTCATCGCAGGGCTTGGGGCGCTGGGTTACGAGCTGGCGCTTACGGCGGTGGCCACGTTGTTGAAAACCCAATGAGCCGCCTCACCGCAGATCAACGGTGGGAGCTGTCGAGCTTTAGCGAGGCGGCGAAGGGATACTGTTCAACCTGATGAACCAGCGCGGACGGCGCATTTCTCGAAAAGATCATTGAAAAAACAGTGCTTACGATGATCGGGTAGTCCGAACACACTTCTTTATCTACCAGTGGACGCACCGTCAGCTCGTCCTCTGCAGACTCGTCCATGGGAAAGAACCAGGCACCAAAATGACGAAAGTCATCCAGGGTCAGCTCATACACTTGCTTATCTAGAGTGCATCAGTGATGCATCAATAATGACGCGGCTGGCGACTGCCCCATGGGGTTTGGATTTTCCTAACCTCTGCCTTCAAAAAGCATAATTTCGCTCCTTCCACTGCGTGATCACACTGAGGCTGTCGATGCTTGCGCGTCGCCCAAACCGACCGAGGTCGTTCACTTTTAGGAAACGCACATGTCAGTGGAAACAATCAACACCCTGGTAGTGGGCGCAGGCCAGGCCGGCGTCGCCATGAGCGAGCACCTTTCCCTGATGGGTGTGCCGCACCTCGTGCTGGAGCGCAGCCGCATCGCCGAACGCTGGCGCTCGGAGCGCTGGGACTCGCTGGTCGCCAACGGCCCGGCCTGGCATGACCGCTTTCCCGGGCTGAAATTCGAGGGCATTTCCCCCGAAGCCTTCCCGCCGAAAGAGCGCATGGCCGACTACTTCGAAGCCTACGTCGAGAAGTTACAGGCCCCCGTGCGCACCGGCGTGGAAGTCCAGCGCGTGGAACGCCACGTGGGCCGCCCCGGCTTCAAAGTCACCACCTCCGCGGGCATCATCGAAGCCGCGAATGTGGTGGCGGCCACCGGCCCGTTCCAGCGCCCATCGATCCCCACCATCGTCCCGGCCACCGCGCCCGTGCACCAACTGCACTCCTCCACCTACAAGAACCCCGCGCAATTGCCCGAAGGCGCCGTGCTGGTGGTGGGCGCCGGCGCGTCCGGCTCGCAAATCGCCGAAGAACTGCAAAAGGCCGGCAAAACCGTGTACCTCTCGGTGGGCGAACACTACCGCCCGCCCCGCGCCTACCGCGGCCGCGACTACTGCTGGTGGCTCGGCGCGCTGGGCCTGTGGGACGAAGTCAAAATTCAGCCGAAGAAAAAGCACGTGGCTTTTGCCGTCAGCGGCTATGAAGGCGGCAAGACCGTGGACTTCCGCCGCCTGGCGCACCAGGGCATCCACCTGGTCGGCGTCACCCGCGAGTGGAACGAGGGCGTCATGACTTTCGAACCGGGCCTGGCCGACAACGTGGCCGAAGGTGACCGTGCCTACTTTGATGTACTGCGCGACGCCGACGCCTACATCGAAGCCAACGGCTTGCCATTCCCATTGGAGCCCGACGCCTGGAAATTGCTGCCCGACCCGGAATGCCTGGTTAACCCGACCCTCAGCCTGGACCTGGCCGAGGCCGGCGTGACCACTGTCCTTTGGGCGACTGGTTTTAAATTCGATTTCAGCTGGTTGAAAGTCGATGCGTTTGACGAAAAAGGCGAGCCATTCCACAAGCGCGGCATCTCGGCGCAAAGCGGGATTTACTTCCTCGGCCTGCCGAATCTGGTGAACCGCGCGTCGTCGTTTATCTACGGGGTTTGGCACGACGCGAAGTACGTGGCCGACCATATTGTTTTGCAGAATGAGTACATGTCCTACACCAAGCCCTGAAACAGCAAAGTCCGAGGCGACGGCGCCTTGCTCCGTTGCCTACGCTTGCGTCAGAATCCGCCGGCTTGTGCGCTTGGGTGGGCGTCTCTAAGGTTGCTCGGTCGCTGAATACTCAGTGATCGGGTTTAGTAGCCCGAGCGATAACATAAAGTGCATGAGCCTCATCTGTCAGATGTTCTTGTCTGTGCTTGATGGTGGCTGTGTGCAGGGCGCCCTCGGGCGCGCCGGCTTTGTGTGTTTCCCCGGTCTACTAACCTGCGCACAGCTGCCACCCCATCGTTTAGTAGCGAAGAGGTGTTGGCCCTAATCAGGTACAACACACATGTTCAAAGTCACACCCAACCCTCCAAACGAGCCGGACCTGAAGCTGAACCAGGCGGCGCATCGCGCGATTGATCGCTATCTCAGCCCGGAAGCTGACTCACCATCGCCGCCGGGCCTGTTCAGCGTTGCCGCCGACGCCAGCAACGAAACCCTGATCACCAACAGCTATGAAACCTTTTCCTCGGTAACCGCCTTGCTGCTTGACCTGTCGGAGGACCTGACCGGGAAACAGCGCGACGTGGCGCTGGCGATTCACCAGCTGAGTGAGCTGGGGGTTTTGTTGATGGACAGGCTGATGGAGCGGGAGGCTGCTGTAGTGGGTCGCTGAGCTTTCAACTGCATGACCCGAATAAACAACCGGGTTTACTCGCGAACACGTCGGGCCGGCAAACATGAGGTCGACTGACCCACCGCTTTCGCGGGCAAGCCCGCTCCCACAGGGGGATCGGCGCTTCACTGATTGGTAGTGGGGAACAGGCCACCCTTAAAGGCGTGGCCTGGCGCCTGCTCTCTCTAACTCAACCGAATACACGGCAACCGATACCTCACCTCGACCAGCTGCACACCGCCCCTCTCAAGCGTGCGCTCACTGCCCGCCTCCTCAACACAGCCTACCCGGCGATAAAAGCGGATAGCTCGTTCATTACGGGCCAACACCCACAGCGTTAACTGTTCAAACCCCTGTTCAGCCAAATACTGTAAGCCCGCGTTCCACAACGCCAGCCCGACGCCCGTGTGCCAGTGCTCGGCGACAACGTAGATGGCCATCACTTCACCTACGTTCTGCGCAGCAGCATCCTCATCACGGCTGGCGCCGACGGACACCCAGCCGACTACCTGCTTGTTCACCTGCGCCACCCAGACTTTTGATTCGCCCGATTCAATCGAGGCCATCCAAAATGACTCGCGCCTGGCCAATGTCGAGCTCAACGCACCCAAGTAGTCGGCGGGCATCAGCTCGCGATAGGCGTCCTGCCAACTGCTGATGTGCACCTGGGCAATCGCCCTGGCGTCTGCGGGTGAGGCGTGACGAATCATCGAAGCGTTCCTTGTTCGGCTATCAAGTGGTCAGGGTAAGCCGGCCTCAATTACGATTTTGTGATGTTGTTAAATTTTCTATGGTCTGAGGTGTCAGGCACCTTATGAGTGCGGGGAAATAAAGGGACAACGTCATCGCCTGCATCTTCGACGGCTACTGGCGTAGCGATTCAGCCATTCGGGCCGATACTGAGGTTGGACCGCAAGTGAATGGCTATTCACTGATGTCTTCCATCCCCGGACTATTTAGGTAACCTCACGTATTTGCACGGCATACGGGGTCGCGAACATGGACATCAGCTGCCTCACGTTCCAACAAATGCTTCGCCCTGGAAGCGACTTAAAAGGTTGCACGGTGGCCGAGCGTTGTTCAATTGATTTTCTGATTAATCAGCGTTCGTTGCTCGATACGCTCGTCACCGCGGGCGGTGACCACGCAGACTATATGAGCTGTTTCGTCAAAGGCTTCTGCGAGGCAAACAGCCGGTCCAGCGCTCGCCTGCTGTTGCGCGAACCCGCCGGAACGGAAAGTGGACGTGTCCTCCTGTACGCGTGCCCCGAGTGCGGCGACATCAGTTGTGGCGGCTATTCAGTGCATGTCAGTCAAACCGATAACCGCTTTACGTGGCACGCCTTTGCCTACGAGAACGGGTATGAAGAGCCAGTCATCATCGATGGCGTTGGTCCCTATACCTTCGAGAAGCAGGCCTATGAAGCAACCCTGAACAAGGCAGAATGGCTGATGAAGGAGTAGTCGTGTAGCGCGCTTTTCTATTTAAAGCGGACTGACTCTGGTGGGCCACTCAGCACTTGAATATGGAGATCCGCCCAGGGCGATCGGTTGATTCAGCATGAGTGCCGCACAAATCACCGCGATCAGTCTGGTTTATGACTGTCTGCGCAAACGGAAGAAGGCGTAAAGACGGCGATTCGCGAGAAGCAATGCATAGGGCTCACACCATTTCACCCGACGGGCCAGTTACGCCGCGCGTCGTAAGGTGCTGACGGACATAATAATTGTCGAACTCACTGCTTTCGACGAATTGGAAACCATGGCGGGTATAAAACCGGTTCGAGGCGCTTTCTTTGAGAGCACCTACTTTGATCGGCAGTGCAGCGGCATCCGCTTCTTTGAAAACCTGAGCAAGCACCGCAGCACCTACCCCTGCCCCTTGCGCACTCGGCCTCACGTACAGGTGGTCGAGCACGAGTTGATCGGGATGGTGCTTGACCACGACAAAGCCGACCCGGTCTCCAGCGACCTCAATGTAACGGGTGCTATGGGCTTCGAAGCCGCTGACGAACCGCTCACGCGCCCGCACCGGATCAAATCGCCCGACACGCTCCAGACTGTCGCGCATCGCCTCGATTCGAATGGCAACCAAATCGTCCACGTCGCCGGGTTGAGCGAGGACTAACTTCACTGGGGTGTTTTGATCGCGTGTGATGGGCATGACGTTGCACTCTACTTAGGCGCAGGAGTAAGACCACGTTCACAGGTTTCCTAGAGCGTGGTCTACGTTGTTTTTCGAGCGCAACTCAGGCTCAGGCGCGCTTGGGCAACTTCCAGTTCGGCCGGATGAAGTGGCAGGTGTAGCCATTGGGTATGCGCTCCAGATAATCCTGATGCTCCGGCTCCGCTTCCCAAAACGGCCCTGCGGGCTCTATTTCAGTCACCACACGGCCTGGCCACAACGTGGAGGCATCCACGTCGGCAGCAGTGTCTTCGGCGATGTCGCGTTGCTGTTCGCTCAGGTAGTAAATCGCTGAACGATAGCTGGGCCCAAGGTCATTGCCCTGGCGGTTAGGCGTGCTGGGGTCGTGGATCTGGAAAAAGAACTCGAGAATCTGCCGGTACGTGATCACCGCAGGATCAAACACGATCTCAATCGCTTCAGCATGATTGCCGTGGTTGCGATAAGTGGCGTTCGGCACATCGCCGCCGGTGTAGCCGACTCGCGTACTGAGGACGCCGGGGTAGCGCCGCAACAGGTCCTGCATGCCCCAGAAGCAGCCGCCGGCGAGGATCGCGGTTTCGGTTTGGTTGGTCATGGTCTGCCCTTGTGCTGAATGAGTACTGGGATAGTTATGGGGCTGTGCTGGGCAATAGCAAGGGTGAACGTCGGGTTGCGCTCGCCTCACTGATAAAACTCCCGGCCAGCAAAATGGCCGCACAGCGCTGCGCAGCCGTGAGGCAATGGTTCATACACCGCTGCGCGCTGACATCCGCATGACTTCAAAATGCCGCCATGGCGTCATATTTCTGCAATGAAACCATGCGATTTTTGTCGGCGGAAATAGGACATAACAGCCAGTTTTAGCACGCTAAACCGCTGTTTTTATTATGGAAAATGGATTTTAAGGAAAGTCGATGTCGATGTTTTGTCAGATTATGGATAAATCTGAGAGTGGTGGGTGCGGGTGCAAGATCCCATCCAGCGTGTTAACGAAGATTCTGTCGCAAACTGCAGCGGCCAATACGGTGTCGGATGACAAAGTGGTATTGGGCTTTGAGTCTTCTGACGATTGCGCCGTCTATGACGCAGGTGAAAAATACCTTTTATTCACCACCGACTTTTTCTCCCCGATAGTCAACGACCCTTATGTCTTCGGCCAATTGGCAGCCAGCAATGCTGTGAGCGATATCTTTGCTTCGGGCGGAAGTCCACTGATTGCCAACTCGATCATGGCGTTCGACCCGGAACTGGTCTCGGCCGAGCAAGTAACGCAGATGATCCTGGGCGCCCAGTCGGTGATGAACAAGTTCAACGTCAGCATCGTCGGTGGCCACACGATCAAGAACAGCCAGCCCTTGTATGGCTTCTCGATCATTGGTGAGGTGGAAAAGCACCGCTTGAAGAAAAACAACACGGCCAAGGCCGGTGATTGGCTGGTCATGACGCGTCCGATTGGTGTCGGCATCCTCGCCAATGCCCTGAAGACCGGCGTGATTGAACAAGAGGACATTGCTGCGTCGACGCTTGCCCAGATCACCGGCGACAACGCGTTTGGGCGCACGCTGAGCGAAAGCCCTGAAGTCAGCAGTTTGACTGATATCACCGGGTTCGGCCTGATCGGCCATATCAGTGAGATGGTCGGGCTGGGGCAACTGGATGTTGACCTCGATACAAGCGGTCTGGTTTTTTATGACGGTACAGAGTCATTGGCAGTGGCGGTGACGTCGGCCGACAGCGGTATTTTTTCTAACATTAAAAAGTACGCGCAGCACGTGGAGTACCTGGCTGATATTCCCTTGGCTAGAAAGTTTCTGTTGCATGACCCGCAAACGAATGGCGGGTTGCTGTTCACTGTGAGTGCCGAAGGGTTTGAAACGAACCGTCGGACGTGGCAGGCGCTTTGCCCTGATCTGATTGTTATCGGTCGGATGACGCAAGGGACCGGCAAGATCAAGGTCTGCTGAGATGGTAGCCATGACAATCTACCCGGTTATGGTCGGTGTGGGCGTGATGGCGGGTTTCATGTCAGGCCTGTTCGGTATCGGTGGAGGCATCATCGTGACGCCCCTGTTGGTGCTGGTTTACCCGATATTGTCCGGTCAGAAACTGCCAATTGAAGTCGTGACGGGGTTGTCCTCTGCACAGGGCTTCTTTTCGTCCCTCGTGTCGTTCGCGTTGCACCGCATCAAGTTTCAGCCGGATTGGCGAGTGATCAGAAGCTTTGCCGTACCGATGGCTGTCGCCAACTTTTTTGCCTCGCTCCATGCTGATGCCTTCAGCGAAAACTTCATCCTGTTCGTCTTCGGCCTGCTGGGGCTGATGTCGTTGTTGGTCACGTACCTGTTCCGTAAACCGGTGGCCGTGTTGTGCAACCATCAATCGCTGTCGTTGCCACTGATAGGGCTGGTGCTTGGCGTACTGTGCGGGCTGGTTGGACAGGGCGGCGGGTTCATCTACCTGCCTGTACTGATCAGCTTGTTTGGTCTGCAGATAAAGCAGGCCATTTCGACCTCGGCGCTGATCGGTATCATCGGAGCAAGTGGGGCGTTATTCGGCAGAGTGGGCTCAACCATGGATTTTCTCGGCTACACCGGTGAGTTGGTACTGGGGATATTGGTGGGGGGGTTGCTCGGCGCCATGCTTTCTCATCGGCTGGATTCGAGGCATCTGAAGCAGGCGCTGAATGCTTTCGTTTTGCTGTGCTCGCTCCAGCTCATGCTGCGCGTGCTTATTTGACCTGTGAGCCTCTGTTCGCATGTGCGAGCAGCATCCTGAATGACATAAAAAGAAAACCTGGAAGTGTTTGATATGGATATTGCTGTGGATGCAGTTTATGCCGACGTCTGTGGGTCGGCTCCGGTTTCAATGGGTGTCAGCAACATGCTTCAGGCGTTGTTTTCGACCCGCCAATGCGCCAACCCCAATGCCAATCACGCCCTGGGCGTTCAGTTGCTCGAACGCGTCGAACGGGCGCGTGGCAGCATCGCCAGCCTTTTGAACGTGGACGCCGACTGCCTGATTTTCAACAGCGGCTCCAGTGAGGGCTGTGCCCAGGTGTTTCATGGTTTTTTCGAACGCTACAAACATGAGCAACCCTTGGTGTTGTACTCAGCGATCGAACACGCCTGCACCCTGCAGAACATAAACCGCTACAGCCTGGAAGGCCTGCAGGCCATAGCAATCGGGCATCAAATGAACGGTCTGCTCGACACCGAACAATTGGAGCAGTTGCTGCGCGCCCATGCAGGTCGCCCGACGTTGGTTTGCGTTATGGCCGTGCATAACGAAACCGGCGTGATTCAACCGATCGAAGACATCGCCCGACACGTGAAGGCTGGAGGTGGTTGGCTGTTTTCGGACATGACCCAGGCCATCGGCAAAATCCCTGTGGACCTGCACGCATCCGGCGTTGATTTCGCCATTGCGTCAGGACACAAGTTCGGGGCGTTGCCCGGTGCCGGTTTTCTGTACGCCAGAAGCCGCTACGGGTTGTCGCCATTGATTGTTGGCGGCGGCCAGGAAGGTGGGTTGCGCGGTGGTACTCAGAACTATCCGGGCATTCTTTCGATTGAAACCGCGTTGCAAGAGAAACAACACACCTACGGCACCGGCAAAGTCGCGGTACAACAGAGCCGGGAAACGTTTGAACGTACGCTGCAAGCGATGCTGGGCGAAGTGGTCGTGATCGGTCAGCAAGCGCCGCGTGTGCCTTGTGTGAGTTTTGTTGCATTGCCAGGGGTCAATACAAAAAAACTGCAGTGGGCCTTGAACACGCAGTCGATCTACATCACCGGTGGGTCGGCATGCTCGGACAAGCAACGGAGCCTGTCCAACACGGTTATACAACTGGGATATCCCGACCGGATCGCCGGGGCCACGGTGCGCATTTCCATCGCCGAAGCGCAGTGTCAATTGGCGTATGAGCGGATTCTGGCGGGTATCGCCCAAGCGCTGAAGCTGTCTTCGACTGTCCCGGCAGCTCACGCTGTGACCCATGCGTCATGAGGGTAGTGACCTCAGGCTCGGCGTACCTGGACATCGACGCGTATGCCTGTTGCATTGCGTACGCCGAGCTGTTGAATCACCAGGGCGTTGATGCTCGTGCCGTCAGTAGCGCCCCGCTCAATGTCAGCATCTCCAGGACCGTGCTCGGATGGCAATCATCGCTGGACGATTATCGGCCGAGAGCGGGTGATGAGTTCGTGTTGGTGGATGTCTCCGACTACCACCATTTCGACCCGCTGGTGGTGCTTGAACAGGTGGTGGAAGTCATTGACCATCACCCAGGCTTTGAAAACCATTGGGCGCAGAAGCTCGGACCTGCGGCCCACATCCTGCCGATCGGCGCAGCGGCAACGCTGATTTTTCTACGCTGGGAAGCGGCAGAGTTGTTGCCGCTGATCAGCGAAAAAAGTGCCGCGTTGCTGGCCACGGCCATTCTGGACAATACCCTGAATTTCACCGGGCAGTTGACCACCCAAGCGGATATCCGGGCGTATGAAGTCCTCGCAGAGCGGGCGAAACTGGAGGCCGATTGGCCCGAGCGGTATTTCTCCGAGTGTCAGGCCACTGTCGAATCAGACCTGATTGGCGCGTTGGCGGTTGATATGAAGCGGCTGAAAGCCGAGAGCAACCTGCCGCAGGTTTTCGCGCAGCTGGCGGTATGGGATGCCAGTGCGCTCATCCGAACCCATCGTGCAACGATGGGACACTGGCTGGCGGCGCAGGGTGAAGACTGGCTGTTGAACGTCATCAGCATCCGCGAGTGCAAAAGCTACTTTCTGGCTGAGCCCTTGGTCAGCCAACAAAAGTTGAGCCATTTACTGTCGATCGAATGGCAGGCCGCAATGGCGGTGCTGGAGCCCGCGCTGCTACGCAAGGAACTGTTGAAGTTGGGGTTGGCCGCGTCTGCGTTGTGAGTAAACCGCAGCTGGTTTTGTAGCCGCGTTGAAGGGCTGTTTTTGGCCGATTCTGTTGAAAAAGTCGTACTCGCTTAGCCAAGGTGACCGCCTGCATCAATGAATAGCTTGCGGAGTTTTTTTCGAGCCGCCTCTGAAAGACGCGGTGAATAGCGTTGAAACTCTTCTTCGGCTGTGTCGGGCTTGCCGTTCATGGCCAATACAAATGCGTATGCAAGAGGATGTTGTATGTAGTTGTAGAAACCCAGGCCACCAGTCGACAAATGCTGCTTGACCCGCTCGAAAGCATCAGGCAGGTCGGCTATCGAACGAGCCTCGTTCCAAAACGATTCAGCTTTTGGAATTGCAGCCCGGAGGATATTGGGTGCGCGGGTTGCTATGACATCAGGTCCGTAGCTGCATGAGATATCAAACGCTCGATCTCGCACATCGAAAGTCAGATCAGGTCGTGCTGATTTTGACGTCCTGTGCCATTTGATTTCATTGCCGGAAAGATGGGGAACGAAGTCCAGTGACAGAGCCCATGACGGCGCTAGCGCGCCGCCTTTGCACTGCTCAAGGCGAAAGAGTTGGCGAATGGGAGCATTGACGCTACGAAGCCAGGACAGCGGGCCCTGAACTTCGAACCCTAACGGCTGTAAAAGTGATTCTACGGTTGGCGAAACAATTTCGTGGATTTGATCTATTCGCACTATTTCGAACGTTTTTCCCTGCATCGTCGGCCCCATGCCCAAAAGTAATCCCACTTCGACAACTACGGTCGTTGGTTCGACCTCAGATAATGGATGGAGTCTTCTTCATCTACATTCGGGAATCAAGGCACACGAACCCTCTCTCGGCGAACTGCCTTTTACATCAGCAGATGATGAACTGTCCTTTTGCAAAAGTCGCTCTCCTGATTGGTCTAAGGCAAAATCTGCCCGTCGGCCAGCGGGAGAGTACGCAGCATGATGGGACAGTTATCGAGTAAGCAGGATCGGCTGTTTTATTCGTTCAATCTTGAAGAACACATCCCAAAAAATCATCTCCTGCGTAGCATTGATCGGTGTCTCAATCTGAGCGACCTGCGCCACTACCTCGCCGATTTCTATAGCCCGATTGGGCGCCCTTCGATTGATCCTGAACTGATGATCCGCATGCTAGTCGTGGGCTATTGCTATGGCATTCGCTCCGAACGGCGCTTGTGCAGAGAAAAACGGGGTCAGACCACAATTACTTTAACTGTGGTCTGACCCCTTTTTTTTCTTTTTTTTGGATGGGCTGCGAATTGAGAGTCGTGCGAGCGACAAAATAAAACTGCCCGTTATTCCTGTGCTTGGGACAGAATGACATCTCCCCTAAACAGTTCGGCCTCGCACACCATGGACGACATTCATTTCACACCTGAACAGGTGGCCTCTCGATCTGGCATTGCTCAGGTGGATAAGGATGTGAGGCACTGGTTAGTGAGGCTTCCCATCGCTGAGAGACTCGATTTTCTAAAGCAACTGTGGCCACTGAACTACCGATACACACTCAAACTGCTCCAGGCTGCGCAGCTACCTCGGCAAGAAAACGAGGATATGTTCAGGCACTGGCTGCGTACGGGCCAGCACAATACGGCGCAGGAACTTATCAAGCGGTTGGAGCCGGTTTTGGGGGAGAAAAATTTCTGGAAGATTGCATCGCAGGAGGTTGTTACACCGGTTATGTGGGAGTTCTTGAATTACTATGGTGGTGGACGATTGGGCTCTCAAGTCGACGGAAAGTGAACCTTTAGCCTTTTCTAGCCGGTTTGTTTTCAGGGTACTCAGCTGGCCTGGCCATCGGTGGAGACTGTTCTTCGCGGCTTGATTTCTGCTTGTGGTGATAGGTAGAAAACGGCCAGAAGCGGCCGATCGGATTAGACTACTCCGAAGTCCTGTCAGAGATCATTTGCATGCTGATTGAGTGCCGAAGGTGCGGCCAAGGTTACGTTCGAGCAATGAGAGTTCGCTCTACAAAAATTTTGCTGTGGGTGTGCGAAGAATGTGAAGCAACGTGGACGAGCCAGGCTGAGGTGAATGTCTGTGATTTTGAAGACTACGGAACGTTAATGGCCGATATTGGACACAGCTGCTTATGGTCAGAATTGGAGCCGCACTGAAAAGTTAGTTAACGCGTGCTTTCTGTCAAATGCCCGCTTTGGGTCGATTTCTGCCTGTCGTGAGTGGCGGAAATCGGCCAAAAGCGGACATTGATCCAAGTAAACTTAGGTTTCGTTCCGCCCAAGCTTTCCTTGAAGTGGGACACCATGTGCTTAATCGCATCTTTGATCACGGAGTGGTTATATTCGGTCTTCGCGTAGTACTTGCACTGCGTGGCGGTGATTTCGCTTGCGGTGCGGATATCGATGTCCTCGGTGCACTCAATCTCAATAGAATCGTCCGGCGAAGCCAGTTGCAAAACGCTAAAGATAGACAGATCGAACTGGTAAAAATAACCTCGGATAGTGTCAACGGCGCTTCTGTCGGTCATGGCATGTCCATCTGCTATGTCTCTATCAGTGATTGCTCGCATTCAGCATTGCAAGTCGGTGCAAGTATTCCAACGTGCCATTCCGTAGATGCTGGCGAGTACCCGCAGTACACCAAGCACGCGTTACGATCATTTTTGCGGTGACAGATTTTGCTGAGCAGGCACTGTAGAGATATCACGGAATATTGTCCGGCTGTGCATCAGCACGGCTAATCACTATAGCTCAGCTTCCGAGACGGGATGAGCGAACGACGGCTTGATTTTCTGAGAGCCCGCTATTGGCCGATTGCTGCCCTCCATAAAGGTCAGCTTAGGGTGAGAGCGGCCTATCTCGCAGCGCATACCACCATAAGCCAACAGCCCCCCGTGAAGCCAAAGCACCTCGACCAGATACCAAACGCTTCACACCTATAAAGCTGGTAAAAACACACCAACCAAGCCCCATCTTTCTCGGAACCTCGCCATGCCGCGCCTTCTCCCCCTTCTGCTCTTGCTTCTACCCAGCCTGGCCCACGCCCTCCCCGCCCTGAAAGACACCACGCTCTACACCACCACCGCCCACGACTGCGTGGACGTCAACCTGGCCACCTGGCAGCACCCCACCCGCACGTTACTGGAGAAGAACAACTTCCAGCTCGAACGCATCCAGCTGTGCAACGGCAGCCATTACCCTATTTTCCAGGTGCAAGCGCCCTACGACCCACGCGGTCAGACCAAGGATTTTTTCCTGCCGTTGTATGAGCACATGCGCAAGGCCAACGGTAAATGGCCTTACGCGTTGGTCGACAGCAGTGACGCGGTGGTGGTGTACGTCAGCTACCCGAAAGACGATGAGATCTCCCTGGATTACGAGGGTTTCGAAGCACCGTAGAAGCGCGTTTCAAGCGTTGCAGGTGACCCGGCAGGGGATGCATTGCGAGGGCATTTCAGGTAATGATGCGCCCCCCACATCAAGGACGATAAAAACAATGAAAACCGCGCTGCGCGCCCTGTTGCTGCTGTGCCTGTCTACGCCCGCCTTCGCGGCCGAAAGCCCGGTGGGTTTCAAGACCGCCACGCTGCCCGATGCCACACACCAGCGCCCGCTGGAACTGGTGGTCTGGTACCCCGCTACCTCCACAGCCCAACCCAAGCTGATCGCCGACAACGCGGTGTTCATCGGCGCCCTCGCCGTGCCCGACGCGCCACCGGCTGCCGGCGAGCATCCGTTGGTGGTGCTGTCCCACGGCTACGGCGGCAATTGGGGTAAACAGGTGTGGCTGGCCAGTGCCTTGGCGCACCAGGGTTATATCGTGGCTGCGGTCAATCACCCCGGCACCACCACCAAAGACCGCAGCCCCCAAGCCGCCGCGCAACTGTGGCTGCGCCCGGCCGACCTGAGCCGCGCTATCGACGCGGTCCTGGCTCAGCCGCAGCAATTTGGCGCGGTCGCGCCTACCCGGATTGCTGCGGTGGGCCACTCCCTCGGCGGCTGGACCGTGATGGAAATCGCCGGTGCACGCTTCGACCCCGACCTGTTCAGCCGCGACTGCGCCGAACACCCGAAGCTGGGCGGCTGCATCGGCTACCAGCAGATGAACCCCGCCGCCACGCCCGCCGGCAAGGCCCAGTTGGCCGCTGACTTGAGCGACAAACGCATCACCGCAGTTGTGTCACTGGACCTGGGCTTGTCGCGAGGCTTCACCAGCGCCAGCCTGGCCGCACTGCCGGTGCCGGCGCTGGTGATCGCCGGGGGCGTGCCAACCGAGGACATGTCGCCCGAATTGGAGTCCGCCGACATGGTCAAGCGCATGCCAACATCCTCCACGCAGTACGTGGAGATCAGCGACGCCACGCACTTCAGCTTTATGCCGATCTGCAAGCCGGGTGGCATGGCATTGATTGAAGAAAGCTCGCCGGGCGATGGCATGATTTGCCGGGATGGCGAAGGCGCGCGGCCACGGGCGGTGATTCAGCAGCAAGTGGTGGCGCTGATCAGCGGGTTTCTGGCCAGGGCAAGCACGCCGGGTCAAAAAACCACCGAACGCTGACAGGCCGATGTCGCCACGATCTTCCCGCGTTTGAGCACCATCAACCGCGTCGGTAAATCGAGAATCACATCACTGACTGCCCGCGTATCCAACAACACCAGGTCAGCAGCCTTACCCACTGCCAACCCGTAGTGCTTCAAGCCCAGTGCTTTGGCCGGGCTTGTGGTAAGCATCGACAACACCGTGGCCTGGTCGTCCGCCCCGCCCAGGTGGCAGGCAGGAATCGCCAGTTGCGCAATATTGAGCAAGTCGCCGGTGCCAAACGGGGTAAAGGCGTTGCGAATATTGTTGGTGGCCAGGCACACATTCACGCCGCCATCACGCAGGGCCCGCACCGGTGTCAGCGTGCGGCGCACGTTATGACTGTCGCCGCGCGCACCGAGGTGCAGGTCGGTGGCAGGCAGGCACATGACGCTGATGCCAGCCTCGCGGATCAGCGCAATGATCTCGTGCTGTTTGTGCGGGGGCACGGCGCCCAGGCTTGTCAGGTGGCCGACACACACGCGGCCTTGGTAGCCTTCCTGAAGGGTTTTGCGCGCGAGGTACTCAATGGTCATGTGTTCGGCGTGGTCGGCGAAGTCCTGGTGCAAATCGATGTCCTTGCCGTAGCGCTTGGCCAGGGCGAACACAAAGTCGATATGTTCATGCGCCGAGTCATCGTTGTAGGGGATGCCGCCCACCACATCGGCGCCTTTTTCCATGGCCTCGACCATCATTTCCTGCATGCCGGGCAGCTTCAGGATGCCTTCCTGAGGAAAGGCGACCACCTGAATATCGATGACGTCGCGAAATTTCTCCCGCAGTTCCAGCACCGCATCAAACCCGGTGAAGCCTTGTACCGGGTCGAACTCGGCGTGGGCACGCACATGAGTAGTGCCGGCTTGCACCAGCGCACGTAAGACCTGGGTGGAGCGCTCCAGAATGTCGTCGCGGGTCAAGCTGGGTTTGAGTTCGGCGGTCACCGCAATCGCCTCTTTCAACGTGCCGGAGCGATTGGCCTTGCGGTGCATGACATGGGCTTTTTCCAGGTGCAGGTGGCCTTCGACAAAACCGGGTATCAGCACGTTGCCGTGACCCTGAATTTCCTGCTGGGCATGCGCTGAAATGCGCGGCGCAATTTCAATGATTTTGCCGTCGTGCACCGCCACGTCCATCAGCGGTTGTGCGTCGTCGACGCGTACGTTGCGAAAGATTAAATCCATGGGTATGGCCCTCAAGTTGCTGCCCTCAGGCGCACCGGGCGCAGCGGTAAAAACACAAACAATGGGTGGCTTAACCGTTGGAACAGCCGTTACCCATCACGTGGTATTCAAGAATGTGCTGCTGGCCCTTCGAGTCTTCATAGGTCATGCGCACAGGCACCACAGCGCAGACGTCTGCAATGTCGCTGATGGAAATGACGTGGGCGATGTCCAGGTGCTGGGCATAGCTGTATTGCTCAACCGGAAGTAGCTGGTCGGCCATCGCCGCGCTGCAAAAAACCCCAACCACCAGTGCAAGTAACGCTTTCATGCTCAGATAACCTCTTCGACATCGTGAGGAGAGTGGAGCCCGGCGACCAGGCGCCGCCGGGCCCTTTGCGGACGTGATCAGAACGGTTTGGTCGGCAGGTATTTGCCATCCAGGGTGATCACCGCGCGCGAGCCGCCGTCCGGGTCTTCAACCTTCTTGACGTCGAGCTTGAAGTTGATCGCGCTGATAATGCCGTCGCCAAACTTCTCGTGAACCAGTGCCTTGAGCGTGGTGCCGTAGACCTGAATCATTTCGTAGAAACGGTAGATGGTCGGGTCGGTCGGGATGCCGTTGCCGATGCTGCCGCGCACGGGGATGGTTTGCAGCAGCAGCACAGCGTCCGCGTCGAGGCCCAGGGTGTCGGCAACGGTTTGGGCGGCGTCGGCCGGCAGCGGGTGTTGGCCGAGCAACGCAGCGGTGACGAAGGCTTCGTGCAGGCCAGTGCCCTCGGCGATCTGGGCGAACGACAGGTCTTTGCGGGCCTTGGCCAGCAGGATGACGTCGGTCAGGGCAAGGCGAGTGTTCTGGCTGATGTGTGACTGGATCATGGGGTTATCTCCGTGAGTAAAAACAATGGGTAAAACGGTTGATGGGGAAAGCGCCAACTATCAACTGTGGGAGCTGGCTTGTCGGATCGCCGCACCGCTGCGATGCAGACACCTCGGTGCATCAGGCAGGGTAATCGGCCAGCGGCACGAAGGTGCCGGTGCGGCTATCGAAGGCCTGGATACAGCCGCTTTCGATGTCGTAGACCCAGCCATGCAGGGTCACGCGCTTCTCTTCGAGTGCCAGCCGTACCGAGGGGTGCGTCTGGATATTGGCCAATTGCGCGATCACATTTTCGCGGACCATGGAGGCGACTTTGGCGGACTGATCGACATGCTGGCGAGCCTCGTTGACCACCCGGCCGGAGTCGGCGTAGCGCAGCCAGCTGGCCACGGCGGGCATGTGGTCCAGGCATTTGCAGGTGGCGATGGCGGTCATGGCGCCGCAGTCGGAATGCCCGCAGATCACGATGTCGCGAACCTGCAAGGCCGCAACGGCGTACTCCACTGACGCCGACACGCCGCCCGGCTCCGGGCCGTAGGACGGCACGATATTGCCGGCGTTGCGGATGACGAACAGGTCGCCCGGCTCACGCTGCGTGACCAGCTCGGGCACCAGACGGCTGTCGGAGCAGGAGATGAACAGCGCCCGTGGGCTCTGCTGGTTGGCCAGGTCTTTGAACAAGCCGGCGCGCTCAGGGAAGGCACTGCGCTGGAATTTCAGGAAACCGTCGATGATGTCTTGCATGGGTAACTCCTTTGAATCGCGATGCGATGGAGCAAAGGTTACGGAGCCCGTGCAATAAGGTAAAAGTCTCATATATGATCCGGCACATTAGATAATCTTATGAGTACAAATATGCTGGCACGCCATATCCACTACTTCCTGGCCGTTGCAGAACACCAAGGCTTTACCAAAGCGGCGGCGGCCCTGCATGTCTCGCAGCCTGCACTGTCCCAGCAAGTGCGGCAGTTGGAGGAGAGCCTCGGTGCCCAGTTGTTTGATCGATCCGGTCGCCAGACGCGCCTGACCGATGCCGGTGAGGTGTACCTGCGCTATGCGCTGCGGGCGGCGCAGGAGCTGCAGCAAGGCAAGCGCGCGATTCATGACGTGGGCGATCTGAGCCGGGGCACGCTGCGGATTGCCGTCACGCCGACGTTCACCACCTACCTGGTGGGGCCGCTGGTGGAGGCCTTTCACGGCCGCTATCCAAACATCTCGCTGAACGTGCGTGAGGTTGCCCAGGAACAGATGGAAAACCTCCTGCTGGCGGACGAACTGGACGTGGGGATTGCGTTTGATGAGGTGCATGCGCCCGACATTGACGCCACTCCCCTGCTGGTCGAAACCCTTGCACTGGTAGTCGGCAAGCAGCACCCGCGGGCTGAGGAGCGGGTTATTGGGCTGGAGGCGCTGGACGGTGAATCACTGATTTTGCTGGGCAAGGAATTCGCCACCCGCGAGCAGATTGACCGCTATTGCAGCACGCACGGCATTCGCCCACGCGTGGTGATGGAGGCCAATGTGATTGGCGCGCTGATTGAGGTGGTGCGCCGGACTACGCTGTCGACGCTGCTGCCCGCCGCGATTGCGCGGGCGCATCCAGAGTTGGTGGCCATTGAGCTGGGCCCGCAGCGGTTACAGCGCACCGCCGTGTTGATGCAGCGCAAAGGGGGTTATCAGCCTGCGGCGGCGCGGGCGTTTTTGGCGCTGGCCAAGGACGTCGCCGAGGGGCTGACCTGACAAGGCAAACGGGCCTACTTACCAGGCCCCCAAACAATGGCCTGAGCCACCACAACGTACTCGCCGTTGAAGGTGGCCGCTGGCGAGCCATATAACTGATAACCCAGCGCAAGGGCTTCAGAGACGCGGTGACAAAACGCGGCGTCATCCTTGCCCGTCAGTAGCCGGTAAACAGGTAATCCATCGGGCGGCGAGGTTTGCATGGTGTGGTTTTCCTGGTCGACATGAAAGTATCAGGCCCCAACGCATCGTACGGCCCGTGAACGAATCGACAGCAGCATCCATGATTTCCTGCTTCGGCTCAAATCTGCCAATCCGATAAGCACAGCGGCACGCGCGCTCGTCAGGAATGTTAAGGGTGCACGGCTTGATCATGGAGGGCTGCCGTTGAGTTCCGTATCACATCGCCTTGAGTAATACTCGCCCGGCCCCAACCCCGATGTATTCCCCGTGTAACCTGGTCGAGTAGCGCGAATAGTCATGGATAGAACTAAACACAGCGCGTTCGCCTATCAGGCGGTGTACCGCTACCTGGTCGAGTTGATCGACGCCGGCCCGCCAGACGGCGAACGCAAATTGCCGTCTCTGCGCCAACTGGCCGAGCGCCTGGGTGTGTCAGTGTCGACCACCAAGTACGCCTACGCGCTGCTTGAAGATCAAGGGCGGATCTACGCCAAAGCCAAGTTCGGCTACTTCACCCGATCGCTAACGGCGCCGTTATTGACTGAAGGCACATCAAGCCTGCTCGACCAGGTGTTTGCCACGGCCCGCCAGCCCGGGATGCTGGCGCTGAGCAGCGATGCCCCGGCGATGCTGCTGTCGCTGGAACACCCGCTGCTGATGCTCGAACGCGAACTCACTCGCCAACACCCGCGCTCGCTGGCGCCGTTGTACCTGCCGTTCGGCGAGCCCGAGTTGCGCACCGCATTGGCCGAGCGCTACACCCAATCCACCGACCATTACTGGCAGGCCGACCATGTGTTTATCGGCTCGGACTTGCACGCGGTGTTGGACGCAGCGCTCAACGCGCTGGACCTCGCCGGCACGGTGGCGTTGGTGGAGTCGCCGTGTTCGTGGGCGATCCTGCGTCAGCTGCAGGCAGCGAAGATCCGGGTGATCGAATTGCCCCTCGACGCGCACGGGCGGTTCGACCTGGCCGCGCTGGAAGGAGTACTGAAGCGGGCGCCGATTCGATTGGCGGTGCTGTCGTCGACGGTGAATATCCCCCAGGGTGGCGTGATGCCCGCGCAGGATAAACAGCAAATTTGCCGCTGGCTGGCAGAGCGGGATATCTGGCTGTTCGAAAACGACACCTACGGCGAGTTGTATTTCGAGCCGCCACCTGCGCGCTATCGCGACTTTGCCGACCCGCAGAAGCTGTTGGTGTTTTCGACCTTCGACAAAGTCATCGGCGCGGAAGCGCCTTATGGGTACGTACTGAGTCGCGGGCATGGCTCGCAGTTGCAGCGAGAGTTTCTCAAGCGCGGGTTCCGCCTGTCGCCTATCCGTCAGAAGGCGATCGCCAAACTGTTCACGTCCAAGCGTATCGACCCACATTTGAAAGCGCTGCGAGCGCTGTTGCTCAAGCGCATGACCCAACTCGACGCGCTGCTGAGCGAACACGATCAGTGGCAGGTACACCGCCCCCATGGCGGCGCGAGTTTCTGGCTTGAGGCTTCGCCCGCCGTCGACATGCGCAAGGTATTCGAGCGTCTGCGGGCCGAGCGCATCGTCATTGCGCCCGGCGAGCTGTTCAGTCAGCAAGGCGCCTGGCGCCATCACCTACGCCTGAGCTACACCCTCGACTGGGGCAAGGATATCGCCCAGGCCGTAAACCTGCTGGCCCAGGCGATGCGTCAAAGCCCGTAGCAATGCCGCGCCTCGGGGAAACGCCCGTGGCGTACGTCATCGGCAAAGCGCTCGCAGGCATCGCGAATCACCGCGCCGACATCGGCGTACTGTTTGACGAAACGTGGCAGGTGCTCACCGCTCAGGCCCAGCACGTCTTCGGTGACCAACACCTGGCCATCGCAGGCAGGCGAGGCGCCGATGCCGATCGTCGGCATTTTCGCGTCCTGGGTAATCTGCCGGGCCACACCTTCGGCCACGCCTTCCAGCAGCAGGCTGAAAGCGCCCGCCTCCAGGTTGGCACGCGCATCGTCAACGATCACCGCAGCGGTTTGAATCGTGAGGCCCTGCGCCTTGAAACCGCCCATCACATTCACAAACTGCGGCATCAGCCCCACATGGGCCATCACCGGAATGCCGCGCGCCACCAGAAACTCAACCGTGCTGGCCAAGGCCTGGTTGGCTTCCAGCTTGACGGCGTCGCACCCGGTGCGCGCCAACACCTGGGCGCAATTGCGAAACGCCTGCTCGTGGGATTCCTGGTAGCTGCCAAACGGCATGTCGGCGATGACACAGGCCAGGCGCGTGCTATCGACCACTGCGCGAGTGTGGCCGATGATTTCTTCGAGCTGCATGCTCAAGGTTGAAGGCCGGCCATAGCCGACCATGGCCGTGGAATCCCCCACCAGAATGAAGTCGACCAACGGGTCGATCAGCGTGGCGATGGCGCTGGAATACGCCGTCAGGGAGACGATTTTCTGCTGGCCTTTCATCGCGACCAGTTGCGGGACGGTGATGCGTTGGGTGCGGGTATGGGTGCTCATCAAATGCCTTCCGTTTGCGCTGAATACCCGGCCTGATTATTGGCAAAACAGCCGGTGATTCAATGCACAGATCGGCGCTGAAAAGCGACCCAGATGCCAAGACGTTCCGTTGTGGCGAGGGCCGTTGCGCGTTCGCCAACAGCACCGGGGTCACGCAGAGGGGTTTATTTGCCCTCGATCAACCGCAGCGCCAACGGCGCGCTGAACGTGCCAGCCGCCGGCCCACCATGGCAGTCGGCGATGGGCGAAGAGGCGCCGTCCGAGTTGCCCGGCAGCTTGATCCACAGCGCCAGCAGGTTGGGCGTGACGGCGTGCGGCAGCATGCCCAGCTTGCGTGCAGGCGGGTTGCACCAGTCGCCAGGAACGGCGCCGTTGCCGTTGCGGCTGGTGTCGACGACCACCGCCTTTGTGTAGGCGTGATCAGCAAAGAGCCTGGCGTTGATCCGGTCGGCGTAGTCACGGGATTGATCGAGCGTGTAGAAATTGGAGACGTTCAGCGCAAAACCGCGTGCGTTTTTTATCCCGGCCGCATGCAGGGTATCGGCCATCTGCGCGGCGGGCTTCCAGCGCGCGTTACCGGCGTCCAGGTACACGTCGGCCTGGGGCGCGCGTTGCTTGAAAGCTGCGACTGTGTAGTTGAACAGCGCCAGGCGCTCGTCTCGCTGAGACGGGCTGAGGCACTGCATGTCTGGCAAGGCATCGGGCTCCAGGATGATGATCGCCGGTTTGCGGCCAACGCCGTTGATCAGGTGGTCGATCCAGGCGCGATACGCCGTCGCATCGGCCGCGCCGCCTGCAGAGGCGCCGCCGCTGCAGTCACGGTGCGGCAGGTTGTAGGCGACCAGAATCGGTGTGGCGCGGGCCGTGGCGGCGGCGGATACGTAGCGCTCCACACGCGCCTCAAGCTGATCGCTGCCCTGGCTGCTGCCGGTCAGCCACAGGGCACTCGGCACCTGCGCAATGGCCACACGGATGATTGCCGCATCGGCCGCCTGCGGGTTGTGTTTTACCCACTGAGCAGCGGTCGATTCAGGATTGACGTAGAAGGCGTCGCCGGCTTGCGCAGCCGGTAGCACCGCTAACAAAACCAGACCGGCAACCCCAACGATGAACCTGAGCATAGGTTGACTCCACAAGGCCGAGGCCTGACGCACTGCCTCAAGCTGATATCATGCGAACACTTACCCGTTGAGTAGCACACCATGAACCGCCAGAAAAAACTGCAGCAGCTCTTCAAGGCCAAAGCAAAAAAAGCCAGCGCCAAATTGGCCCCCAAGAGCAAAGATAAATACATCAGCAAAGCCGACCGCGCCAAACTCGAAGCCCAGGACGATCAAGCGTTAACCACCACCGACACGCCCAGCTGACGGCGTCCCCGCTTCATATTTGCCCCAGATACGCCGCAGATGTCGCGCCGAACCAAAGCCCGCGCGCTCGGCGACGGTTTCAATGCCCAGGGTCGATTCAACCAGTAATTCACGCGCCACGGTTAAACGCAGGGTGTGCAGATAATCCAGCGGACTGATGCCGACGTGTTCGTGAAACAGTCGCGCCAGGTGCCGGGTGCTGGTGCAGGCCAGGCTGGCCATACGCGCGACGGTCCACGGCTCACACGGGTCTGCGGCGACGGCGTCCTGCACCCGATGCACGGCGGGATGCAGGTGGTTGCGCCCGGCGATCCAGGCCGACAGCTGTGGATCGGCGCCGCTGCGGCGCATGTACACCACCATGTCCCGTGCAACCGCGCAGGCCAGTCGCGGCCCGGCCAGCTCGGCAACCCAATGCAGCATCAGGTCGATGCCAGCAGTGACGCCGGCACTGCAACTGATGTTGCCATCGGTGACGTACAAGCGGTTTTCCAGTACTCGAGCCTTGGGCGCCAGGGTTTGCAAAGCGGCGCACAGCGCGTGGTGCGTGGTGCATTGGCGTCCGTCCAACAGCCCGGCGCGGGCGGCGCTCAAGGCCCCCGCACAGACGCAAACCAGCTTCTCGCCAGACGGCGCGAACACCGCCTGCAGCCACTGGGTCAGCACGCTGCTGGCCGCTTCAAATGCCTGCTGCCCCGCCTTGCTGACCTTCGATGTAGAGCCCACCAATACCACCAGCGTGCCCGGCGCCAGGGTTGGCGGAAGCGGCGCCAACCCGGTCAGGGGCAAGCCGATGGACGTTTGCAGCGTTTCAACCGGGCTGACGTATTGCAAGTCGAACTCAACGGCCGTCGAGTCCTCGACCTGAGCGGCCAGGCGCAGCACTTCGGCGGGACCGGCAAGGTCCAGCATCAGCACGTTGGGCAGCAGTACAAACAGCACCGGCACGCTCACGGGGTCAATCCTCCAATGCCTGGGCGACCGTGACGATGCGCGCAAAGCGGCCTTCCAGCACCAGCTCCGTACGCTCGCGTATTTCGGCTGCGGTATAGACCCGGCCGCTGCGCGCGTGGGTCATCGGGAAGGTCAACGTCGCTTCGCTGACAAACTCCACACTGAGGCCACTGTCCGACGCCTGCCGCGTGGTGGTTTCACAGCACTGTTCGGTGCGGATGCCGCTGATGATCACTGTGGTCACTCCCATTTCCGTGAGCCGCGCCGCCAAGGGCGTGCCGGCGAACGCGCTGTGAAAGCGCTTGTGAATGACCTGGTCAGGGTTGATCGACAACTCGCTCAATGCCCGAACATTGCCCGAGGCCAGCGAAAAATGCCCCTGGTCTTCCACATGGAAGACTTGTATCACCGGGATGCCCTGTTGAACACACCCATCAATGAGGGCCTGTTGCTTTTCCAGGTAACCCGGCAGGTCATTTTCGGACCAGTAGCTTGAATGGCGGAACGAATGCTGGGCATCGATAACAATAAGGGCTTTGCGGCTCATGAGGTGTCCTGTTGGCGTGCAGTTCAGTGAGTGATGCAAGCCATACTAGGCAGTGCGGCACGCGAGCGACAGGCACATGACGGACCACATGCGGACGTATTCGGACATTCATTCTCAGCGGCGCAAAGCGCCTTGGGAGGTTTCACGCAAGGTGGTCAAGGCAATCAACGCACAGACCGCCGCGCCTGCCATGAAAAACCCCGGGATCAGTAAATTGCCGGTCGAGCCGATCAGTGATGTGACGATGTAAGGCGTGATCCCGCCGCCCAGGATGGCGCCCAGATTGATGCTGATGGCCATGCCGGTGTAACGGACCCGAGTGGGAAACTGCTCGGCATAGGTCGGGTAGCCCACCGACTGGATCACCGGCATCGGCAGCGTCGCCACAAAAAACGCCAGGACCGCGATGAACAGGCTGCTGTTGTTCATCAACACCATCATCGGAATCACCAGTACCGCATAACCGACAAAGCCGATGGCCAGGGCTTTCTTGCGCCCGATGCGATCCGACAGCCCGCCCCAGAACGGCATCAGCGCGGCCATGCACAGGCTGACGCCGGCGATGACCCAGTAGATCTTGGACTTCTCGAAATGCAGGTAGGTGGTCAGGTAGATGTTCATGAACACCAGGCCGATGTAGTAGCCGGCGTTCTGTGCAAAGGCGAACACCACCACACGCAGCACCGCCGGCAGGTTCTGCGTGAGCACCTCCTTGACCGGCGCGGTGGGCGGCTTTTCCACGGCAAGAAAGGCTTTGAACTCAGGCGTCTCCTCGACGTTGTGGCGCATGATGCACGAAAAGATCACCAACGGAATCGCCAGGAAAAACGGGATACGCCAGGCCCAGGCTTGCAGCTGCTGCGCATCGACAAGGCCAGTGGTGATGCCGCAGATGATCGCTGCCATCGACCCGCCAATCGCAACACCCACCGGCGTGAACGCACCGTAGAAGCCACGGCGGCCCTTGGGTGAAGACTCGGCCAGAAAAGCCGCAGCCCCAATCACCTCGCCGCCGGCGAAAAAGCCCTGCGCCAGCCGGATCAGCACCAGCAGGATCGGCGCGGCAATCCCCACGTGGGCGGCCGTCGGCAACAGCCCGATCATCGCGGTAGCGGTGCCCATTCCGATGACGGTGCTCAGCAACACTTTGCGCCGACCGATGCGGTCCGCCAGCCGCCCGAGCAGAATGCCGCCCAACGGCCGGATCAAGAATGCGCTGCCAAACACCGCCAACGTGGCCAGCAATGCGGCGGCGTTATCGCTGGGAAAAAACAACGGCGCGATAATCGTCGCCATAAAGCCGTACACACCAAACTCGTAATACTCCACTGCAGTGCCCGTCGCGGCAGCGATGGCTGCCCGCTTGGCGATCCTGGTGGCGCTGCTGCCAGCGGTCTTGTCGAACTCGCCCAAACGCGGCGATGGGATGGGAGTAGCGATCACGCGAGACATAAACACCTTCCACTCTGACCGTTGGTCATTTGAGTTATTGAGGTGGACAGTTCCACCCAGAAGTAAACCCGTCAGGTTGCGAGGGGTTTTAATGCTCGACAGTAAGAAATGTGAACGTGGGCTTAATCATCTAGCGCTCCTGTTTTTATTATCGGTAGCGACGGCTATTGCTCAGTGGGCGGCCTCCAGTCGTTCCAGCGCGTGTGCACGCGCCACGAACAACGCTTGAGCCGTGGGTAAATCAATCAGCGAAAATCGAATCTCATCGCCGGGCAACAGTTGCGCAAGCCTGGGTAAATCCACACTGGCCACCTGGGCGATGCGCGGGTAGCCACCAGTGGTTTGCCGGTCGGCCATCAGCACAATCGGCTGACCACCGGCGGGCACTTGAACGGTGCCGAAGGCCACGCTTTCGGACAGCAGCTGGCGGGGCTGCGTCAGGTCCAGCGCGGCGCCGTCCAATCGATAACCCATGCGATCCGAGGCAGCGGTCAGCTGATAGGGCTCATGCAGGAAGTCATGGCGAGCCGTTTCGGTGAAGTCGGCCCATTCGCGCCCCGGCAGCACCCGAATGGACGCGGGACGTGTCGGCGCGCCAAGCCGCCAGCCCGCAGGAATATTCAACCGCACGGGGTTTGCGAACGATGAGCAAATGGGGATCACATCGCCGGCTTGCAGTGCGCGCCCCGACAGCCCGCCAAACCCTCCCCGGCTATACGTGCTGGCGCTGTTCATCACCGGCGTGAGCAGATAACCGCCGGCCACGGCCAGATAGGCCCGCGCGCCGTACTCACGCGTCTCGAAGCGAAGCATCGCGCCCGGTTTGATACGCACGGCGCGCCCGGGTTGCAGCGCAACGCCGTCCAGTCGCGCGCCCAGGTCAGCCCCGGCCAGGGCGATCAGCGCCTGTGCCTGAAAGCACAAGACCGGGCCTTGAAGGGTGATTTCCAGGGTCGCAGCGGTGGTCGGGTTGCCCACCAACAGGTTGGCCAGCGCATGCGCGTCCTGGTCCATGGCGCCGTTGACCGGCACGCCCCAATGCTGGAAGCCCACGCGGCCGATGTCTTGAAAGGTGGAAAACAGACCGGGCCTGATCACTTTGATGGTCATCGCTGCGCTCCGGCCAGTTGTTCAAATTCACGGGCGGTGATGGGCACGAAGCGCACCTGATCGCCACCGCTCAACAGGCACGGCGGCTGATTGGCCGGCGAAAACATCGACAACGGTGTGCGGCCTACGATGTTCCAGCCACCTGGCAAATCAGTGGGGTAAATCACGCTCTGACAATTGGCCAGGCCGACGCTGCCGCGCGTGACCAGCGTGCGCGGTACGGCGCGGCGCGTCAGTTTCAACGCAGGCTCGTGCATGCCGATATAGGGATGGCCCGGTGCGAAACCGACCATCAATACGTCGACCCACTGCCCGCTGTGTGCGGCGATGACTTCGTTGGGCGTGATGGCGCAGGCGTTGGCGATGTCCAGCAGATCCGGCGCGTAGTCGCCCTCGTAGCACACCGGGATTTCCAGGCGTTTGGGTGTGACGCGCGCCAGGTTGTGCTGTTGAGTCAGGGCGTTTTCCAACACCTGGGCAATCGCGTCGTAGGGCAACAATTCGGGGTACAGCCTGGCGATGATAGGCGGGGCATAATGCACGCCCACGGACACCATCGCCGGGATCACATCGGTCACGCCGCCAAGCAGCCCACGCGCCAACAGGTCATGCAGCGTGGCACTGAACGCCACGGCACGGCGGTTGGCCTGCGCGCTGAACAGCGTTGCAAACACCACCACGATGCAGCTGTCGCCACACGGCTCGAACTGCCAGCGCTGTTCGGCACGCACAGGCCGAAAATCACAGTCAACGTCAGACATCACGTCACTTCTCTCATGCGGCAGGCATGCAGCTTCACGTCTTATTAACGCCGTCGCTCGGGTGGCGACGGTCGCGCGGATGGCAACTACTTGGCGAACAACTGGCTCATGTCCTTGAACGCCTTGAACTCCAGCGCGTTGCCGCACGGGTCAAACAGGAACATGGTGGCTTGCTCGCCGACCTGGCCCTGAAAGCGGATGTAGGGTTCGATCACAAACCGGGTTTCACGCGCTCTGAGCCGATCGGCCAGGGCTTCCCATTGGTCCCAGTGCAGGATGATGCCGAAATGCGGGACCGGTACGTCATGACCATCGACAGGGTTGGAGTGCACCGATGCCTGGGATTCCGTCTTGGGGTGTTCGTGGATGACCAACTGGTGCCCGTAAAAGTCGAAATCGACCCATTGCGCGCTGGAGCGACCTTCGCGAAGGCCAAACACGTCGCCGTAGAAGTGGCGGGCGGCGGCGAGGTCGTAGACGGGAATAGCAAGATGAAAGGGCGAAAGGCTCACGGTGGCTACCTGCGGGTTCTGTTATTCAGAACTCGATTCTTCACCAGAAAGACCGAGCGATAAAGCGCATATCTTTCGTCCTGAGCCTCAGTTTTTTCGATGCTCGCGCCCTACTTCGGCGCACCGAGCACTTCCATGATGCACGCCCTGAATAACGCGAAGAGCGGCAGTTGGCGCTGGGTGTACTTGGTGAGCAAGACGATTTCGCGATGGAAGGTCAGGCCGTCCAATCGCAAAACCCGCACGTCGCTGCCGTGTTCCAGCCACAAGCCGGCCAGTGGCACCAGGGACACGCCGAGGCCGCTGCGGACCATCTTGACGATGGCGTCCAACTCATCAAGCTCAAGCGCCTGCTGCGTCTGGATCTTTTGTTCCTTGAGAAACTGCGTGACCTGGCGGCCACCGAACGAGCCCCGGTCGTATCGCACAAACGGCTGCTCGCGCAGGATCTGCAGCGGGTCATCGCCCGGCACGTCCTTGGCGGTGATGAGCACAAAAGGCTCGCGGGCGATGACCTCGACATTCAGGTCCTTTGGCAGGTTGAACGGCGGGTGAATCATGATCGCCAGGTCCAGTTCACCGGCATCGACCTGGCTGAGCAGGTTCAGCGAAACCCCGGGCACCAGTTTGACTTCAATAAACGGCGCCCGCTGTTTGAGGGCCACCAGCGCCTTGGGCAGGATGCCGGTCTGCACACTGCCGATGGCGCCGATGCGCAACGAACCGTGGAAGTTGTTGGCCCTGTCGGGGGTGCCCATGCGCGAGAAAATATCGAGGATTTCCTCCGCCAGCGGCACCGCGCGCTGCCCGGCCGAGTTGAGGGTGGCCGAGCGGCCGGTGCGGTCGAACAGCTTCACCCCCAGCGCGTCTTCAAGGTGCTTGATCTGCGCGCTCACGGCCGATTGCGTCAGCCCCACCTGCTGACCGGCAGCGGCAAAAGTGCCGCGCCGCGCGGCGCTGACGAAAGTCCTCAGTTCTCGAATCATGCCGCATACCTCACTGGTTCGCTCAGCAGCCGCTTAACGCCACCTGCGGCCGCTCGCCCGCAAAGAAGAAGGGACGCAACCGCACGCCCACGCTGTTACCGATAAACGCCGCCACCAACCATACCCAGCCATGCAGGCTGCCCGAAGCGATACCGCTGAAGTACGCGCCGATATTACAACCGTACGCCAGACGCGAACCGTAACCCAGCAGCAAGCCACCGATCACCGCCGCCACCAGTGACCGCGCGGGGATTTTCAGGCTGGGCGCAAAACGCCCGGCCAGGCCGGCCGCCAACAAAGCGCCGAGAACAATACCGATGTCCATCACGCTGGTGATGTCTTCCCACACCGGTGCGGCCAGGGCCTTGGCATTGCCCGGTACCTGCCAGAACGCCCAGCTGGCCACGTCTACACCCAAACCGCTGGCGACCTTGGCGCCCCACAGCGCGAACGCCGAGGTAATGCCCCACGGCCGCCCAGCCAGCGCCAGGGTGGCGTAATTGAGCAGCGCCAGGCCTATCGCGCCCCATACCAAGGGCCACGGCCCGCGCAGGAAACGGCGCAGGCCGGTGTGTTCGCTGGTCACGCCCTCTTCCAGTTGGCCATGACGGCCCTTCTCCAGGCGCACGGTGACGGCTGCAATGATCGCGAACACCGCCAGGCTCAAGAGCAGCGCCGGTACAACGCCGAAGCTTTTGACGATGGACACCGCCGGGAATGCCGGCAGTGCAAACCACCAATCGACATGGTGGGTGGCGATCAACGAACCGCAAATGAAGAAGAACAACGTCACCAACATGCGCGCATTGCCGCCGCCCACAGTGAACAACGTGCCCGAGGCACAACCGCCGCCCAGCTGCATGCCGATGCCGAAGATGAACGCGCCAAACACCACCGACACGCCGGCCGGCGCCACCAGCCCGACCACCGGCTGACCCAACAGCGTGCCTGCCCCAAGCGCCGGGAAAAACAGCACGACCGCCACCGCCAGCATCACCATCTGCGCTCGCAAGCCGGCTCCACGCCGATCATTGATGAACACGCGCCAGGCGGAGGTAAAGCCAAAGGCGGCGTGATACAGGGTCAAACCCAGTGCCGCGCCGACCACCAGCAACAGCACCTGGCGTGAGCCGACACTGCTTTGCAGGAACACGGCGCCCGCCAACAGGATGATAAAAGCCACCAGCGGCGCGATAGGCTTGCGCGCAGGCGTGAGGGAAACAGAGGTGCTCATGGGGTATCTCGGTTTGTTTGAGAGTGTGCAATCGCCAGTGGACGAGTATAAGCCCAGCGCTACCCAATATTTGACCCCGCTCCAGCCATTAGCTCAAAGCGTGCCCTCGGGTTTCCTTCAGCACTGGACCTGTCCAGATCCTACGCGGCCCTGACACGCAAAGAACCAAGAACAAAGAGCGCGGAGCATACGCATGCGAACCCAAAATTATCGATTATCAGAGATAACGCGAAATTCTGCAGATACCGAGTGCGCCAGAGCTTCAGCCCCCAGCAACAACGTATGCAATTGAAGCTCACCTATGGTGGGCGTGCCCGTAGGATTAAACTTACTCTTCAACGCATGTGGCTGAACAATAACAACTTGATAATCACAATCCTGCTTAATACCACTAAGAGCGTTATAAAAGTCTGTCTTTACTGAACCGTTACTCCTCAGACCTACGCGCCAAGCCTCGTCCCAAACGCGATTCGTAGAGGCGATCAAAACAGACTTGATACTATCAACGATAGAGCCCGCAGAGATCCTTTTCAGATTTTTAATCGCTTGCGCTGTGACAAGTTCATAGGCACCCGGTGAGATCAAGCGAGTAAGGGAGTCATTATTCGCCCCCTTGACATGGATAATTGATACTTTAGGCGTGCCGGAAGCCGGCTTATACACATGAATGAAGTCTGCTACTTCTTTAGACCTGTCATCACAATACAACCAGCAACAACCGGGCGTTGGCTGCTCCAGCTTCATAAGCCCCAGTCCTTCTTTAGCCACCCATTTGAACAAGCTGACATCGTTCAAATCGTAAATATTGTCGAGTGGGGGTGGCGCGCCCGGAGGCTTTTCCATTTTCACATTATAATTAAACCCAAGAGGGGCAAAATCTAAAAACTCTATTCCGAACTTTCTATGAACTACGGCGGGCAGACATAACGTGGCGCACACCACTGAGTGCCCGCAGTCATAAAGCAGTCGCATCACTTCAGCATCGTGCTCCACTCCCGCTATCCAATCGATAAACTCTGAAGATACCTGGCGCGGTGACGCCTTGAAAGTAACTTTACGATTTTTCATACCGAGTGCCAGGTCAAAAACCTGAGACGTACCTGTAGCCGTTGCGGTGACTTCAACTTGCACATCCTTTGCCAACGGCTGCGTGGATGTCAAGTTCATTTCATAGGTGTCGCGTAACTCAACTATTCTTTTCCCCTTCGTTCGTCCCTTTATAGTTTCTGGATCGGCCCATTCAATCAAATAGGCTCGGCCGACCCGGCTAAAATCAGGCGCACTGCTCGCCAGCCCAGAATGAACAGAAGTACTTTTTGGTTTCTGCTGATCGGAAGCATTTAATGTAGTTAACAAGCCATAGGCAGCATCTGAAAAGTCTGACCAGTTTTTTTCGGACCGAACCAAACACCACTTCTTTTCAAACTCACACCGGCGATATTGGATCGAACGGCCCCGGCGATAAAGGTATTATCCCCGAACGTATCTATCGCATCCCCCAAGGACTCTCCGCTGAGCACCTTGCTGTTTGGTTTCACTGACACATTCCGATGAATGCCTCCCAACCACAGGGTACGCAATGATTTCCCGTTAATATAAGCGTTAATCAATACAGCCTCATCCACGGGCTTGAGTGAAGGAATTTCATCGAGCATGAGCGCCTCATGCACGGTGGACTTAAGGTCACTATCACTTACATAAAGTGCCACATAATCCTCGACAAGAAAAACAGCAAAAAAATGATTAAGCTCGTCTTCGACTCTATTCCCACCCGCCCAATTTACCTGCCGCTTTTCAATTAAATGAAATGCACTCGCCTTCAGCAAATTGCTATTGGCTTTTATTGTCAGCTTTTTTGAATCACGCCAGCCTCCGACGGGCTTAATAACCTCCAACACCGCGTTTTCGATTTCAGCTATTTTTGTTCGTCGCCCCGCCAAACGCGCGACAATAAAGCTTGCAAAGGGCGACACACTGCCTGCCGAAGTTATCTTGCTTTTTGAATTCATAGTTCACGCTTCCTTTCGCTCAATCTGTACCAGAATATGCGAGTCCTTTATACGAACGGGACGGTCCATATACCCAGATAACCAATGGGGCTGATACCCCGCGCTCACCGAGATAAAGGATGCACTTGAATCACTCACCGTTACGCTACAGGAAAGAGGAAAGAGGAAAGAAATCAAATGCCCCCTAGCCTCTCACCGTGATCAATAATCCTCCCTGAATATTTAGCTAAATTCGACCTGTGACGCTTGCGTTTCATAAAGGTATTTCTGACGCAACGCAGCGACCTGAATAACAGCGGGGATGGTCACTCTATAGGCGGGGCTGGCGATATCGATGGCCGTCCATGCACCGGTGATAACCCATCCAATAGGGCCTGTCAACACGGCCATAGTCCGGGTCAAGGCAACGTTGCCCGCCAAACTCAGCCCACGCCCGATCAACGCTTTGAGAATCGCGTTAACGATAATCAGCGTTAATTGATAGGATTTAAATCCTCCTGCTTTGAAGACAGCCTGGAATACCCCAAGCATCGCTTCGGAAGTGAGTAATCCAACGTTCTTCACGCCTACTGCGTCTGCCAACTCTTTCAATTCGGCCGGCGTCATTTTTTCAACCGCATCCGTGAGGATTTTCATCAGCAGGTTTTGCTCGATTTTCTCAACACTAGAACTACTGTTGTAGTTAACCCTCATTTTGTCGCAAACGTCTTGGAGCACCTCTTTATAAAGGACGCCTTTCCCACCCCTAAGCATCGTTGCGAATGTATTACCGCCAAAGCACTGAATTTCGGCAGCGACCGATTCCCAATAACGTCGGTGATCCGGGAACCAGGCTTTGTACATGTCATTGGTCGTCAGCTCTTCCGTCAGCCTGACACTCCCGTCTTTATCGTGGACGAGGCAATAGACCAAATCGTTCATCGACTCCGAGTCAAGTTTTGAAAGAAACTCAAGGTCGCTATCGTCTCTGTAGGCCATCACTGGCTCCTTTTCCTATTGGCTGGGTAAATATTTCAAGACGCAAAAATATCATTTTGCCACTATTCAAGGAACACTGAGCAGGGAATTATTCATCGCCTAAAATCAATACAGCAAAACTGTAAAGCTTTGCTGTGGGCATGCTACCGTTCTGAGATGAGCAAATACTCTCCTATCTCCAGCACCCACTCCTGCGCCACCCTGGCCGCCGAACTGCGCATCTCACTGGGCAAGCTGATCCGCCGCCTGCGCGAACAGACTCACCCCGATGATTTCACCACCGCGCAAAAGTCGGTGTTGCTGCGCCTGGACCGTGATGGCCCGACGACCGTGTCCGCCCTCGCCCGCGCTGAAAGTGTGCGGCCGCAGTCGATGCGCATCACCGTGGCCGGGCTTGAGGCAATGCAAGCCGTCAGCGGCAAGCCGGACCCATCCGATGGCCGGCAGACGCTGATCGAACTGACGCCCGCCTTGCGCAAACACCTGACCCAAAGCCGCGCCGCCAAAGACGATTGGCTGCTGCACGCGCTGCAGGAACAACTGTCGCCCCAGGAACAACACGAACTCGCCGCTGCGGTGAAACTGCTGGAGCGCCTAGCCGACTTTTGAATCACCCGATTGAGGAAATAGCATGGCTGTCACCTCGCTGGATGCAACAACCGCCCTGATCATCGTGGACCTGCAACACGGCATCGTTGGCTACCCTTTTATCCATCCCATTGGCGAGGTGATAGAGCGGTCGCGTGCACTGCTCGACGCCTTTCGCGAACGCGGGCTGCCGGTGGTGCTGGTGAATGTCAGCGGCTTTGCGCCGGGACGCACCGAGCGGCCGCGTCGCATCACTGACCTGCCACCCGATTGGGCTGATCTGATTGCGCAACTCGGCCACCAGCCCAGCGACATTCTGGTGACCAAACGCAGCTGGGGCGCCTTCGCCAACACGGACCTTGAGGCGCAGTTGAAGGCGCTCAATGTCACCCAAGTGGTGATCACAGGTGTCGTCACCGGCACCGGCGTCGAAGCCACCGCGCGGCAGGCCTACGAATTCGGCTTCAACGTGACCCTGGCCATCGATGCCATGACCGACGTCAGCCCCGAGGCCCATGCCTACAGCCTGCAGCACGTGTTCCCCAAGCTGGGCGAATCGGGCACGGCGCAAGCCATCATCGAGTTGCTCGACAACCGGGGGAACTGAAGCCGTCATGAGTTTCCTCGGCACGTTCCGTTCCCTGCGCAGCCCCAACTACCGCATCTGGGCCGCCGGCGCGCTGGTGTCCAACGTCGGCACCTGGATGCAACGCACCGCCCAGGACTGGCTGGTGCTGACTCAGCTCACGCCGCACAACGCCGCCGCGGTGGGTATCGTGATGGCGCTGCAGTTCGGGCCGCAGTTGTTGTTGCTGCCGTGGACCGGGTTTGCTGCCGATCACTACGACCAGCGCAAGCTGTTGATCTTCACTCAGGCGGTGATGGGCTTGCTGGCGCTGACGCTGGGCGTGTTCACCATCACAGGCTTCGTGCAGCTGTGGCATGTGTACGTGTTCGCGTTTTTATCCGGCTGCGCCTCGGCATTCGATGCGCCGGTGCGGCAGATTTTCGTCGCAGAACTGGTGGGCGAGAAGGACTTGTCGAATGCCATCGCGCTCAACTCCACCTCGTTCAACATGGCGCGCATGATCGGCCCGGCCGTGGCCGGCGTGACCATCGCGTCGGTGGGCACCGGCTGGGCGTTCCTGCTCAATGGCTCGAGCTTTTTTGCGGTGCTGGCGTCGCTGTTTTTCCTGCGCGTCTCAAGTCAACACACCAAGGTGCGCGCGCTGCGTACCAAAGGCAGCCTTACCGAAGGCATGCGTTACGTGTGGGCGCGGCCGGACTTGAAAGCCATCCTGCTGATGCTGTTTCTGATCGGCACCTTCGGCATGAACTTCCCGATTTTCATCTCGACCATGGCCGTCACGGTGTTCCACGCTGACGCGCGCGGCTACGGGCTGCTGACCTCGACCCTGGCCATCGGCACCATCGCCGGTGCGCTGATTGCCGCGGGCAGCGAACGCCCCCGGTTCAAGTCTTTGCTGACCGGTGCGGCAGTGTTTGGATTTGGCTGCGTGCTGGCAGCCCTGGCGCCCAATTACTGGACGTTTGCGATTGCGCTGGTGGTCATCGGCGTGGGCGCCATGACCTTCAGCAACACCACCAACAGCTTGATGCAACTCACCACCGAACCCGCGATGCGCGGCCGGGTGATCGCACTGCGCGTCGCCGTCGCCCTGGGCGGCACGCCAATTGGCGCGCCCATCGTCGGTTGGGTCGCCGACCACTTGGGCCCGCGCTGGGCGCTGGTGGTCGGCGCGGTGTCAGGCATCCTGGCGGTGGGCGTGGCGCTCTACACAATCAAGCGCCAGCTGGATCGGCCGCAGGTGATCACGTCCGGCCCACCGACCCCGTGACCGGCAGATTGCCCAGCAGCTTCAGCCCGGTACTCTTCACAAACGTTTCGTAGTCCATCGGCTTCTGGATGCGCGTTTCAGCGTTGGGCAGCACATAGGCCCAGGCGCGTTTCGACGAGGCGTCGTACACCAACTTGAACAGGCGCGTCGGCACCCAGACCTTGTTGTCGCCGATGGTGCTGTAGCCCGCGTCGAACAACGGGCCGGTGAACACAAACACATCGCCGCCGGCACGCACGGCAAACTTGCGCACATCCGCCTCGACCTTGCTCCAGATCTTGCGGTTGTTGGTGGGGTCTTGCGGCACCATGTTCGACAGCGCGAAGGATTGCGCCATGGCATTCGCGCTCGGCGCGTCGGCCGCCGGAGACTGATGACCACGGTCCACGGCCGGGTGCTGGCTGCGGTAGTCGCTCAACTCGGCGCGAGCGCCTTTGGGGATGCGCGGGTCTGCGTAGAACTGGTTGGTGCGTTCCTCGCCTTTGGCGTCCTTGAGCTGGGCGGCGTTCAAGCGCTCGACCACCACCAGCGGCGTCTTGCTCGTTTGCGAGTAGAGCACCGCAAAGCTATCGGAACACAACGCCATGGGTTTCATGGTGCTGGGCACGGTGGCGGTGTTGATCGGTGTGGCACCAGGGAACAGATCGGCGCAGCTGGCGAACGAGGGCTGCTGTTGCTTGCTGGAATAAAGGTCGAGGGCCGCGCGCTGGCTGGTCGAGCCTGCGCGTGAGGTGTGTTCCTGGGCGGGTGGCTTGATAAGGTCGAGCAAACCACGGGCATCTGCCCCGGTGGAAAGCAAAACAAGGGCTGACAGCCCGACTGCAATTTTGCGCAGGTGCATGCATGACTTCTTTGAAAGGGAGTAAGGCGGCAGGCTCCGCTGGCGGAGCCAAGTGGATGATCTTGCGAGGTTTATTGACCCTCGAAAGGCATTTTAGTGCGGCCGCTTCACGCGCTTTATCGCGTCAATGTTGAATCATCGGTACAGGTAATGCGAAGGCCACCACGTAGTCGCCTTTGAGCGTGGTGGCCGAGTTGCCACCGGCGCTGATGACCAGGAACTGGCGGCCGGTCTTCGGCGAACTATACGTCATGGGTGTTGCTTCTGCGCCCACCGGCAAACGACCTTTCCACAGTTCATGGCCGGTGCGTACATCAAAGGCGCGCAGGTAGAAGTCCTGGGTGCCGGCCATGAAGACCAGGCCAGTGGCGGTCGTCACCGGGCCGCCGCGCGTTGGCATGCCGATGGGCATGGGCAGATGGGTGGCGAGCCCCAGCGGCCCGGTTTGCTCGGTGGTGCCCAGGGGCATTGACCAGAGCACTTTGCGCGTGGCCAGGTCGACCGCGCTGAGGGTTCCGTAAGGCGGCGCCTGGCATGGGATGCCCAGCGGTGACAGAAAGCGTCCTTGCTCAATGCCCCACGGCGTACCCGCCTGGGGTGCATTGCCTTCGTGCCCGCCGCCGCTGAGCGCTTTTTGATCGTAGACGGCACGCGGGATCATCCGGCTCCAGGTCGCCACGCGCGTGTCGTTGACGATCAGGTAGCCGAGGTTTTCGGCAATCGACACAGAGCCCCAGTTCATGCCGCCCAGCCAACTCGGGTATTGCAGGGTCAGGCGCTCGCTGGGCGGTGTGAACTCACCCTCGTAACGCGCCCGGCGAAATTGAATGCGGCACATCAACTGATCCAACGGCGTGAGCCCCCACATGCGTTTTTCGCTCAACGGCTGCGTGCCAATCGAAGGCATGCCGACCGAGTACGGCTGGGTCGGCGACGTCCGGTCATCAGCCACACCACCTTGCGGGACGGGTTGTTCCTGCACCTGCGCAATCGGGCGACCCGTGCGTCGGTCAAGCATGAAGATCTGCCCGCGCTTGGTGGTCTGGATCAACGCCGGGAGCGTTCCGCCGTTGCCATCCGGCACGTCGTACAGCGCGGGCTGCGACGGGACGTCGTAATCCCACACGTCGTGGTGCACCGTCTGGAAATGCCAGCGTTCTCGGCCGGTGGCAATGTCGAGGGCAACGATAGAGGAGGAATAGCGGTCGTCGGCGTCGGTGCGATGGCCGCCCCAAAAGTCTGGCGTGGCGTTGCCCGTGGGAAGATAAATCAAGCCCAGTGCCTCATCGAACGCAGGCGTCGACCACACGTTCGGCGTGCCCGCCGTGTAGGTGTGGCCCTCGGGTGGCTCACGGGTAATCGCCGGGTTGCCCAAGTCCCAGGCCCACACCAGTGCGCCCGTACGCACGTTGAAGGCGCGCACCACACCGGAGGGCTCGCCAGTCTTCTGGTTGTCCCAGACCAGCCCGCCGACAACGACAAGATCACGCACCACGGTGGGCGCGGCGGTGGGGAAATAAAGCGCCTGATCGGCGCTGCCCATGCCGCTGTGCAAGCTGACGCTGCCCGCGTCGCCGAACCCTGCGCACGCTTGCCCCGTGTGCGCGTCCACGGCAATCAAGCGCGCATCCACGGTGGTTGCAATGATCCGCCGCGTGCACGCTTGGCCCGTTGAGGTTGAAGCCTCAGGCGCGGCGTAATACCCCACGCCTCGGCAGCGCGGGTAGACATTGTTCGCCTGCACGTGTGGGTCGTGGTGCCAGATTTCCTGACCAGTGTCGGCATCCAGCGCGAACAATTGGCTGGACTGTGTGCAGCCATACAGCACGCCGTCCACATGCAGCGGCGTGACCACATGCCCCTGGCTGCCGCGGGGAATTTCGCCGGTGCGGTAGGTCCAGGCCACTTGCAGCCCGGCAACATTTTGCGGGGTGATTGCTTCGAGCCGCGCATGTCGGGTTCCCGAGGGGCTTTGGCCGAAGTAGCGCCAGTCGGTCGCCGGCTCCACGTTGCCGACGGCCTTTCCGGCTACCGGCGCCGGCGCGCCCGTAGCCGTTTGAATAGGCTGTGGCTGCAGGGCCAGGTAGAGCGTGGCCGCCAGGCAGAGGCTCACGAGCGCAGCCCCCGCGTAGGCGGCCGGTCGAGCCTTGACGCGCAGCTGCGCAGTGGCAAGCAGCACCGGCACCGCCAGCACCCCAAACGCCATCAAGCGGGAAAACAGCGGCCAGAAATCCAGGCCAACCTCCCACAATGACCACGCGACGGTGGCGGCTGATACGCCCAGGTAAATCACCACGCCTTGCAGGCGGCGGCGCATCAACAACACCCCGCTGGCAGACAGGCCAAGGCCCGCGAGCGCGAAGTACCAGGAACCCCCGAGGGCGATCAGATAGCCGCCACCGCCCAACAGGCACGCACCTGCCAGCGCGAGCATGAGGCCGAGCCCGATGAGCATGAGCGCAGCTGTTTTGGAAGAGGCTGATGGCGGCATCGGCTCGGTACTCCTTGTGGGTAATGTCGGGCGCGGCTTGCGTGGCGTAACGCCGGTGCTAGCGCATGACAAAACCCCCGTCCACCGAAATGGACTGGCCTGTGACATAGCTGGAGGTCGAGCTGCTGAGCCAGAGCACGGCGTCGGCGATTTCTTCCGGGCGACCGTGACGCCCCATCGGTATGCTTTTGACCATGCCCGCCAGCGCGTCGCCCTGGCCGGCGGCAACCATCTGGTCAGCCATTGGCGTCCAGATCAATCCGGGGCATACCGCGTTGATGCGGATGTTTCGGGTGGCGTATTCAAGCGCCGCACTTTTGGTCAGCCCGATCACGCCATGCTTGGCCGCGTGGTAATTGGCGCGCTGCGCCCCGCCGACCAGACCGCCCAGAGAGGAACAGTTGACGATGGTGCCGCTGCCCTGGCGACGCATGTGCTCAAGCTCGAACTTCATGCAGCTCCAGACGCCTCGCAGGTTGACCGACATGACCCGGTCGTAATCCTCAACGCTCGCATCGGCGGTTTCTGCCAGTACGTTCTGGATGCCGGCGTTATTGAATGCCGCATCAAGTCGGCCAAACGTCGCGACGGTTTCCTTGACCATGGCCTGTACTTGGTCAATGTCGCAGACGTCGCAGCCAAGACCAATCGCTTGATAACCGGCGGCCACCAACGCCTCGGCGGCCGCGCGTGCAGCCTGCGCGTTGACGTCGACAATCGCCACGGCTGCACCGGCGTGCGCGAATGCGTTGGCGGTCGCCAGACCAATGCCGGACGCCGCGCCGGTGACCAGCGCAACCTGATGCTGGAATGAAAAACTCATGGGTATCTCCTCGCTCAAACGTAGCGTCACGCTAAGTGACGCAGCAGAGGATGAATACCGGGTGAAATCGGGATGTACTGATGAGCGCTGCTCAGCAATCACCGAGCGGCTGCACTTCCCGGATCAGGTCGATCAAAAGCCTCAGCCCCATCGGCAATTGCCGATGGCTGGCGTAATACATATGAAACCCGGGGCCCATGCTGGCCCAATCGTCGAGCACGCGCACCGCCTCCCCGCGCGCCACCAAAGGGGCCATGGCCGGTTCCGGCGCATACATCAGGCCAGCGCCCTGGCGCATCAGCGACAGGCCGACGCGCGTTTCATCCAGGGTGATGGCGCCTGGCACTGCAATCGCCAGGTGCTCGCCGCCTTTTTCGAACTCCCAGTCGTACAGGCAACCGTTGCCCAGACGGATGCGCAGGCAGCGATGGTCGAGCAAGTCATGGGGATGGCGAGGCACGCCAAACTGCTGCAGATAACTCGCCGAACCGGCCACCACCCAACGGATATCCGCGGACAACCGCTGAGCGATCATGTCTTCCGGCACCGTCCCGCCGTAGCGGATGCCCGCATCATGCCCTGCGCCAATGACGTCGACGAGCTGGTTGGTCACGGTCAGGTCGATCTGGATGTCCGGATAGCGCGCGTTAAACAATGGCAACACCGGGCCCAGTAGCAGGTCGGCGGCATCGCTGAGCAGGTTCAGGCGGATGCGCCCGGTGGGCTCGTCACGAAAACGATTGAGCGCTTCGACCGCCTGGCTGATGTCGTCCATGGGCTGACTGATGACGCTGTGCAACTCCTCGCCCGCAGCGGTCAACGTGACGCTGCGGGTGGTGCGGTTCAACAGGCGCACGCCGAGGCGGGTTTCCAGACCTTTGATGGCATGGCTCAGCGCCGACGCACTGATGCCCACCTCCAGGCCCGCGCGGCTGAAACTCTGGTGCCGGGCAATGGCCAGGAAGAGCACGAAGTCGGCAAGGTTGGCGCGGCTGATCTGCATGGCGAGGTCCTGGGCGGTAGTGACGACTGGCCGGAGTTTACCCCGTTACTCAGCAAGATTAATGAGCGTCACTCAGCAACCATGTCAATGCCCCGCCACGGCGGGCTTGCCCGCCCCGCGCGCGCCAGGCTTGAACGCATGGGTGCGTGCGCGCCAGGCAATCGCAAACGACAGCGCTATCAACAGCGCCATTGCCCAGGGAAATGAGGCTACGCCCCAGGTATCGAGCAGTACGCCGCCCACCACGCCACTGCCGGCAATCGCGCTGTTCCATGCCACCACGTTCAGCGACAGCGCCACGTCTGCGCCGTCACCCGCCGCGTCCGCGAGGGCTGTTTGCAGCAAGGTCGCCGCGCCGCCAAAACTCAAACCCCACACCGCCACGCCGAGGTAAATCACCTGCGGCATATTGCCCACAAAACCGAACACCACGCTCACGGCCGCAAACGTCGCCAGGCTGACCAGCACGGTACGGCGCAACAGCGGCTCGACCAACTTGGCCGTCAGCCAGATCCCCGCCAATGCAGCACTTCCGAACACCAGCAGCACCACATCCACGCGGTCGCCCAAGCCGGCGGGCGCCACGAACGGGGCGATATAGGTGTACAGAATGTTGTGCGCCAGCATCCAACTGATCACCACCGCCAGCACGGGCCGCACACCGGGCGTGGTCAGCACCTTGGCCAGCGACACACGCTGGTGCGCGGCCTGGGGCGGATAGTCCGGGACTTTTACCAGCACCCACACAATCAACATCAGCGTCAGCGCCGACATGAGGCCGAACGTGGTACGCCAGCCCACCAGCCCGCCCAGCCACGTGCCCAGCGGTACGCCCAACGACAGCGCAATCGGCGTGCCGACCATCGCCAAGGCCAGCGCCCTGCCCTGTTGATGCGGCGCGACCATGCGGCGGGCGTAACCGGCCAGCAGGCTCCAGGCCAACCCTGCCGCCACGCCGGCGAAGAAGCGCGCCACCAGGGTCACGCCATAGTGCGACGACAGCGCAGTGATGGAATTGAACAGCAAAAACCCGACGATGGTCAGCAACAGCACATTGCGCCGGCGCCAGCCGCGGGTGGCAATGGTCATGGGGATCACCGCCAGCACCGAACCCAGCGCGTAGGCGGTGACCATCTGCCCGGCCAGCGACGGCGAAATCGCCAGGCCCTCGCTGATCAACGGCAGCAGGCCGGCGGGCAGGGTTTCGGTAACGATGCAGATGAAGCCGGTCATGGCCAGCGCGAGCAATGCGCCGATGGGCAGGCGTTCGGACGAGGCGGATACGCTGAGTGAGGGTGTCACAGGCAACTCCTTAAAACTGAGGCGATTTAAATACTGATCGATACAGATGTTGCGTGCTGCGCGAGCGCGTTGTCAATGACTTATGTATCGACTAGTATTTATATCGATCTGCACAGGAGAAACGAAATGGCACAAATGGGCCGCCCGCGTAACTTCGACCGTGACCAGGCCGTGGAACAGGCCATGCATCTGTTCTGGCAGCACGGCTACGACGCCACTTCCCTCGCCCAGCTCAAGGCCGGCCTGGGTGGCGGCATCTCCGCGCCGAGTTTTTATGCGGCGTTCGGCTCCAAAGAGGCGCTGTTCGATGAGTGCGTGCAACGCTACCTGACCACCTACGCCCAGGTCACCGAATGCCTGTGGGACGAAACCCTACCGCCACGCCAAGCCCTCGAAACGGCGCTGCGCCAATCGGCGCGCATGCAGTGTGACAACGCCCACCCCAAGGGCTGCATGGTCACGCTGGGGGTGATGAGTGCGCCGAGCCCGGAAAATGCTCGGGTCACCGACGCATTGACCCACTCACGCGCACGGACTCGGGCAGGGATTGTGGCGTGCGTGGCGCGAGGTGTGAGTGCCGGGCAGTTGCCGGACACAATCAATGTGACGGCAATGGCGACGGTGTATGACAGCTTTCTGCAGGGTGTTTCCATTCTGGCGCGTGACAATGCGTCGTTTGAAACCCTCAATGCAGCGATCAGCCAACTCCTGCTGACATGGGACATCGCCGCGTCTACGGCGCCGCCCACACGTCCCGATACGCCAGCAAAAAATCCACAAACGCCCGCACCCGGTGCGGCACATAGCGCCCGTGGGGGTACAGCAACGTAAACGGTCGCGTGCGCCCGCCAAACGGCTTCAACACCTCCAGGAGCGTGCCGTCAGCCAGTTCGTGTTCGACGATGAACTTGTAGGTCTGAAACAGCCCCGCGCCATGCTTGGCCAAGGTCACGCCGCCCAGCACGTCATGAGAAACGCTGTAACCCGCCTCCCCGGCAAACGCCTGTTCCTGGCCTTGCACCTGGAACAACCAGGGAATGCGTCGGCCATTGCTGGGCAATTCAAACTGAATGCACTCGTGCGACGGCAGATCCTCCAACGTCTGCGGCGTGCCGGCGCGCTGCAGGTAGGCCGGCGCTGCCACCACCACCAATTCAGCGTCTTCCAGCAGCCGTGCGATCAGCGATGAATCGGGCTGGGCGCGCACGCGAATGGCTAGGTCATAGCCTTCGGCAACGAAGTCGATATTGCGGTTGCTGATATGGATGTCCACGGTCACTTGCGGGTACAGCGCGCGAAACGCGGGCAGCAACGGCAACAGCCGATGATGGGCGTAAGTGGTCGGCACGCTGATGCGCAACTGGCCGGACGGCACCGACTGCGCACCCATGACTTCCTGCTGCGCCTCCACCAATTGCGTCAGCGCCTGGCGGCATTGCCCGAAGAATGTACGGCCGCTGTCGGTCAGGCGAATGCTGCGCGTGGTGCGCACAAACAACTGCGTACCCAGGCGTTCTTCCAGACGCGAAATGCTGCGGCTCACAGCGGCCGGGGTGACCCCGGCAATCTGTGCGGCAGCGGTGAAGCTATTGGCTTCGGCGGCCAGGCAAAACAGCTCGATGCTGCCCAGCTGCACATCTTCGAAATGGCGTTTCATGATCAATGACACCCGGTACCAGCTAGAACGGTTACCGAGCTGTTTATCAGGCTGCGCCGCATAAATACAGCTGCCACACCTGCTGCGTGTAGGTGATCAGCACCCGCACCTCGTCCGCATCGCGGCTGAAAGAAGACCGATAGGTCGCATCACGCACGCGCAGCGCGAGGCTTTTGACCGCGCCACGCGGGTTAAGAAGGCTACGACGCTGTGATTCGTGTCTGCCCGACTTTGCCATCGCCACGCACGTGCCGCCAACACGCGGGTGCAAATCCTCAAAGACTGTTCACGCGCCTCTGTTCCCCGAGCAAGCATTAACGCCTGGCTCAACGGCTGAGGCGCACGCGCTCGCAGACCACCTCCCAGGCTTCAGGATTGAGCAAGTGCGGCGGCCGTTTGCCGCGCAGGATCGCGGCAATTTGCGCCGCCGAAGAGCGTGCCACATTGCGCCGCCCGCCGTGGGTGACGCCCGCCGTGTGAAAGGTCGCAACCACATTGGGCAAGCTCATCAGCGGTGCGTTCTGCGCAGGCGGCTCGCACGCCCACACGTCGAGCCCGGCGCCGCTGAGGTGGCCTTTTTGCAAGGCTTCGTACAACGCCGTTTCATCATGAATGCCGCCGCGGGCGGTGGACAAGAACACCGCGCCGGGCTTCATCGCCGCGAACTCGTGCGCGCCCATCAGGTGCCGAGTGCTGGCGTCCAACGGGCAGTGCAACGACACGAAATCACTGCGCCTCAGCAGTTCCGGCAAGGTCACGGGTGTGGCGCCGTGAGCGAGTATCTGTTGGTTGCTCAGATGCGGGTCGTAGGCCAAAACATCCAGGCCAAAACCTTGGGCAATCCGCGCCACACGCCGACCGATTTCCCCCAGGCCGACCAGTCCCATCGTTCGCCCATGAATCTCTTCGCCCATCAGGTCTTCACGGCTGTCGAGCGATACCCAGACGCTTCCCACACGACGCTAAGCAACAAAAATAGCCAGGCTCACTGCCACCTCTATATAGTAACGCTTCGCATTTGGCGGTTTACCCAAGGAACGCGCGCCCTCGCCCAGACGGCGCGCGTCATCGTTTAGAAGGATCTTTATGCAAAGCGTTACGCTCTTCCCGGCGCGCCTGTTCGGTGCAGCGGTGGTGGTCGTCTGCGGGCTATTCAGCGCACAGGCAAATGCCGATTACACCGACCGTTCCCTGACCGTCGAAAAAATAGCCAGGCCTACGTAGTCAATGCCGACGGCAGTTTTGTGCTCGACTTCGAGCTGGTCTCGCGCATCAATGAGGAACGCGCGATCAAGCCCAACGCGCAACGCTCGGTGAGCTTCAACCGCTCGCTGGAAACCGTGGACATCGTGGAGGCCTACACCCAGAAAGCCGACGGACGCAAAGTGCCGGTGGCTGCCGACCAGATCAAGGAACAGCAGGAGCAGGCCTCAGCCGAAGCGCCGATGTTCCAGGACTCACGCGTCAAAGTGGTGATCTTCCCTGACGTAGCCGTCGGTGACCGCATGGTCTTGCGCTACCAGCGCCATCGCACCACCGCGATGTTCCCCGGACAGTTTGAAGACCTCTACGCGCCGGACTTCTACGAGAACCAACAGATCCACTTCACCTACGACATGCCAGCCGACATGCCCTTGTTCGCTGACGTAAGGGGTTTCAATGCCGCCGAGCCCACCACCGCCAACGGGCGAAAAATCTATCGCTGGGACCTGCAACCCACGGAGAAAAACCGCGTTGAAGTCGGCTCCGTCGCCTACACCGATTACGGGCAACGCCTCGCCGTGTCGACCTTCACTGATTACAAACAGTTTGCCCAGGCGTATGCCGGGCGCAGGTTGAGGTGACGCCCGCCATTACCCAACTGGCCAGGGAACTCACCGCCAACCTGGACTCCCCGCGCAGCAAAGCACTGGTGCTGAGTGACTGGGTGCGCAAGAACATTCGCTACGTCGCGGTTTACGTCGGCAATGGCGGCGTGGTGCCGCACGCGGCGCAGGCGGTGCTGGATAACCGTTATGGCGACTGCAAGGACCATGTTGCCTTGCTCGAAGCGCTGCTCAAGGCGGTGGCCATCGAAAGCTCGCCCGCGCTGATCAACCTCGGCGACGCCTACCTACTGCCGAAGGTGCCGACCCTGGGTTTGCTTAACCATGCGATCACTTACGTCCCGACCCTCGACCTTTATCTGGACTCCACCGCCACCCCCATCGCCGCCGGCTACTTGATGATTCCGGAACTGGGTAAACCCGTGTTACTGACCCAGAGCGGCGAACTGGCGCGTACACCTTCACACCAATTGGGCAAGGTGGACGGCACGCTGCACTTCAAGATCGACCCGAGCGGCGCGGCGGACTTCACCAACGGCACCACGGTGGAAGGCTGGGCCACGGAACTCAATCGTTTCCTGTTCAAATCCATCATGCCTGCCGACCGTGATCAACTGACCCAGAAAGTCCTCAGCATGTATGGGCAAACCGGCAGCGGCAAGATCGAAACCGACCCCTTGGAAGGCAATGCCGCCACCTTCACGTCCACGGTCAAAGGGCGTACCGAGAACCTGGTCAACCTGCCCGGCCCCACGGGCGTACCGACGCTCAGCAGCCTCGCGGGCGGCATCGGCCAGAACGTGTTCAGCCTCATGGCGGAACAAGACCGCACGCAGGCCTTCATCTGTACCTCTGGCACGATTGAAGAAAAAGCGCGCTTCGACTTCCCCAAACAATTGAATATCCTCGCGGTGCCCAAGGCTGTAACGCTCGACACCGCTGGATTCAACTACCAGACCACTTACGTCAAGGAAGGCAACAGCGTACTCATCACCCGCAGCTATGCGTTCAGCCACCCCGACGCGCTGTGCAGCCCGCAGGAGTTTGTCGCCATGAAACCGGCGATTGAAGGCATGGTCAACGACCTGAAAAGCCAGATTATCGTGCAGACGTTGTAACCCTGCCTTGCCGAACCTCGCGTGATGGGCTGTTGCACCGCCGCGCGAGGATCACAACCGTTGCCTCTAGAACTTCGCCTGCACTCCCACCCGCAGCGTACGCCCCGGCGCCGGCATGAAACTCTGCGCCAGTGGATCCAGGTAGTAGCGATCGGTCAGGTTTTGCAGCGACACGTTGAGGCTGGCGTCTTCCTGCAACTTGTAGTTAAGGAACAGATCGACCAAGGCCACTTCGCGGTAATTCAATTGCGGCGTGGTGGCGCCGGTCTGCCAGGGTTTGTCGGCGGTGACGGTGGGGCCTGAGGTGTAGGTGATGCGCGTACCGAGCGTAAGGCTCTGGTCGAAGAAGCGCAGGCCAGTGGTGAGGTTGCCTGCGAACCGTGGCGGGTTCTGGGTGTTGGTATAAGAACCCATGAAGCTGCCCGGCGTGCAGTTCGGCGTATTACTGGTTTTCTGGTAGCTGTCACTGGTAGCGCGCAGTGTGGCCGCGAACGCCGCATCGCAGGTTTCGGTCTTCAGGTAGTAGGTGGACGACAGGTCGGCAAATACACGCCCGGCATCGTAGCGGGTTTGCCATTCCAGGCCGCTGGTCTTGTAGCTGTCGGTGTTGCTGAAGCGCATCAAGCCCCACAAGCCCGGGCTTGGGTCGTAGTAGCGGGTGATGTAGTGTTTGATGGTGTTGTTGAAATAGGCCAGCTTGATCGCCGCCGAGTCGTCATCGAACAACAACCCCTTTTGCAGCGTGCTCGCGCCGACCTCCCAGTTACTTGAACGCTCAGGCTTCAGGCCCTTGCCGGGCATGGTCTGCAACACGCCCTGGCTGGTTTCAAACAGCGAAGGCATACGAAAGCCCTGGGTGTAGGAGGCATAGACGAAGGTGTCTGGCAGCACTTCGATATTGATGCCCACGGCCGGAGCGAAAGCGCCTCCGCTGTTGCTCGCCTTGCCCGAATACTCATAGCCGGTAACCACGCTGCCGACCTGGGACGGATAGACCGTCGAATCGACCGCGCCAAAGTCGTTGTAGCGAACGCCCTCAAAGGGGTAGTTGGTGTTCTGGAAGACAATCCCATTGGTCAGCCGCGGATCGGTGGCGTCGGTGTACTGGCCGTTCTGATCCGGGAACCACATCATGTTGCCGGAGTCGCCGCCGTTGTAGACCCGCAGGTAGCGCAAGTTACGCTCCTCCTCGCGCGCCGTGGCATTGGCGATGTGGTCTTTGCTGCGATAGTGGGTGTAACGCCCGCCGCCCCATAACGTGAGGCGGTCCACCGGTTTGTACTCCAGCTTGCCATTGAAGCTGAACTCTTGCCGCGAGCCTTCGCGCAGCATGCGGTTGGCGTTGATATCGTCCTGGTTGGTGACCACGCCTTTTTGCGGGCGCAGCTCTTCGAGCTGGAACGAGCCGCCCAGGTCCAGTTTCAAGTCGCCGTAGTCGGTCGCCCAGTTCGAGGTGTTGGCCAGGCCGCCGCCAATACGCTGGTTAGCCTGACGACTCCAGGCGCGGTCCGAGCGATACGCCTGGGACGCCGGCGCGCGTACCGAGGTGAGCTGGCTGGTTTGCGCATCGGTGAGCCACAGGTCGGCAGTCAGGTCCACCAACGGGTTACCCGCAGGCAAGTAGTTGTAACGCGCGGTGTAGGTGTCGATTGTGGTGTGGCCCAAGGGGTACTGATAGATGCCGCCGGTGCCGAAGCGGAAGATATCCGAAGGCATGATCTCGCCGATGCGCCCGTCATAGCGGCGGTAACCCAGGTCGAAAGTATGGCCGTCCGCCGGACGCAGGGTGGTCTTGAGCAGCAAGGATTCGGTCCTCGACGAGGAGTTCAGCACTTCTTCGCCAGCGTTGTAGGTGGTTGCCACGCTGGTTTCTTCATCGCCCCAACGGTCGTAGGTGCGGTAGCGGTCCTGGCCCTTTTTGCCGGCGAAATAATTGCCCTGGTTGCGCTTGGCATAGGCCGCCACGACGTCGAAAAAGTCATGGGTATAGGCAAATGCCACGCTGCCGGCCTGCGCCTCTGAGCCGAGCAGCCCACCGCGACTCTGGTGCGGTTCCGAGTACAGGTCTTCGGTCTTGGAATGCGGGTCTCGGGAGGCTGGAGCGACGCCGTTGTTCCACAGGTCGCCCTTGAGGCGCAGGCCGAGGGTCTGGCCGTCCTTGAGGATGTCGTCGACCGTGAGGGTGCGCATTTTCACCGTGCCGCCGATGGCACTGGAGGTCAGGCTGGGGCCCTTGTCGATCGTGATGTCGCTGATCATGTCCGGGTCGATGTAACTGCGCTGCTGGGTACCGGCATAACCGCGATAGACATCCAGCGCCTGCTGCGACCCATCCACCGTGACCGCCACCCGGCTCTGGCCCTGGATGCCGCGGATATTCACATCCAGCCCGCCACCATTGCGGCTGTCGCCGACCTGCACGCCCGGCTGGCCCTTGAGCACGTCGCCCACAGAGACCACGCCAAAGCGCTGCATGTCTTCGCCGGAGATGTACACCGATGAGCGCGGCGCGCGGTAGACGTCTTCCTCGTCGAAATTTTCGCCCGTGACCTTTTGCGTCGGCAGCAGGACTGCACCTTGATGCGCACGCAAGACATAGCCGCCGTCGGCCTGGCGCTGATAGCCCAGGCCAGTGCCTGAGAGCAGTTGGGTCAAGCCCGACTCAATGTTGTACTCCCCCTGCAGCCCGTGGCTGGTCTTGTCGGCCGTAAGCAGCGCACTGCCCGCCATGCTGATGCCCGCCTCGGCACCAAAGCGCGACAGCACTTGATCCAGCGGGCCGGCGCTAATTCGGTAAGGGCGTTCGCCGGCGGCAAAAACCAGCTCACCGTAGAGCGGCTGTAAACTCAAAAACAGCAAGCTGAATGTATGGGTACGCAAGACACGAGCGGGGGAAATCATGCAAGGCTCCTAGGGGTTGAAACCCACCTGTGCCGGTGGGTAATACCTAAAGGCCAAGCCAGATCGAAAAAACTATCGCGCCGCGAAAAAAAAATTCACGCAGGCACCACCGTCACCCAGTAACGCGTTCTTCGCTCGATACGCACCGGCAACGTGTTGGCGACCAACGCGAGCGCTGCATCGGTATCGTCCAGCTGGAAACTGCCAGTGATGCGCAGGGCGGCCACCGCCTCGCTGCAACGCAGTAAGCCTGGGCGATAGCGCGACAGCTCAGCCAACAGGTGGTCCAGGCGCATGCGCTCGGCAGGCAGGATGCCGCGCATCCAGGCCTGGGCCAGCACCCGATCAATGGGGCTCGGGCGCCCTGCCCCACGCTCGTCCACCTGCATCTGCCAGCCTGCCTGCAACGGCACCGGCGTCGGCTGATGCCGCGTGCTCACTTGCGCCAGCCCGCGCAACACCGTCACCTGGGTGCCTTGGCGATCATGACGCACCAGCAGGTGGGCGCCATGGCTGTAGAGCACCGCGTTGGGGGTCAGCAGTTCCAGCGACGCAGACCCGGCCGGGGTATCCAGGGCCAGTTCGCCCTCGACCAGCTCCACGCTGCGTTGCCCTGCGCCCAAGTCCAGGTTTACCGCACTGGCGGTGTTTAGCCACAGCGAATAGCCATCCGCCAGGGCCCAGTGCCGCCGCTCCCCCACACGCGTGCGATAGCTCGCCAATGCCGAACGCACCAAGGTGGAATCCGCCGTTTGCCAGGAGATCCCACCCAGCAGCCCCAACGCCAGCAAACACTTGAGCACCTGGCGACGACGTTGCGGGTCAGCCCCGGCCGCCTGCAACGCCCGGCGCGCCGTGGCATCGGCTAATAGATCGGCGCCCGGCTGAAGCATCAACGGCAAGCTGCTTACCCGCTGCCACGCATGCTCATGCTCGGCACTCGCCTCACGCCACTGCCGCAGCGCTTGATGATCACCGGCGCTCATCAACCCGGACTGGATCCGCACCAGCCAATCGATTGCACGGTCGCGCACGCGCGGGTCAACTGCAGCGCCCCTCATTCAAAGCGACTCGCGTAGCACACACTGAATGCTTTGCCCATGGCCCGCTGCACCTGGGCCACCGTCAGGCTCAACTGCGCAGCGATTTGCGGATAGGTCAGGCCATCGAGCTGGGACAAAAAGAAAATCTGCCGAACCCGCGCCGACAACCCGACCAGCAGCGAATCCAACTGCAACAAGGTCTCGATCATCAGGTGGCGCTCCTCCGGCGAAGGCTCCTCAGCCAGCGGCCGCGCCGCCAGTGCTTCCAAGTACGCCCGCTCGATCGCTTGGCGACGCCAGCGATTGATCAGCAAGCCATTGGCGATGGTGGCCAAAAACGCCATGGGTTGGCGCAACTCGCGCACATCCTCCTTGGAGCGCAACACGCGGATAAACGTGTCGTGTGCCAGGTCTTCGGCATCGGCACTGTGCCCCAGCCGCCGATGCAACCAACCCCGAAGCCAGCCATGGTGATTCGCATACAGCTTGGCGACCGGCGAGGCGATGCTGTCGTCGTGCATGTCAGATCCGCATTAAATGATAATGCTTCTCATCTTATGGCTTTGGGGAGGGCGTTGTATAGGGGTTGGGGTGGCTGCCATTAGTCAAATCCAAGGCAAAAAAAAGCCTGCATCTCTGCAGGCTTTTCTCTATCTGGCTCCACGACCTGGACTCGAACCAGGGACCCAATGATTAACAGTCATTTGCTCTACCAACTGAGCTATCGCGGAATGCGCCGTATGTTACTGATTAAAAAGAAGAAGTCAAGCACTGAGGCATATTTTCCAGAATTACTTCGGTCAACCGCTGTGAACGTCTATACCGGGCTGGCCATTTCCTTGGCCAGGTCCAGCCAGGCGCGGGCGGCGGGCGGCAGGTGCGCACTGGCGCGCCACGCCAGGGCGATGTGCCAATCAGTGTGCGCCTCGTCCAGGGCAATCAAGGCGATGCCGGGTTGTTGATGCTTGTGCGCAAGCATGCGCGGCAGGAAAGCGACGCCTAGCCCCGCCGCCACCAGGTCGACGATAAAGTCGATCTGGCCGCTGCGGGCCGTCACCCTCGGCGTCACGCCTTTGCGTTCACAGGCGGCAAGGATCTTGGCATTCAGGGCAAAACCCGCTTCGAACAGGATAAACGGCGAATCCGCCAAGTCGTTGAAATCAATGCGTGTGCGTTGGGCGAGTGGATGGCTCATGGGCAGCACGGCCATCAAGGGTTCGTTGCGCACTGACTGATAGTCGAAATCTTCATCCATGGGCAACAGCAGCGCCGCTAGATCGACCTCCCCGGCTTCCAGGCATTCACGCAATTTCTTGCTGCCATACTCGGTAAGCTCGATATCGATATCCGGGTGCAGCCTGCGGTAAGCGGCGAACATCGCGGCAAACAACACGCCGCAGCCCACGGGCGGCAAGCCAATGCGCAATACGCCGCGCTTGAGCCCGCGCAGGTCGTTGATCTCGGCCACCAAATCGTTGCGTTCAGCGAGCAACACCAGCGCGCGGCGGTAGGCAATTTCGCCAGCGGCGGTCAGTTCGTTCCTGTGGCCCAGGCGATTGAGCAACGGCGTACCCAATTCATCTTCCAGCGTCTTGACCGCCTTGCTCACGGTGGACTGTGTCAGGGACACCACTTGGGCCGCCTGGGAGAAACCGCCCTGGCGCACCACTTCGACAAAGGCGCGCAGCGTTCTGAGGTTCATCGGTATTCCTTTAGCGACTGGCTACTAGCGATAAAAGTTGTTTTTATCATGCCAGATATTTCCTTATGCTGAACCCACCTTGCCTTGTGGAGACACTGTTGATGATCATCTCGTCCGCTTCCGATTACCGCGCCGCCGCCAAGCGCAAGCTGCCGCGCTTTCTGTTCGACTACATCGACGGCGGCGCCTACGCCGAGCACACGATGCGCGCCAACAGTTCGGACCTGGCCGAGATTAGCCTGCGCCAGCGTATCCTGCGCAACGTCGACAACCTGAGCCTCAAGACCCACCTGTTCGGCCAGGAACTGGCCATGCCCGTGATTCTGAGCCCGGTGGGGCTTACCGGCATGTACGCGCGGCGTGGTGAGGTGCAAGCGGCAAAGGCAGCGGCGAACCAGGGCATTCCGTTTTGCCTGTCGACGGTGTCGGTGTGCTCGATTGAAGAAGTGGCATCGCAGAGCCCGCAGTCGATCTGGTTCCAGCTCTATGTGCTCAAGGACCGTGGATTTATGCGCAATGCGCTGGAGCGCGCGCAGGCTGCCGGGGTCACCACACTGGTATTCACCGTGGACATGCCGACGCCTGGCGCGCGTTACCGCGATGCCCACTCCGGCATGTCCGGGCCGTTCGCGGCGTCGCGACGCATGCTGCAGGCGGTCACCAAACCGCAATGGGCCTTTGACGTAGGCCTGATGGGCCGCCCGCACGATCTGGGCAACATCTCAAAATACCTCGGCAAGCCGACTCATCTGGAAGATTACATCGGCTGGCTGGCCAACAACTTCGACCCGTCGATCAGCTGGAAGGACCTGGAGTGGATCCGTGAATTCTGGAAAGGCCCGATGATCATCAAAGGCATTCTCGACCCACAGGACGCCAAGGATGCGGTGAGTTTCGGCGCCGACGGTATCGTGGTCTCCAACCACGGCGGCCGTCAGCTTGATGGCGTGCTCTCTACCGCCAGAGCCTTGCCGCCGATTGCCGATGGGGTTGGCGATGACCTGACGGTACTGGTCGACTCGGGCATCCGTTCCGGGCTGGATGTGGTGCGCATGCTCGCACTGGGTGCCAAGGCCTGCCTGCTGGGACGCGCGACGGCCTATGCGCTGGCTGCCGATGGCCAGCACGGCGTTGAAAACCTGCTGGACATCTTCGCCAAGGAAATGCGCGTGGCCATGACACTGACCGGCGTGACGTCGATTGATCAGATTGACAGCACTACGCTGGTTCAATCAGCCAAATAACTGACGTCAGTACCCAACGACTGTTTGTACTCTGTAAAACGGTCGTTGATTTATAAGGAGTTTTATTAAGTTAAACGAAATGGCATGAATCTCGCTCTAATCCCTTTCAAGCAGGTTAAGCGATGACAAGACGTGCGGCAGTACCCAGGGGTTATAACCCCTGGTAAAGCGGTTTAAACTGTTACCAATGTTTTACGGAACTGAAGGAACAGTAAGACGCTTGGCACTCGCCACTCTCACGCAGCCTGTAAGACAGTTAAGTGCTTAGAGGCAGATAGCTTATGAAAACACCGACCCAGACTCACGCAATTGACTTCGACAGTGCCAAATTGCAACGCCTGGGCTTTGGTCAGCCGTCTCTCCTGCCACCCCGTCGACCAGCGTCGTTCGCCCAACTTCGTCAGCAATTGAGCCAACAATTGCAAGTCAGCCTGGAGCCCCAGCGGATCCTTGGGCTGTTCTTTCGCGAGATTCAGCGCCTGGTTCCTTTGGATGCGTTGCAGTATCGCCACGAAGCCAGCGACCTGCGCCTGGAATTTGGCCATCGCGGCCACCACTCGGTGAGCTATGCCTTGAGCCATGAAGGTGAGCACTTGGGCGAGCTGATATTTCGACGCAATCAACGCCTGCTGGAAGACGAACTGGTCCAGCTTGAAGCGCTGCTGGCGACGTTGCTTTATCCGATGCGCAACGCCCTGCTCTACCGCGCCGCCACTCGCAGCGCTCTGCGTGACCCGTTGACCGAAACCGGTAATCGCGTCGCCATGGACCAGACCCTGCAACGCGAGATCGACATGGCCCGGCGGCACATGAACCCGTTGTCTCTACTGATGCTGGATATCGATCACTTCAAGAAGATCAACGACACTCACGGCCACGCAACCGGCGACACCGTACTGCGCGCTGTGGCCGGGGCGATCAAAAGCCAGCTGCGCAATGTCGACATGGTGTTTCGATTTGGCGGGGAAGAGTTTTTGATCCTGCTCTCCAACACCGGCCGGGACGCGGCAGGTATGGTCGGCGAGCGCCTGCGCAAGGCGGCACAAGCTCAGGACTATTGGGCGGATACCACACGGGTGGAGCTGACCGTGAGCCTGGGGTGCTCGACGCTGTTGGGCGCAGAGTCTGCCGAAAGCCTGTTGCGCCGTGCCGACAACGCTTTGTACGTGGCCAAGCGCGAAGGCCGCAACCGCCTGGCAATGGCGGGGTAAACACCCCGCCATCACGCTTACATCACGCCTCGCTGGCGACGCGAACCTGACGCTCGCGAGCGGCCGCAGGGGCCTTTGCTTTTTCGTTCTCCAACCGCATGCAGCTTTCCAAGAACAGATACATGTAGTCGTAGCTCTTGCATACCGCTTGGCGCAGCTCTACCTGCAGGGCTTTGCTGGGGTTCATCCCGGCCAGGGTGCAGATGATTTCCAGCGCTTCCCATGGGTGGGCGTCGTCATACTGCGCGTGCATCTTCAACCACTTCATGGCGCGCTTGCGGTCTTCCTCAGGGAAGGCTGCCGCGTACACACCGGTCGAGCACACCACCGCTGACCACTCCCCGGTTGCACCTTCGATCGCATAGTTGGTTGCGGCAATCGCGACAATCAACGAATCGGCCGAGCTGGTATGCCAGCACCAATGGCTCAGTGCGTGCAGTTCAGGCGGTACGTTCTGCGCTTGCAGCTCTTCGAGGCTGACGCCGTGGGCGCGGGCCCAATGCACCCAATAGTCGGCGTGGTTGAGCTCCACGCGAATATTGCGCATCAACCACCGGCGCGCCATATCCTCCCCAGGATGACGGGCAAACTTGGTCTTGGTCAGGTTTTGTGCCATGTACAAGGCAAACTGTTCAACCACTGGCCAGCCACCGATAAGGTAATGGCGCATGGTCTTGGCGCTGAGCGTGTTGTCACGCATGCGCTGATACAGTTCGTGTTCGACAACTCGGCGCTTGCTCTCGCTACAGTCCTGGATCAATTGCTGCGCCCAGGCGGGGTAACTCGAGGCTTCCATAAGCGGGCCGGTTCTGTTGAATGTGTCGATCACTGTAAGGCTCCTTTTTAAGTGTGATTGTACAGACCAGCAAAGTTTCAGCGGAATGTGCCGGGCGCCTTGAACAACAGAGGCTGCGGCCGCACAGGTCGACACTGCAAGCTATCAAAGGTAAACAATTGCGGGCGTTCAATCAGGTAGCCCTGAGCGTAATCCACACCTATCTCCAGTAACGCCTGTTCGATTTGCGGTGTTTCAACAAACTCGGCAATTGTGCGCTTACCCATGACATGGCCGATGTGGTTGATCACTTCGACCATAGCGCGGTTAATCGGGTCGTCCAGCATATCCTTTACGAAACTTCCATCGATCTTCAGGAAGTCTACAGGTAAATGTTTCAGATAGGCGAATGAGGACATTCCGGCACAAAAATCGTCGAGCGAAAAATGGCAACCTAAGGCTTTGAGTTCATTAATAAAGCGAATTGCACTGCCCAAATTCGCTATAGCGCTGGTTTCGGTTATTTCAAAACAAATCATTTCAGGCGGAATGCTGTAAGCCTCGAATTTTTCACGTAAAAACCCAAGAAAATCGTCATCTCCAATAGTTATCCCTGACAGATTTATCGCACACATGGCCATAGGTCGGCCTGCACGCTCGTGCATGCAACGGGCGATGATCTTGAATACGTTTTCTACCACCCAGCGGTCCAGTGAAGTCATTAAACCGTAACGTTCGGCGGCCGGGATAAAGCTGTCGGGAAGGATGATCCGGCCGGCCTCGTCGTGCAGACGCAGCAGGATTTCAATATGGCCATTGCCGCCATCGGTTTGGCCAAGCGGGGAGATTTCCTGGGCGTAGAGGCAAAAGCGATTCTCCTCCAACGCCATGTGCAAGCGCTGCACCCAAGCCATCTCGCCAAAACGCAGGGACAACTCCGAGTCATCCGCGTGGTAGACCTGCACGCGGTTGCGGCCCTTTTCCTTGGCCATGTAGCACGCCATGTCGGCGGCTCGCAACGAGGCTTCCAGTGTGGTCGGGGTTTGCGAAATGTGCACCAGACCAATACTGACGGTGGTCATGAAGGGCCGCCCCTTCCACACAAAATGCAGGCTTTGCACGGTATGGCGCAGGCTTTCGGCGATCTTTTCCGCCACAGGTGCCGGGCAGTTCTCCAGCAGAATGCCGAACTCGTCTCCGCCCAGCCGCGCCAGCGTGTCGCCCTCACGCAGGTCCGATTGCAGCAGTGCGCAGATGTGGCGCAGCAATTCGTCGCCCGCCGCATGACCGCAGGTGTCGTTGACCAGCTTGAACTGGTCAAGGTCGAGGAACATCAACGCATGCCGCCCGCTTTGCTGGCGCCCTGCCGGGTGCAGCACTTGCTCAAGGCGATACTCGAATTCGCGGCGGTTGGCCAGGCCGGTCAATGCATCGTGGGTCGCCTGCCAGGAGAGGTTGGCAATGTATTGACGCTCCTGAGTCATGTCGTGCAGCACCAGCACCGCACCGCTGACCTTGCCTGCACTGCGGATCGGCGCGCCCACCAGCGTCACCGACACGGTACTGCCGTCCAGGCGCTGGATCAGCTTCGAATGTTCGCTGCCGCCACTGAGCCGGCCCTTGATGATGTGTTCCAGCAGCGTAAAGCCGTCCGGCTCGGCGTTTTCGTCCAGCAGCTTGAACAGCGCCGCCAGGGGCAGCCCTTGGGCCTGCGATGAGCGCCAGTGGGTCAGTGCCTCCGCCGCGGGGTTCATGTACGCAATGGCGCCATCGACGTCGGTGGTGATCACGCCGTCGCCGATTGACTCGAGGGTGATCTGCGCTCGCTCCTTCTCCACCTGCAAGGCGTCGGCGAAGGCATGACGCTGGGTCAGCAACTTGTGGGTGCGCAGCAGGGCCAACGCGATCAGGCCCAGTGCGGTGGCCAGGTTAGTGATCAACAGCAGGCGCAGGATGACCCGCGAGCCCTCGCCCAGGGCATCACTGAAGGCTTTGGCAGCCGGCGTGACCCCGTCGTTGATGGCGTTGATGCGCGTTTTCCAGGCCTTCACGTCGGTGCTGCTGGCCTGGTCAGCGCTGATCGCCCGATGCATCGTGCGCGCCAGGTCATCCAGTTGCACCAGGTAACCATCGCCCACGGTCCACAGCTCGATGGCTTTTTCCAGATAACTGAAATGGCGGAAGTTGAGGTACAACCAGATCAGGCTGGAAACGTCATCAGGGTGGTTGCCGCCCTTGAGGATACCCAGGCGCGCGGCCGTCAGGTCGGGCGTGGGTCGGTCAAGGGCAATGCGCAATTCATGCCCACCCTGGGGCACGGCGATGGCTTGCTGGTATTTGAGGTAAGTGGCCGGATCGCGGTTGTCGGCGTAAAGGGTCAGGTAGTAGATCGCATCTTTCTGACCCTTGGACCACAGGCTTTCACCGGCCACATAACCGCGTACTGCCGAGAGCATGTACAGGCTGACGCAACCCAGCAATGCCTGGAACAGTACTACCGCGATAAACGGCCAGACGATGCCCAACAACCGAGGCGTACTTAGCGTCGTTCCGAGAGTGCGCTTTTGCTTCATGAGGTCCCTTGCACAAGCACCACCAAAAACAGGCGAGTGATTAACGCTCCTGACAGCACAATCTTGGCTAAATTCGCTCGATCCGCTCAAGGGCGTCGGGCCGATTCAGCGCCTGAACCTCGAACGGCGCAGGAAAGCCGCTATTTCCTGGGGAGACTCTCGTACCTGCCAGAGTCAATCATTGCAAACCCAACGTTACCGAACTTGCTGCAAATGCCCGTAGAGCTTGGCGTACAGGCCACCGTCGGCGATCAACTGCTGATGATCGCCATCCTCAGCGATGTGCCCACCATCAAACACCAGTACCCGGTCAGCCTGTTTCACCGCTGAAAGCCGGTGCGCGATGATCAGTGTAGTACGCCCACTGAGAAACCGCGCCAGCGCCTGGTGCAGGTTGTATTCGGTGGCGGCGTCCAGGGCGGACGTGGCCTCATCCAGAATCACCACTTTGGGCTCGGCCAACACCATTCGCGCGATGGCCAGGCGTTGACGCTGACCGCCGGAAAACCGTACGCCGGAGCGCCCCACTACGCTGTCCAGCCCCAGCGGCAGTGCCTTGACGGTAGCATCCAGCTGGGCGATTTCCAGTGCCTGCCAACAGGCCTGGTCGCTGCGGGTGCGACCCATGGTCAGGTTGGCGCGCACGGTGTCGTTTAACAACGCCGGATGTTGCAGCACCACGGCGACGTTTTCGCGGATAGTCGCAAGCCCGATTTCCTGCTGGGTGGCGCCGCCGAAGCGAATGCTGCCGGCTTGCGGCGTATACAGCCCCAGCAGCAGTTGCACCAGGGTACTTTTGCCGCCGCCGCTGGCGCCGACAATCGCGACCTTCTCACCCGGCGCAATGGCCAGGTTCAACTGATCGAGCACCAGCTCGTCGCCGTAGCCGAAATCCAGGCCGCGCACCTCGATGCCGACAGTCTCACGCCCGGTGAACGGGTCTGCGCCGCCGGCATACTGCGGCTCGTCGGCGCGCGCCAGCAGCTCGTTGATCCGCGTCAGCGCCCCGCCCGCCGCGTAGTAAGCGTATTGCAGGTTCAACAGCTGCTCCACCGGCCCGATCATGAACCACAGGTAGCTGAACACCGCGAGCATCTGGCCGATGGACAAGTCGGAAAACAGCACCGTGAGCATCGCCGCAGCGCGGAAGATGTCGATGCCAAACTGAAACAACAGGCCACTGGCACGGCTGGAGGCGTCGGTTTTCCATTGAGAGTGGATCGCGTAGTCGCGCACTTCCTGGGCGCGCTGGCCGAGGCGTCCGAGAAAAAAGCCCTGGCGGTTGCCCGCACGCACTTCCTGGATCGCGTCGAGGGTTTCGGTCAATGCCTGGGTAAAGCGCGACGTGCTGTCGTTTTCAAGCTTCTTCAAGTGTTTGACGCGTTTGCCCAGCTGTACCGTGGCGTAGATCACCAACGGATTGAACAGCAGGATCAGCAGCGCCAACTGCCAGTGCATCCACACCAGAATCGCCGAAGTGCCGACCAGCGTGAGCATGGCCACCAGGAAGCGGCTGAGGGTCTCGCCGACAAACTTGTCCAGCGTATCCAGGTCGGTGACCAGGTGCGTGGTAACCGTGCCGCTGCCCAGGCTTTCGTATTCGCCAAGGGAAATGCGCTTGAGCCGCTCGATCAGGCGCACGCGAATGCGGTAGACAATGTCCTTCGCCAGCCGCGCAAACAGCCGCGCCTGCACCACGTTGAATACCAGTGCGCCGCAACGCAGGCACAGCGTCAGCAACAGCATCAGGCCGATATAACCGGCAGCCTTCTGCCAGCCCAGGGGCAACACGTTGTTCATCACCTTGAGCGCGGCATCGCCACGGCCAAGCAACACTTCGTCTACCAGCAGAGGCAACAGCAATGGAATCGGCACGCTGCACAAGGTCGCCAGCACAGCGATGCCGTTGGCAATCCACAGCGATTTTTTGTGGCGCAGGGCCAGGCGGCGAATCTCCGCCCAGGTCAGTCGGTCGGTACGGTCGGGCTGGTCATGCACAGGTGGCTCGCTCCAACCAGCGGGCGAGCAATGGCGACAGCTCGGACAGCGGCTGGTAGCCGTTGGTCAACAAGGCCAACTGACCGTTCCGCTCAGCCAGCAGGGTCGGGAAACCGGCAATGCCCAGATCCTGCACCCAGGTGAAATCAGCGGCCGTCGCGGCGTGCTGCTCGGCGCGGTCGAACGCGCCGGCAAACTCGATACGCGGGATGCCCGCCTCCTCGGCCAGTTCTACCAGCACGCTGGCCAGGGTCACATCGCGGCCCTCGACGTAAAACGCGCGCTGGATCAGCCCCAGCAGCTTCCACGCGCAATCCGGCGCCAGGCTGCGCGCCGTGACGATGGCGCGGCACGCGGGCTCGGTGTCATAGACAAAACCATCGGGCAGCGCGCCTTCACGCGTGAACGGCTGACCGGTGGCCTCGGTGACCGCCTGCCAGTGCTCAAGGATGTAGCGCCGGGTGGTCGGCTCCAACGCCGCGCCACTGCCGGTGCGCAAACCGCCCACCACAAGGTGCAGCTCCACGCCCGCAGCCTGGGCCTGCTCGACCAACGCCTCGGCCACCGGGGCAAAGCCCCAGCACCAGGAACACATCGGGTCCATCACATAGAGCAGGCGCGCGGGCATGGGTCAGGCCTCGGAAGGGGTTTGCTTATAGTTGAAGCCAATCGGGTGCGGCATATTGCGGGCCTTGGCCAGCTCGATCTGCTTTTGCCGGTCAATCGCGCTGCGACGGGTCTTCTCCGGCAGCTTATCCCAGCAATGCGGGCAGCTGATGCCAGCCACATAGTGCTCGGACGCGCGGTCTTCGACGCTGACCGGTGTACGGCAGGCATGACATTGATCGTAGTCGCCTTCGCTCAAGTCGTGGCGCACAGTCACGCGGTTGTCGAACACAAAGCAGTCGCCCTGCCATTTGGTCTCTTCCTGCGGCACCTCTTCGAGGTACTTCAGAATGCCGCCCTTGAGGTGGTAAACCTCTTCAAAGCCTTCGCTGAGCATGTAGCTCGACGCCTTTTCGCAGCGAATGCCGCCGGTGCAGAACATGGCGACTTTCTTGTGCTTGGCCGGGTCGAAGTTGGCTTTGATGTAGTCGGGAAATTCGCGAAAACTGGTGGTCTTCGGGTCAATCGCGCCTTCAAAGGTGCCAATGGACACTTCGTAATCGTTACGGGTGTCGATCAACAGCACTTGCGGGTCGCTGATCAGCGCGTTCCAGTCTTTGGGGTCGACGTAGGTGCCGACTTTTTTGTTCGGGTCGACGCCTTCGACGCCCAGGGTCACGATCTCTTTCTTGAGCTTGACCTTGGTGCGGTAGAACGGCTGGTCATCGCAGTACGACTCTTTGTGGTCGATGTCGTCCATGCGTGGGTCGTTCTTCAGCCAGGCCATCAGGCCATCAATGCCTTCGCGGCTGCCGGAAACGGTGCCGTTGATGCCTTCTTCGGCGATCAGCAACGTGCCTTTGATGCCGTTATCGACCATCGCCTGCAGCAGTGGCTCGCGCAGGGCGACGTAATCTTCGAGGGTGACGAACTTATACAGTGCCGCCACGACAATCGGTTGAGTCATGGGTGTTCTCTCCAGGTGGCTACCCTCGTAAGGGGTGAACCGGATAACGGCAGCTGCGAGTTTTTAGCCGCAAGCTGCAAGTAAAAGCAAAAAAAACGCGCCGACTGGGCGGCGCGTTGGGGATTGTAGCAAGAAGGCAGCTGCGAGGGCTCTAATCTTGTCGCTGGCAGCTGACAACGTGTGGCTGCTTCAATGCCCTCCGGCGCAGGTCGGCGAGGCCGGGGCTGCGTCGATTTTCGCCCATTCTTCAGGCGTGTAGGTATGCAGCGCCAACGCATGAAACTCGCTCATCAGGTCACCCAGCGTGGCGTAGACCGTCTGATGGCGCTTGACGCGGTTAAGCCCCTCGAACTGCTGGCTGACCAGCACGGCCTTGAAGTGGGTCTGCAACCCACGGCTGTGCATATGGCTTTCGTCCAGCACGCTCACGTGTTGCGGGCTCAGGGCGGCGAGCGCCGTTTCGATACGCTGTTGCATGTTCATTCCTGCTTACTTCTTCTTGGCCGGTGCGGCGGCTTTTGGCGTCAGCTCGTTGGTCATGTCTTCCAACAGCTTGTTGACTACCGGCACAGCGCTTTCCAGCTTGGCCTGGGTCATCTGTGCCGACTGCTGGGTCAGCTGCGGCATTTTTTCCAGGACTTTCTTGCCCAGTGGCGACTGGTAGAAGGCAACCAGGTCCTTGAGTTCGGATTCGCTGAAGTTGGTGGTGTAAAGCTTGACCATGTCCGGTTTCAGCTTCGGCCAGCCGATGGCCTGGTCCAGCGCGGCGTTGGCCTTGGCCTGGTAGCTGTCCAGTACGGACTGCTTGGCGGCAGGCGCCTTGGTCTGTTCGAAACGCTGGGCGAACATTTGCTGCACTTGCATGTACACCGGGGTACCCAGCTTGTCAGCGTGGGCCAGGGTAAGGAAGGCTTCGGCACTGGCGTTATGGCTGGCGGTATCGGCAAAGACTTGGCCGCTGGCGCAAACCAGAGCAACCGCGGTACAGATGGCACGAAGACGAGTCATCGAGTTTCCTTTTCTAGCAGGCGAGGTAAGACCCCAAGGGCGACCATTCTGCGCCTAAAAAACCTCGCGGCTCAACCCCAGGCCTTGTTCGGCCTGGATTTGCAGGGCTTGCCTGCGATGAAAAGTCTTTTATGGAACCCCCAAGGCCCATCACGGCCTAAACTGCGCAAACGAACCTGAAGGAGTGTGCCCGATGAGCCGTATCGAAACCGACAGCCTGGGAGAAGTGCATGTCCCGGATGACGCTTACTGGGGCGCGCAGACCCAACGCTCGCTGGTGAATTTCGCCATCGGCGAACAACGCATGCCATTGGCCGTGCTGCACGCCCTGGCCCTGATCAAGAAGGCAGCGGCGCGGGTCAACGACCGCAATGGCGACTTGCCTGCCGATATCGCCCGCCTGATCGAACAGGCCGCCGATGAAGTGCTCGACGGTCAGCATGACGACCAGTTCCCACTGGTGGTCTGGCAGACCGGCAGCGGCACCCAGAGCAACATGAACGCCAACGAAGTGATCGCCGGCCGCGCCAACGAGCTGTCGGGCCAGCCCCGCGGTGGCAAAAGCCCGGTGCACCCGAACGATCATGTCAACCGCTCCCAAAGCTCCAACGACTGTTTCCCCACCGCCATGAGTATCGCGACGGTGCAGGCGATCAACAAGCAACTGCTGCCGGCGATCACCAACCTGTCGGGTGGGCTGGCGGAGCTGTCGGCGCGGCACATGAAGCTGGTCAAGACCGGCCGCACCCACATGATGGACGCCACGCCGATCACCTTTGGCCAGGAAGTCTCGGCGTTTATCGCCCAGCTCGACTACGCCGAACGCGCGATCCGCAGCGCCCTGCCACCGGTGTGCGAACTGGCCCAGGGCGGCACCGCCGTCGGCACCGGGCTCAACTCGCCCCACGGCTTTGGCGAGGCGATTGCTGCCGAGTTGGCCGCCTTGTCGGGGCTGCCCTTTGTGACTGCCCCGAACAAATTCGCCGCCCTCTCCGGCCACGAGCCGCTGGTAACCTTGCACGGCGCGCTGAAAACCCTCGCGGTGGCGCTGATGAAAATCGCCAACGACCTGCGCCTGCTGGGTTCCGGCCCGCGCGCCGGGTTGGCCGAGGTCAAGTTGCCAGCCAACGAGCCGGGCAGCTCGATCATGCCGGGCAAGGTCAACCCGACTCAATGCGAAGCGCTGTCGATGCTGGCCTGCCAAGTGCTGGGCAATGACGTGACCATCGGCATTGCCGCCAGCCAGGGCCACTTGCAGTTGAACGTGTACAAGCCGGTGATCATCCACAACCTGCTGGAATCGATCCGCCTGCTGGCCGACGGTTGCAACAACTTCCAGGAACACTGCATTGCCGGTCTTGAGCCGGATGCCGAGCAAATGGCCGAACACCTGGAACGCGGCCTGATGCTGGTGACCGCGCTCAACCCGCACATTGGCTACGACAAGTCGGCGCAGATCGCCAAGAAGGCGTATGCCGAGGGCCTGACGCTGCGTGAAGCCGCGCTGGCGCTGGGCTTCTTGACTGATGAAGAGTTCGACCAGTGGGTACGCCCGGAAAACATGCTCGAGGCCGGCCACTAACCTCGGGCTTTTGACTCGCTTTTGATCTGCTTTTGATCCAAGTCGCGCCATTAACCACGCTGGCCGCACGCAGGCTTGAATCCGTGGCTAACCCGGCAGGACGCCGGGTTAGCCACGCTGGGCCGAGGATGGCCCAGCGCGGCGGCCCACGGATTCAAGCCTGCGTGCGGGCACACCGAGCCTAGGCGAGGTGCCGAGTGGTGAGGCGAGGCCCTTTTGCTTACTTTTGGGCCCTTCCAACAGTGAGCCGCTGTAAGCGCGCAACCAATAGCAGCCGTTACCGCAGAAATGGATAGGTACGCCGACCAATATCCCAGTCAACTGACATACCGCCATCGCAGGCAAGCCAGCGCCCACATTTAAACCGGTTTACCACCCTAAAGCCGCGGCGACGACTCGGCCGCCACGCCAGGCATCAAGACGCCAGCCGCAGCCGCCGAGCCCTGAGCCCCGCCAGCAACGACGGCGCCAGCGCCACCGTCGCCGACCCCAGCACCACCACCAGCGCCCCGACGTAGCCCAAGGCGTTGATCTCTTCGGCCTGCACAAACGCCGGCCATAGCCACGCCGCCAACGCCACCGCCACAAACGTCACCAAGGGCGTCAGCGCCAACGTCGCACTGACCCGCGAGGCCTCCCAATGCGCCAACGCTTCGGCAAACGCACCGTAAGCCACCAGCGTATTCATGCAGCACGCCAGCAACAGCCAGCCTTGCAGCGGGCTCAACTGCAGCGCCTCCAGCGGATGCGCCCACGGCGTGAGCAACGCGGCGCACGACAGGTAGATCACCATCATCACCTGCAGCGAATTCCACACCGTCAGCAACTGCTTCTGGCCCAAGGCGTAAAACACCCAGATGGTGGTGGCGAGCAGAATCGTCAGCACCCCGGCGGTGTAGGTGCCCAGGGACGTGAGCATTTCCACCAGGCGTTGATTGAAGAACAGCCCGAAGCCGATGATCAACACCACCAAGCCAACACCCTGGCCCAGGCTGAAACGCTCCTTGAACACAAACACGCTGGCGACCATCAGAAAGATCGGCCCCATCTGCACCACCAACTGGGCCGTGCCGGGGCTGAGCATTTTCAGGCCTACCAGGTACAACACGTAATTGCCCACCAGCCCGCACACCGCCATGGCTACCAGCCAACCGCCTTTTGGGCCGAGCACTTTGCGGCTGGGCAGGCGTTGGGTGAGGGCCAAGTAGATAAACAAGCAGCTACCGGCGACAACCAGGCGAAACCAGGTGACGGTGACCGGGTCCATCACCAGCAACACTTGTTTGAGTTTGATCGGCAGGATGCCCCACAGGAACGCGGTCAGCAGGGTCAAGCCAAAGCCATAAACCCAGCGGCCGGAAGAGATGTGCATGAGTGCCCCGAATGCCTGAGGAAGTGGAGGCAGCATTCTAGGGGCAAGCGCACGAATTGGGATACGACACAATTCAAATGTGGGAGCGGGCAAGCCCGCTCCCACATTTTTAAGCCGGGTTTCTTCAGTGGGACCTAGCGTACGGCTTCGAAGAGCCCAGTGGCGCCCATGCCGCCGCCCACGCACATGGTGACCACGCCGTAACGCAGGTTGCGCCGTTGCAGCTCGCGCACCAAATGCCCGACTTGTCGCGAACCGGTCATGCCGAACGGGTGCCCGATGGAAATCGAGCCGCCATTGACGTTGTATTTAGCGTTGTCGATCGCCAGGCGGTCGCGCGCATACAGGCACTGCGAGGCAAACGCCTCGTTGAGTTCCCACAGGTCGATATCCGCTACCTGCAAGCCCTTGGCCTTGAGCAACTTGGGCACCGAGAACACCGGGCCAATGCCCATCTCGTCCGGCTCGCAACCGGCCACGGTAAACCCGCGGAAAAACGCCTTGGGCTTGAGCCCCAGCGCCAGGGCTTTTTCCAGGCTCATCACCAGTGTCATCGACGCGCCATCGGACAGCTGCGAGGAATTGCCAGCCGTCACCGAACCGTCTTCGGCAAACACCGGTTTGAGCCCTTGCAGGCTGGCAAGCGTGGTGTCCGGGCGGTTGCAGTCATCGCGATCTACCACGCCTTCAAGGATCTGCACCGCGCCGGTGTGCTTGTCCTCGACCTTGTACGTGACCGTCATCGGCACGATTTCATCGTCGAACAACCCGTCGGCCTGGGCCTGCGCGGTGCGCTGCTGGCTCTGCAGGGCGTAACGGTCCTGCACTTCGCGGCTGATGTTATAGCGCCGCGCGACGATTTCGGCGGTCTGGCCCATCGGGAAGTAGATGCCCGGCACCTGCTCTTTCAGCAGCGGGTTGATCAGGTTGTCGGTGTTGACGCTTTTGAGGGTCAGGCTGATCGATTCAACGCCACCGGCGACGATGATGTCGCTGCAACCCGAGGCGATCTGGTTGGCCGCGATCGCGATCGCCTGCAAGCCCGAGGAGCAGAACCGGTTGAGGGTCATGCCTGCCGTGCCCGTGCCCAATTGCGAGAGCACTGCCACATTGCGCCCGATGTTGTAGCCCTGCGCGCCTTCGTTGGAACCGGCACCGACGATGCAATCCTCGACCGTCGCCGGGTCGATGCCATTGCGGCTCAGCAGTGCATTCACGCAATGGGCCGCCATGTCGTCGGGACGGGTCTGGTTGAACTTGCCACGAAAGGATTTGGCCAGGCCGGTTCGCACACTGTCGACGATCACTACTTCACGCATGGGCTACCTCGATCTTGTCGTTGTTGGGAGATCAACCGAGGATAAATCCACGCCCTCCCCACCGCGATGATCATTCACCCCGCCTATACAAAAGCATGGCGATGAGCAGGCTGGTTCTGCCAAGTGGGATGTTGGGGCGGACACGCTCACTGTGGCGAGCAGGCTTGCCCTGCGTTGGGGCGCGAAGCGGCCCTGATCCAGACGCCGCGTACTTTCATTTAGAACGCATTGACCGACTATGGGGCCGCTTCGCAGCCCAACGCAGGGCAAGCCGGCTCGCCACGACAAGCTGCCTCGCCACAGGCCAGCGCCCGCCAACGCTATTTTTTCTTTTTCTTCTTGTCGTGCTTGTCGGTCTTGTCGAACGCCTCTTCCAGCGCGCGGTTGATGGTGCGCAGCACCTTGACCCGCGCCCAGCGCTTGTCGTTGGCTTCGACCAGCGTCCAGGGCGAGATTTCAGTGCTGGTACGGTCGACCATATCGCCCACGGCGGCACGGTAGTCATCCCACTTGTCGCGATTGCGCCAGTCGTCTTCGGTAATTTTGAAGCGCTTGAACGGGATGTTCTCGCGGGCCTGGAAGCGCTCCAGCTGGGTGTCCTTGTCAATCGCCAGCCAGAACTTGACCACGATCACACCGGCATCGCGCAACTGCTCTTCAAAGTCATTGATCTCGCCGTAGGCGCGCATCCAGTCCGCCGGGGTGCAGAAACCTTCGATGCGCTCCACCAGCACGCGCCCGTACCACGAGCGGTCGAACACCGTGAACATGCCGCGCGCCGGAATCTTCTGCCAGAACCGCCACAGGTACGGTTGGGCACGCTCGTCTTCACTCGGCGCGGCAATCGGCACGATGTGGTACTGACGCGGGTCCAGCGCCGCCGCCACACGCCGGATCGCCCCGCCCTTGCCCGCCGCATCGTTGCCTTCGAACACGGTGACCAGCGCGTGTTTGCGCATGCGTTTGTCACGCATCAGGCCGGAGAAACGCGCCTGCTCGGTGATCAGCTGTTCTTCGTAATCGTCCTTGTCCAGGCTCAAGGTCATGTCGAGGCTGTCGAGCAGGCTCTTCTGATCCACCGAGGCCAACAACGGCGCCGGGTTCATGCCGCTGGCCTTGCCCTTGGGCAACTTCAGTGCATTTTGCAGGCCCTCGAGCAGGATCTTGCCCACGGTGAGGCTGCGGTAGTGCGCATCGACCCCTTCGATCACATGCCACGGCGCGTAGTCGCGGCTGGTGCGGCGCAGGATGCGCTCACCAAAATGCACAAATTTGTCGTAGGTCTCGGACTGCTGCCAGTCCAGCGGGCTGATGCGCCAGCTGTGTAGCGGGTCATCGGCCAACGCCTTGAGCCGCGCTTTCATCTGTTTCTTGGACAGGTGAAACCAGAACTTGAAGATCAGCGCGCCTTCGTCGCAGAGCATTTTTTCCAGGCGTTCGGCACCGGCGATGGCCTGGTCCAGGCGTGCATCCTTGATCTCGCCGTGCACGCGGCTTTGCAGCATCTGGCTGTACCAATTGCCGAAAAAAATGCCCATGCGGCCTTTGGCCGGCAATTGCCGCCAGTAGCGCCAGGCCGGTGGGCGCGCCAGTTCTTCGTCGGTCTGCTGGTCAAAGGTACGCACTTCGATCAGGCGCGGGTCCATCCATTCGTTAAGCAGCTTGACGGTCTCGCCCTTGCCGGCGCCCTCAATGCCGTTGATCAAGATAATCACCGGGAAGCGCTTCTGCTGCTGCAGCTCGTACTGCACTTCCAGCAACGCTTCGCGCAGGGCCGGCACTTCGGCTTCATAGGTGTCTTTGTCGATGGCGTGACCGATTTCGGCGGATTCGAACATGGGCAGCTCCGTTTCAAGTTGGATCAAGACTAGCGGATTGGGCAACAACGCGCGGGAGGAAATTCCACACCAACGTGCCGTGGGTCAATTCAAAGCCCATTGATCGGCTAGAATGGCCGCCTTGCTTTTGCCTGCTGTTATTTTATGAGCCGCCCATGAACCCCATCACCCACGCCCAGCTCGACTGGGACGACCAAGGTCGCCCGCACTCGCGGGTGTTCGACGATGTGTATTTTTCCGACCAGTCGGGCCTTGAAGAAACCCGCTACGTGTTCCTCGAACAGAACCGTCTGCAGGCGCGCTTTGCCGCCCTGCCGGTGAATGGGCGGCTGGTGATTGGCGAAACGGGGTTTGGCACCGGCTTGAACTTTCTGTGCGCCTGGCAGCTCTTCGAACAGCATGCGGTGGCGGGCGCGCGCCTGCATTTTGTCAGCGTGGAAAAGTACCCGCTGAGCCACGCCGACCTGCAACGCGCCCTCGCCCTCTGGCCAGAGCTTGCGCCCTTCGCCGAGCAACTGCTGGCGCACTACATTGCCATCCACCCAGGCTTCCAGCGGCTGGTGCTGGATAACGGCCGCGTGACGCTGACCCTGTTGATCGGCGATGCCCTGGAGCAGTTGCCACAACTGGATGCCCAGGTCGATGCGTGGTTTCTCGACGGCTTCGCCCCGGCAAAAAATCCCGACATGTGGACCGCCGAACTGTTTGCCGAACTGGCCCGCCTGGCGGCACCCGGCTCGACCATCAGCACCTTCACCAGCACCGGCTGGGTACGCCGGTTGATCAACGCCGCCGGGTTCAAGATGAAACGCACGCCAGGCATTGGGCATAAGTGGGAGATCCTGCGCGGTGAATTCCTCGGTTGGCCGGCCGAAACGCCGCCACCTGCCCACAGCAAACCGTGGTTCGCCCGCCCGGCGCCGGTGCCCGGTGAGCGCAGCGCCCTGGTGATCGGCGGCGGCCTGGCCGGGTGTGCCACGGCGGCCAGCCTGGCGGCACGTGGCTGGCGTGTGAGCCTGCTGGAGCGCCACGGCGCCCTGGCACAGGAAGCCTCGGGCAACCCGCAAGGCGTGCTTTACCTCAAGCTCTCGGCTCATGGCACGGCGCTTTCGCAGCTGATCCTCAGCGGCTTCGGTCACACGCGGCGCTTGCTTGAGCACCTGCACCGCGGCGTCGATTGGGACGGTTGCGGCGTGCTGCAACTGGCCTTCAATGCCAAGGAAACCGAGCGCCAGGCCCAGTTGGCCGCCGCGTTTGCGCCGGGCCTGCTGCACCTGGTTGATCAGGCTCAAGCTCAGGCGCGCGCCGGCGTGGCGCTCGAACACGGCGGGCTGTTTTACCCCGAGGGCGGCTGGGTGCACCCGCCGGCATTATGCCAATGGCAAGCGCAGCACCCGTTGATCGACGTGCTGCCTCATCACGAAGCCCTTGAGTTGCAGCGCGTTGACGGTCAATGGCAAGCCCTGGCCGGCGACACCCTGCTGGCGAGCGCGAGCGTGGTGGTGCTGGCAGGTGCCGCCGAGATCAAGCGGTTTGCGTTCAGTGCCGACCTGCCGCTCAAACGCATTCGCGGGCAGATCACACGGCTAGCAGAAACGACGGCGAGCCAGGCGCTGGCCACCGTGGTGTGCGCCGAAGGCTATGTCGCCCCTGCGCGCCTGGGTGAACACACCCTGGGCGCCAGCTTCGACTTCAAGAGCGACGACCTGACGCCCACCGCCGCCGAGCACGCCGGCAATCTGGCGATGCTGCGGGAAATCTCCCTCGACCTGGCCGACCGTCTCGGCGCCGATGCCTGCTCTCCCGAGCAGCTTGAAGGCCGCGCCGCATTCCGCTGCACCAGCCCCGACTACCTGCCGATTGTCGGGCCGCTGGCCGAACGCGAGGCGTTCGACCAGGCCTACGCGGCCCTGCGCAAGGACGCCCGCCACGTGCCGCCCACACCTTGCCCGTGGCTGGACGGCGTGTACATCAACAGCGGCCACGGCTCACGTGGCCTGGTGACCGCGCCGCTGTGTGCCGAGCTGCTGACGGCCTGGCTGGACGCCGAACCCTTGCCCTTGCCCAGCAGCGTGGCCGAGGCTTGCCACCCCAACCGTTTTGCCGTGCGCGCGCTGATTCGCAGCAACGCCGCCAAGCCTTAGACCTGGCTGAATCACGGCATCAGACAGGGCGACAGGTCGCCGAATTTCAGCGCCTCCTTGGTCAGGCGCTCAGCTTCGCCCTTATGCGCCGCCTGCTGTTCGCGCAGGATCTGGTTCATCTGGTCAAGGTAGTCGGCGTCGTTGAGCGCGGTGCTTTTTTCAAAGACCGCCTGCAGTCGCTGGTCATAGGGCTCGCTCAACGCCTCGAACGATTGGCTGAAGGCGACTTTCAAGTGACTGTCCCATAACGGCAGCTCCACCAGGTAGTTCAAGAGCTTGGTTGATCGCTCTGCCGCCCGGAGTTGTTCTTCGGCAGTGTTCAGCGCTTCTACCGTGACGCCGCCCAGGCGGGCAAAGCGCATGTGCAGGGGCTGACCGGGCAAATGAAACTTGCTGGCCAGCCCTGTTCGGTAGGCCAGGCTGACCTCCAGCGGGTCAGCCTCCGGGTGCTGCTGACTGTGCGTGCGTGCGTAGCTGTCCAACTGATCCAGACGAAACAGGCCCTTGGCCAACTTCAGCAGCGGCTTGGCGGTCAGCTTGCCCCCTTCGACGCCTTTGGCAGCTTCGTGGATCTCCACCAGCACCTCAAGGTTGCTGAAGTTCAGCGCCGCGCTGTCATCGCAATTGACCGGCGTGGCGGCCCGGTCAAAAATCTCATCGCGCAGCTGCGCGTCATTTCCGGCCGCCTCCAGCACCCGCCAAACGCGTCGTTCCAGGTCCTCACGCACCAGTTGAGCATCGCCGGTGCCGCCCAGTTCGGCCAATAACCTGAACAGGCTCTCGGACTCTGGCTCATGCTTGAGTCCCGTCCAAACAGTCTCTTTTTGCGTGTAGCGCGCAACCGCGCTATCGGCCAGCCATAACTCCCGGGCTTTCTGCTCGTTGAGGCGAGTGATGTCATCTTCCAAAAAGCCCATGCCTATGCCGGTTTGGCTCCGATAGTCGGCCAGTGTCTTTCGGCTGGCTTCATCCAGCGGGTTGTGGCGCAGGTTGATGGCTTCAGCCACAGGGCGTGGCGCGGTGGGCAACCAGCCAGGCAAAGCGAGGATATCGTTGTCGCGCAGGTCGAGGTAATGCAGGTAAGGCAAGCGCGGTACCCCAGCAGGAAACGCGCGCAGGCGACAATGACGCAACATCAGCTCACGCAACTCGAACATATGGCCAACGGCAGGCGGATCAATCAACGGGTTGTTGCTCAGGTTCAATACCTGCAAGCCTCGCAGGTCAGCCAGCTTGGCGTGGGTGTGTTCGGTGAGTTGCAGGTGGTTGTCGTTGAGGTACAGGCGTTTGAGCGCGGGCATCTGTGACAGTACTTCCGGCAGGCGTGTCACCTCGTTGCTGCGCAGTTCCAACGCCTCGAGCTGCTTGAAGTGTTTGAGAAAATACGCCACGTCATCGTCGAGCCCCATTCTGTTCAACGACAACTGCCGGATATGGGCAAAGCTGACCGGCGCCGGCAAGGTCGGCAGTCGGCCCACGGCCAGGCCATCGAGTACCAGGCTTGGGACCTTTACCCCACTGGCATCGGGCAACACGAGCCGCTGTCGCCAGCCGTCCTCGATGGCCTGCATCGCCTGATGACGGGCCAGGCGGTAATCCGCCTGGGGATGAGGTAAACCGGCGAGGGATGTCTCGTCATTGCGCCACGCCTTGAGCGCCCGATGCAGGGCCTCGAACTGTCGCTCCAGCGCCTCCACGGCCTGGGCGCGCGCCAGGTGATCGGGGCCTTGCCCGTCCAGGAACGTCGCCACCTGCCGTTCGTCAAAACCGGGATACAGCCTGTTGACCTTGCGCACCAGCGCCACCGGGTGCCGCGTCGAACGCACCATGGCCTGCGCGCATAGTTCCGGCGCCGCCTCAGGGAGTGCACGCTCGGGCCACAGATGGCGTGACAGCACGTGGCGCTCTTGCTCGGCACACGCCTGGAGCGCGTCGCGCAATCGACTGGCACGCTCTGCCCCCGAGAGGTTCAGTGCTGCCAATTGCGCAGGCGACAAGGTGGCGAGCAGAGCCTGGTAAAACCCTTCAGGGCCTGACGCCTTTTCGCCCAGCGGCGCACCTTTATCGTCGAACGCCTGCACCCCATCGCCGGTCTCGACCAGTGTGCGCCGCCACCGTGCATGCTGGCTGCCGGAGGTGCCTACCAGCTCGCCGATCAAACTGTCCCGGCGTACCTGCACGTGCAAATCCTGCGGCCATCCCGCGACCTTCGCCAGCAGGTGCACGGCCAGCCGTCGCGAGGGGGCGCTGGCCAGCTCCGGCAGGTAAAGGCCGATCAGCGCCTGGTCTTCTTCCTGCACCGCCAACGCTTCGCGTGCCCGTTGTGCGAGCAACAGCGGCACGCGCCGGGTACTGCGCAGTTGCCAGCGATGCACGGTTGACGTCTTGGACAGCAACTCCCAGGCGATGCGATTGGGCACGTTTGGGAAATGCGCCTTGAGCAACCCGTGATCTGAATGGGTAATGCCATCCGCGTCCTGATACAGCTGCTGGAAGACCTCTCGGTGGGTGCGTTTGAGCGAGGCCAGTAACTGGCGCGCAAGCACCGCGCCCTGCTCATCTGGCGCTACCGTGCCCCCCAGCAAGGTGTCGATCTCGTCCGGCGGCAGGACGTCGAGCAGCGTCGCCATCACTGCGCCGTCTTTGAGCGCCTGTTCAGTGATGTGGATGCTCAAGTGTCCATGCTCGAATGTGGCGCTGCCGGGAAAGCGTTCGAGCCGCGCCCCTTGGCGGTCCAGCACCTCGAAAAACCGTCCCGGCGGCCAACCTGGCATCAGCGGCAACGCCAGCAACTGAACGCGCGCGGTGCTTGCATCCGGCCGTGGCTGATGTTCCAGCTGCCAGATCAGATCGCGAACTTGCTGGTTCAAGGCGAAACGCGCCACGCAGTCGTTGAAGCGCTCCGGCAGCGGCCTGTTTTGCAGGGCCAGGGCGTGCAGGCGGGAGGGCCGCATGTCGACAATGCTCGCCACGTATTTCAATTGCTCGGTGGGCAGCGCGGCCAGGCGCGGGTTAAGCCGAGTGAGAATGTAGGACGGGGAGCCCCACTCCTGGGGGTGTTCGAACGCAAACCGCCAACCGCCCTGGCGGTTGTGCAGCAGACGCGGACGATAGGCCGTGGTCCGCGTCGGGTGAAGGGCGTGCCAGTAACCCGACCGCGCATCGTAGGCCACCGCGTACACCACTCCCATAATCCTGACATAGGAATGGCCGCCGACCTGGTAGATCCCACGGCTATTGGCCACCGTCAGGGCGTCGACATCCAGCGTCCGGCCGTAAGGCTTGAGCCGCCGACGCCACAAGCGAGGACCGGCATCCGGCAGCTGCACCGCTTCGACTGCCTCGAAGAACTCTGCGGGGTTGGACTTGACCCCCCTGAACACCTTGCCTGCCACCTTCACACCGTCCGCGAACACGGCCATGGCCGCCAGGTTTTCAGCCACATTGACCAAATGTTCCAGGCCCTCGGCCTGGTCGCTGTGAGTCCATTCATCCACCCCTTCGAAGACCTCGGCGAGCATCTGGCCGACGGCGACGCCCAACATTAATTGCCCGAGCACCGGCACCATCAGGCCGGCGATGTTCAGCATATTCAGGCCCGCCTCCAGATAGCCTTGTAGGCGTTTCTGCCGCGCCTCCTCATCGACTTGCGCCGTCGGCACGGCCAATGCAACGGCGTCCAGCTGGATCTTGCGGGTCAAGGCGCCGAAAAAGAACGGTTCCAGGCCGGTGTCCACCGCCACGGGCTCCACGCGTTCGAGTGTCCTGCGTTGGTCAAAACGCTGGAAAAAACCGAACCGCTCGGCCTCATCCAGGTAGCGCGTGAAGAAGCTGCGATAGGCCGGCACCTGAAGCTTGAGCGTCAGGTAGGCGATCAGGTCCCCCAGCGTGGGGTATTCGTACCACGGGCGCCCGGGCTCGCCTGGCATGTACACCAGCAAGGGCCCCTCAGCAAAGCCGTGCGTGGAGGCATGGCCGAACACCAGCACGCTCCACAGGCAGGCGCCATGCACATTCATCCCTTGCCAGATCAGCGGCTTTTCATGGAACAACACATGCTGCAGGTTCCGCGCGGGCAAGCGAGCATTGAGCAGGGCTTGCAACGCGGTATAGCCGGACTCGCTGATATCGCCCTTGCCATGGGCAATCTGCAAGTCGATTTGCATGTCCTTGATCTTGCACTGGCCGACCTCGCCGACCACCGGGTTGTAGGCCCGTTCAGCGCCGCCATCGTCGTCGCTCCCCGCGAGGTTGAACACCTCACGCAGGTGCCGCTGATAGGCCGCGCCCAGGTCCAGTTCGCGGCAGTACCGCGCAAAGGCTCCAGCGCTGAGCGTTGACACCTTTTGGCCTGCCGCGCCCGTTCGAATCACCGCGCCTGCGGGCAGCCCCCCTGCCTCGGCCTGGTCCAGGGTAAAATTCTGCATGGCCGCCTGCAGCAGGTGGTGCTTGTCCATGGACATCGTCTGCAGCCGTACACCACGGCCGACGGTCAACGCGGCGAAGTGCCGATTGGGCAACTCCAGCCAGTCACGTTCGACATCCAGCCCGGCATGCCCCTTGGCCGCCAGGAGCGCCTTAAGTCGCTCGGCACAAAATGACCTGAGCGGCGTTATACGGCGCAACAGGCTCGCGGCCCGCTCGCGGGGTTGCTGACTGCTGGCATGCGCCGCTTCCAGCGCCTGGCGCGTTGAGGCGGCGGCACTTACCAGCCATGGGGGCAGCGTATGCTGCAGCACCCTGGCCTTGTCCAGGTCGCCGGTGATTTCCAGCAGTGCAGCGGTGATTTTCTCCTGAGAGACAGGCGCGGCGGCCTGGCTTACAGCCGGTTGTTGGGTCATCGGCAACAGTCCTTATTGCGTTGGATAATGACCCGGACAATAACCCTCACGCCGGCAATGAAAGGTTCAAATAGGCGCTCGATATCGCGGCGCATTCCCCCACTTTTTGCATCCGTGATTGACCTATCTACCGACCATTGACGGGCGCCCCCGTGGCGCGCGACGTGGCTTGCGGCCACTCAAGGCTCTTTGCCTTATAACGTATTGTTCTAAAACTCCGTGAATCTGCTCGGGTCAGTCTCTGGGTGCCCACCCTTTTGGTGCGGTGCCTTTTTTGTCTGTCCCCAACGGAAAAACCGGTAAGGAATATATGTGCGGATTAGCTGGCGAGTTACGTTTTGATCACCAACCTGCCGACTTGGCAGCGGTAGAGCGGATCACCCATCATTTGGCACCACGCGGTCCTGACGCGTGGGGCTTCCACGCCCAAGGGCCGATTGCCCTGGGCCATCGACGCCTGAAAATCATGGACCTGTCGGACGGCTCGGCCCAACCGATGGTCGACGCCCAACTGGGGCTGTCCCTGGCCTTCAATGGCGCGATCTACAACTTCCCGGAATTGCGTGAAGAGCTGGAAGCCCTCGGCTACGCCTTCTATTCCGGTGGCGACACCGAAGTGCTGCTCAAGGGCTACCACGCGTGGGGCGAAGCACTGCTGCCCAAGCTCAATGGCATGTTTGCGTTTGCCATCTGGGAGCGCGACGCCCAGCGCCTGTTCATCGCCCGTGACCGCCTGGGTGTTAAGCCTTTGTACCTGTCGCGCACCGGCCAGCGCCTGCGCTTTGCCTCGGCACTGCCGGCATTGCTCAAGGGCGGTGACATCAACCCGATGCTTGATCCGGTCGCGCTGAATCACTACCTGAACTTCCACGCTGTGGTACCGGCACCGCGCACGTTGCTGGCAGGCATTGAAAAACTGCCGCCGGCCAGCTGGATGCGCATTGACGCCAACGGCAAGATCGAACAGAAAACCTGGTGGACGCTGCCCTACGGTCCCCATGACGATGAAAAAAACCTGACCCTGGAAGACTGGACCGACCGCGTGCTCGACAGCACCCGCGAAGCCGTGGCCATTCGCCAACGCGCCGCCGTGGATGTCGGCGTGCTGCTCTCCGGCGGTGTCGATTCGAGCATGCTCGTGGGCCTGCTGCGTGAAGTCGGCGTGCAGGACCTGTCGACCTTCTCCATCGGCTTTGAAGACGCCGGCGGCGAGCGCGGCGACGAATTCCAGTATTCGGATCTGATCGCCAAGCACTACGGCACCCGTCACCATCAACTGCGCATCGCCGAAAGCGAGATCATCGAGCAACTGCCCGCCGCGTTTCGTGCCATGAGCGAGCCGATGGTCAGCCACGACTGCATCGCCTTCTACCTGCTGTCGCGGGAAGTGGCCAAGCATTGCAAAGTGGTGCAAAGCGGTCAGGGCGCCGATGAGCTCTTCGCCGGTTACCACTGGTACCCGCAAGTGGATGGCGCCAGCGATCCCTATGCCGCCTACCGCGATGCCTTTTTTGACCGCAGCTATGACGACTACGCGGCCACCGTCGCCCCCAAATGGCTGACCGCCAACGACGCTGCCGGTGACTTCGTGCGCGAGCATTTCGCCATGCCGGGCGCCGACGCCGCCGTGGACAAGGCCCTGCGCCTGGACAGTACGGTGATGCTGGTGGACGACCCGGTCAAACGCGTCGACAACATGACCATGGCCTGGGGCCTGGAAGCACGCACGCCGTTTCTGGACTACCGCCTTGTCGAATTGTCAGCCCGTGTGCCCGGCAAATTCAAATTGCCCGACGGTGGCAAGCAAGTCTTGAAAGAAGCCGCGCGCCGCGTGATCCCGAGTGAAGTCATCGACCGCAAAAAAGGCTACTTCCCGGTGCCGGGCCTCAAGCACTTGCAGGGTGACACCTTGAACTGGGTGCGTGAACTGCTGCTGGACCCAAGCCAGGATCGCGGCCTGTTCAACCCGGCCATGCTGGATCGCCTGCTGACTGACCCACAAGGTCAACTGACGCCGCTGCGCGGTTCAAAGCTGTGGCAACTGGCGGCGCTGAACCTGTGGCTCAGCGAACAAGGAATCTGATTGATGAAACCTCTTGCAGCGGCTTACAGCCAACGCTTGCTGAAGGGCCAGGCGCCGACCTACGAGCGCCTGCAGGCCCGCCTGGCTGAAGATGGCAGCCCGTTGGGCGCCGAACCGATTGCCGTGCATTGCGGATGGGGCCGGTTGTTGATCGGCCATACCTTCCCGGACCCGGCAAGCCTGGCCCAGGAACTGCTCAAGGAACAGCCTGGCGAGCGTGACATCGCCCTGTACGTGGCAGCGCCCCAGCAGATTCTGGGGATCGACCCGCAGCAGCTGTTCCTCGACCCCTCCGACACCCTGCGCCTGTGGTTCAGCGACTATCGCCCCGCTACCCGCGTGTTTCGCGGTTTTCGGATTCGCCGGGTGCAGACCGAAGCTGATTGGGCGGCGGTCAACGTGCTCTACCAGGGGCGCGGCATGTTGCCGGTCGACGCTGAACGTCTGACCCCGCGCCATCAAGGCGGCCCGGTGTATTGGCTGGCCGAAGACGAAGACAGCGGCGCGGTGATCGGCAGCGTGATGGGCCTGAACCATCAGAAGGCTTTTCACGACCCGGAAAACGGCTGCAGCCTCTGGTGCCTGGCGGTTGATCCGCAGTGCACGCGCCCTGGCGTGGGTGAAGTGCTGGTGCGCCACTTGGTGGAGCACTTCATGAGCCGCGGCTTGAGCTATCTCGACCTGTCGGTGCTGCACGATAACCGTCAGGCCAAGAGCCTCTACGCCAAGCTGGGTTTTCGCGCGCTGACCACCTTTGCGATCAAACGCAAAAACGGCATCAACCAGCCACTGTTTCTTGGCCCGGGCCCGCAGGCCGGCTTCAATCCCTATGCGCGCATCATTGTCGAGGAAGCCCACCGACGCGGTATCGATGTGCACGTGGATGACGCCGATGCCGGCCTGTTCACCCTCAGCCATGGCGGGCGCCGCGTGCGTTGCCGTGAATCGCTGAGCGACCTGACCAGCGCCATCAGCATGACCTTGTGCCAGGACAAGAGCCTGACCCACAAAGTGCTCAAAGCCGCTGGTTTGAACCTGCCGTCGCAGCAATTGGCGGGCAGTGCCGACGACAACCTGGAGTTTCTCGACGAACATCAGCGCATCGTGGTCAAGCCGCTGGATGGCGAGCAAGGCCAGGGCGTGGCGGTGGATCTGCAGACCATCGAGGACGTGCAGAAAGCCATTGAAACAGCGCGCCAGTTCGACAGCCGCGTGTTGCTCGAGAGCTTCCATGAAGGCCTCGACCTGCGCATTCTGGTGATCGGTTTTGAAGTGGTTGCCGCTGCGATTCGGCGCCCGGCCGAGGTGACCGGCGACGGCCAGCACTCCATCGGCGCCTTGATCGAAGCCCAAAGCCGTCGTCGCCAAGCGGCCACCGACGGTGAAAGCAAGATCCCACTGGACGCCGAAACCCAACGCACCCTGCACGCCGCCGGTTTTGACTACAGCAGCATCCTGCCGCGTGGCCAGACCCTGGCCGTGCGCCGCACCGCCAACCTGCACACCGGCGGCTGCCTGGAAGACGTCACGGCGATTTTGCATCCCACATTGGTGGACGCTGCCGTGCGTGCGGCGCGTGCGCTGGACATTCCCATGGTGGGCCTGGACCTGATGGTGCCTGCCGCCGATCAACCCGAGTATGTGTTTATCGAAGCCAACGAACGGGCCGGGCTGGCCAACCATGAGCCGCAACCGACGGCGGAGAAGTTTGTGGATTTGCTGTTTCCGCACAGTCAGCCGACCGCCCAATAACCTGTGGCGAGCAGATCTCGTAGGGCAAGCCCGCTCGCCACATCAAGCCCGCCCGCCACACGACAGGCCCGCTGCCGCCACGAGCCGTCCGCCACAACAGGCCCGCTCGCCACACAAATCCGCTCGCCCCCATTCATCAGGAGTCTTTATGAGCCGAACCATCCCAGAACCGGATCTCACCTACCTGCAGAAGGTGCTGCTGGAAATGCTCGCCATTCCCAGCCCTACCGGCTTCACCGACACCATCGTGCGCTACGTCGCCGAGCGCCTGGAAGAACTGGGGATCCCCTTTGAGATGACCCGGCGCGGCACGATTCGCGCCACCCTCAAGGGCCAGAAAAACAGCCCCGACCGTGCCGTCTCGGCCCACTTGGACACCATCGGCGCCGCCGTGCGTGCGATCAAGGACAACGGCCGCCTGACCCTGGCGCCCGTCGGTTGCTGGTCCAGCCGTTTTGCCGAAGGCAGTCGCGTCAGCCTGTTCACCGACAACGGCGTGATCCGTGGCAGTGTGCTGCCGCTGATGGCCTCAGGGCATGCCTTCAACACCGCCGTGGATGAAATGCCGGTGAGTTGGGACCATGTCGAACTGCGCCTGGACGCCTACTGTGCCACCCGCGCCGACTGCGATTCGCTGGGCATCAGTATTGGTGACTACGTGGCGTTTGACCCGCTGCCCGAGTTCACCGACAGCGGCCACATCAGCGCGCGCCATCTGGACGATAAAGCCGGCGTGGCTGCACTGCTCGCCGCGCTCAAGGCGATCATCGACAGCGGCGAACCGTTGCTGATCGACTGTCACCCGCTGTTTACCATCACCGAAGAGACCGGCAGCGGCGCCGCCGCGGCATTGCCTTGGGACGTGAGTGAGTTTGTCGGCATCGACATCGCTCCGGTCGCGCCCGGTCAGCATTCGAGCGAACACGCAGTGAGTGTGGCGATGCAGGATTCCGGCGGGCCGTACGACTATCACCTGTCCCGGCATTTGTTGCGCCTGGCCTCGGACAACGACCTGCCCGTGCGTCGCGACCTGTTCCGCTATTACTTCAGCGATGCGCATTCGGCGGTCACCGCCGGGCACGACATTCGCACCGCCCTGCTGGCGTTCGGTTGCGATGCAACCCACGGCTACGAGCGCACGCACATCGACAGCCTGGCGGCATTGAGTCGCCTGCTGAGCGCGTACATCCTCAGCCCGCCGGTCTTTGCCAGCGATGCGCAACCGGCGCAGGGTTCGCTGGACCGCTTCAGTCATCAGATCGAGCACGAAACACAGATGGAGAGCGATACACGAGTGCCCTCAGTGGACAGTCTGGTAGGTCAGAAGTCCTGAGGCTGGCAACCTGATACTGGCAAGACGGGTCCCGGCGCAGTAGCATCGCCGGGATTCCACCTCTGAGGCTTTTATGCTGATTCCCTACGACGCACTTGAAGTCGACACCCTGACCCGGCTCATCGAAGACTTCGTCACCCGCGACGGCACTGACAATGGCGATGAAACGCCCTTGGAGACCCGCGTGCTGCGCGTGCGCCAGGCGCTGACCAAAGGGCAGGCGCTGATTGTGTTCGACCCTGAAAGCGAGCAATGCCAGTTGATGCTCAAGCACGATGTGCCCAAGCATCTGTTCGATTGAGAAAGCTCTAGGGGTTGGTTTCAGGTTGCGTGACTTGGCGCTCGAGGATTTTCTGATACACCTCGGCGCGGTGCACATTGACCCCTACCGGTGCCTGGATGCCGAATTTCACCTGGGTTCCGTTCAGCTCGAGGATATGCAAGGCGATGTCATCGCCGATGGAAATGATTTCGCCTACGGCGCGGCTTAAGACCAGCATGGCGGTTGTCCTTTTGGAGTGACAGGACCTTGACCATGCGCGCTCGGAGGGGGGGCGACAATGGCTTGCCACTAAATCAGGCGAGGCCTACGCGGGCTGGTAATTTGCCTGACAGACATCAGCTGCATCGGGCTGGCCGGGTACCTATCCGTTACCGGGTTGACGCCGGGTGAAGCGCCATCCAGCGGCGCCGCTACCGGCATAACGCCTAGGTACACGCCCAACACTTCAAGCCTTAACCGCCTGAGCCTTGGCCCGCATCTTGTCTGCCATGCTGGTCATCTCGTCATACAGCACTTGCGGATTTTTCTGCTTCAACGCCCAGGCCATGCGCCCCTGCTCGTGGGGCAAAATCATGAATTCGCCCTGTGCCACACGCTGGTAGATATAGTCGGCAATGTCAGCCGCCGAAATGGGCGAACTCTCCAGCAACTTGCCCACCTGCGCCTTCATCGCCGGGGTCGGCCCGCGAAACGAATCCAGCAAGTTGGTCTGGAAAAACGACGGGCACACCACGTGCACGCCAATTTCCTGATGCTTGAGCTCGACCAGCAAGCTCTCCGACAACGCCACCACCCCAGCCTTTGCCACGTTGTAATTACTCATGGCCGGCCCCTGCATCAATGCCGCCATCGAGGCAATATTGATGATCCGGCCCCTGCTCTTCTCCAACAACGGCAGGAACGCCTTGCAGCCCTTGACCACGCCCATCAGGTTAATCGCGATCTGCCAGTCCCAATCTTCCAGCGACAACTCGGCAAAGAAGCCTCCCGACGCTACGCCGGCGTTGTTGACGATCACATCGATACCGCCCAATTTCACCTCGCACGCCTGTGCAAAGGCGGTGAGCTGGCTGTAATCACGCACATCGCAGCGCTGCACAAACCCATCGCCACCTGCCTCGCGCACCAGTTTGAGCGTTTCCTGCAGGCCCGGCTCGCTGACATCCGACAAGGCCAACTGCCAACCCTCACGGGCCCAGCGCAGCGCGATTTCGCGGCCCAGGCCGGACCCGGCGCCGGTGATCATCATGCGATTTTGCATAGGAAATAAGCCTTGTGGTTCACGTAGGAAGTGATCGGCAGTGTAGCGAAGGTTTTTCCGACACCCACGCACCATCCAATTGATGAATACCTCGGGAAAACCTGAGGCCCGGTGCGAGGGATGGCGTATAGCGTAAGTTCAATAATTTTCAACTAAGCGCACGTAATTGCGAACGCATTAAAAGAAATAAGCAACTTTGCAAAATGCTTTAAAAAAGCAGGGAATTTTCTTCGAAGTGACAGAGTCGGAGTTATTAAGGCGTCCGTACTTAAACTCACGGGCCTGTCGTTAATAACCGGTCTTTTCAGAAGGCCCTATAAGGAAAAAAACCATGAGCCTCATTCTGATCATTATCTTGATCCTGTTGTTGGTCGGCGGCCTGCCGGTGTTCCCGCACTCGCGTAACTGGGGCTATGGCCCGTCGGGTATCCTGGGCGTTGTCCTGGTAGTGCTGGTGGTATTGTTGCTGCTCGGTCGGATATAAATTCCGCACAAAAAAAGAGGCCTCATTGAGGCCTCTTTTTTTATGCCCGGTTAATTAATCCGGCTTGCCGTCAATCACGCCGGCAGTGTTATCCAACAGGCTCTTGGTGGCCGTCTGCAGGAACGACTCGAGTTTCTGCTTCAGCGCCGCCTCGTCCGGTGACTCGGGAATCACTTTACCGGTCGGGTTCGCGCCCAGTTCATATTCCCACAGCTTGGGTGGCATCTCCTTGGGCAGTACCAGAATGCGGTCTGCGGTAACCAGCGCCACCGTCTGATCGCTACCCGACGGCTTGATCACGCCAAAGCCCTTGTCGCCTTCCGGCAGGTTCAGCAGGTCACGGCCCCAGCACTGGTGCAGGGTGTCGCCACCGAGGCGGCCCATGATGGTCGGCACGATGTCGATCTGAGTGCCCACGGTGTGGTCACGCTCGCCGAACTTCTCCTGCATGCCCGGCGCAATCATCAGCATCGGCACGTTGAAGCGGCCCAGGTCCATTTCGGTGATCTGCTGCTCGTTGCCAAAACCATGGTCGCCCACAATCACGAACAGGGTTTCCTTGAAGTACGGCTCTTTACGGGCCTTTTCAAAGAACTGGCCCAAGGCCCAGTCGGAGTAACGCATGGCCGTCAAATGCTCGTTGAGGCTGCCACGGTCGGTGACTTTCTCGACCGGCAATGGCGTCGGCAACGCGTACGGCGTGTGGTTGGACAGGGTTTGCAGCAGTGCGTAGAACGGCTTGCCGCCTTCGCGGGCTTTCAACTCTTCCAGGCCACGGTTGAACATGTCCTGGTCGGACACGCCCCACGTCGGGTCGGAGAACACCGGGTTGACGAAGTCATTACGCCCGATGAAGTTGGTCATGCCCTGGTTGCTGAAGAAGCCCGACTGGTTGTCCCAGGCGAAATCGCCGTTGTAGACATACACGTCGTCAAACTTGCGCGCGCTGAGCAACTGCGGCAGGCCCGACAGCTTGTGGCTGCCTTCCGGGGTCTGCATCAGGTATTCGAAGCCTGGCAGGTTCGGGAAGCACGCCATGGTGGCGAACATGCCCTGGTGGGTGTGCGTGCCGTTGGAGAAGAAGCGGTCGAACAGCAAGCCTTCCTTGGACAACTTGTCGAAGTACGGCGTGATATTGCCCGGGCGGCCCAGGGCGCCCACCGAGTGACCGGCGAAGCTTTCCATCAGGATGACCACGACGTTCTTGATCGGCAGGGTCTTCTCGGCCGGTGGCGTATAGTCACGGCGCACGGCGGCGGTGTCGGTATCCACCAGTTTCTCTTGCGGCAGCACCAACATGTCACGCACGGTCTGGGTGGCCAGCGGCTGGTCCAGGGTGGCCTTCCAGATATTAGAGCGTTCCTCGGAGAAGCGCGCCTTGGCTGCAGCGATCAGCGACAGCGTGCCGTTGAGGCCCAACTGGTTGGCGAAGTTCGATTCGGTGGTGTAGACATCACCCCAACGCAGCGGCGGGCCTTGGCGCAAGGTGCCGCGGATGGCGACCACGGCGATCAACAGGCAGACCACAAACACGGCGATGCGGCTGTACCACGGCGCCACTTGGCGGGTACCGATGCTGCCGCCGCTGAACGGGCCGCGGGGGCGCGTTGCACGGTCGGCACCTTTGAAGGCCATGCTCAGGATCAGCGTGCCCACAGCCCAGGCCAGCAGGTAACGCACAACCGGGAAACCGTACCAGAGCATGCTCATCACGGTTTTCGGGTCTTCCTTTACATACTGGAAGACCAGGCCGTTGAGGCGCTGGTGGAATTCGCGGTAGAAGTCCATTTCCATCAGGCCCAGGAACAGGGCAATGCTGGACGCGACGGTCAACCACAAACGGAAGAACCCGCGTGCCGCCATCGCCCGTACGCTGAACAAGGCCAGCAGCAGCGGGACCAGCACGTACATCACCAGGCGTATGTCAAAACGCAGCCCGTTGGCGAACGCTTCCAGGAACGTCGAGGCCGGCGTGTCGAGGATCATCTCGCGGTTGTAGACCAGCAGCGCCAGGCGCAGCAGGGAGAACATCACCATCATGACCAATGCGCAGAGCAGCGTGTACGCCAGATGGGATTTGACGGTCGGTTGCAGCAGGCGATTTGAAGCTCGCTGCTGACTCAGGGCGTCCGGGTTTGCCATGTCGTTTCAGGACCCATTGGAAGTTTAAGTTGCGAAAAAATGCAGTGGCGTCCGTCCCTCGCCCAGGCTGGCTGGGGTAGGCGGTTAACGCGGTGGCGCAAATGGTGCCCGATCAATGGCATCAACGCCATTAATTACTGAACGTGCGCCGCGCTTGTACCTTTAACGGCACTCGAGATAGAGCCTTGGCAGCGTGATAAAGCCGGCGGATTGTCTTGGAAAAGATGTGAAAATTTCGTGCAGCGAATACTTTCGACACACAAAACGCTAAATACCCTGGAAACGAATGTGGGAGCGGGCTTGCCCACGACAGCGATGTATCAGCCCGCACAACTGTGGCTGATAAACCGTTATCGCGGGCAAGCCCGCTCCCACATTTACCGTGCCCACTCAGGATTAGAGCGGGCCCAGGCGTCGTCAGATCCGCACGTTACCGCGTGGCCCGGCGATTGCCCAGATGATCAGGCCCAAGACAGGCAGCAACAGGATCAGCAAAATCCACAGCACTTTGGCACCGGTGCTGGCGCCGCTTTTGAACACGTTGATGATCGCCCAGATATCCAGCGCCAGGATGATCAGGCCAATCAAGCCATTAAAGGTGGAACCCATGGTGTCGCTCCTAAGTGAGGGCATGCACTTGTAGGATAGTCAGCCCTGGCAGGGGTTCCGTTTTATTTCAGACGTGGACGGCAACGCGCAGGGCTTCCAGGGACGGCTCGGCCTTGATGCCGACTTCAGCGCACAGTTCCAGCACGCGCGGCAGGTCGTTGCCGTAGACCAGCACCGCCTGAATCTCGTCATCCAGCAACTGACTGAAGTTGAGCAGCACATAGCCACCGTCTTGCGGGCTCAGCGCGCTCATCTGGATCTGGATGCGGTTCAGCGCCGTCAGGTCTTCAGTCTTGGCCAACTGCTTGGGCTTGAGCGTGAACGCCACGCCCGGGCCGAACGACGCGACGATCTGTGCAAACAGGTCGCCGTAGGTGTCGGCTTGAAACAGCACCGTGTCCGGCAGGCTACCGACCACGACCCACTCACCCAGAGGAATCGGGAAAGTGTCGTCGTAGTTGATATCCGGGTTGGCCGCCAGAAAAGCAGCCGGGTCCGCGTAGGCCTGGGCCGCTTCCTCGGCGATGCGTGCCACTTCGTCCTCGCCCATGACGCCGGCGCTGATTTTGCTGATGAGTTCAACGAGGGCGGTTTGCATGGGAAAGTCCTGTGGCGAGCTGGTTTTTGAGGGCGCGTAGCCTACACCAGTTTTTGCAACTGCGCCGCCGTATCCGCCGCGCCCATGGTGTGCGCCGCCGCCAGTGCGGTCGCACCCTGGGCATCGGTGGCTTTGGGGTTGGCACCCTGGCCGAGCAGGTAGTCGAGCATTTCGACACGGTTGAACATCGCGGCCATCATCAACGCCGTGCGGCCGTCCGAGGAGGCGCCGTCCACCGGCGCGCCGCCCTCGATCAGCGCCTTGACCACGGGCAGGTTGCCCTTGAACGCCGCACCGGCCATCGGCAGCTGGTTCTTGTCGTTGGCGATCAGCGGGTCAGCCTTGAATTCCAGCAGCACTTTTACTGCGTCGGCGTGACCGTGATAGGCCGCGAGCATGAGCAAAGTGTCGCCATTGTGATTGCGCAGGTTAGGCGGCAAGCCTTTGGCCAGCAGTGCGGCGAGCATGGCGGCATCGCCTTTGCGGGCCACGTCGAAGACCTGCTCGGCAAATTCAGCGGCTTCGTCTTCGGTCATTTGTTTAGGCTGGTCTGACATGTGGGGCTCCTTGTCTGGTTGCTTTATAGGCGCCCAGTGTCGCGATGGAGTTCCCCACTGTCATGGCTTTTTTGCCGAAAGCGGTCATAGGCAGAATCAATAGCGCTGCTTTTAATAGCGGAAATGTCCGCCCTGAATCTGCGCCAACAAGTGGCCGGTGACCGGCACGTAGCAATCCGACCCCGGCAGCCAGGCATACACCGGGTCATTGCCGGCCTTGCCCGGGTCGAAGGCCTCCTCTTTGAGGCGCACTTTCTGATACTTGAAGGTGCCGGTGGTTTCCATCTTCACCTTGATCCGCAGGAACAACGGCACCGCGTAATGCGGCAACTGGCCATGGGCGAATTGCAGCAATTCACGCATGTCCAGCGAGGCCAGGGATTCACTTGGGGTGATGGCGACCATGCCAGCCCGGCCGTTGGTGTTTTCGATCTCGACACCGTAGGCCACCACTTCGGCAATCTGCGGATGTTGCAGCAGCACGTTCTCCACTTCGGTGGTCGACACGTTTTCGCCCTTCCAGCGATAGGTATCGCCCAGGCGATCGACAAATTGCGCATGGCCGAAGCCGATGCTGCGCAACAAGTCGCCGGTATTGAAATAGCGGTCGCCCTTTTCGAACACGTCGGTCAGCACCACTTTGCGGTTCTTTTCCGGGTCGGTGTAGCCGTCGAACGGTGACTTTTCATCGATCCTGGCCAGTAACAACCCCTGCCCGCCTGTTTGCACCTTGCGCATGAAACCGTCGCTGCCGCGCACCGGTTCACCGCTGTCGTTGTTGTAGTCCACCAATGCCCAATGCTGCAGGCAAAAGCCGATGGTGTTGTCGAAATTCAGTACGTTGGTGAACCCGATGTTGCCGTCACTGGCGGCATACAGTTCGCAGATATGCTCAACGCCATAACGTTGCTTGAACTGCGCCCACACGCCGGGACGCAGGCCATTACCGACCATCTTGGTCACGCGGTTATCGAGATCCTGAGCGCTGGCGGGCTGATCGAGCAGGTAGCGGCACAACTCGCCGACATAGCCCAGGGTGGTTGCGTTGAATTTGCGCGCATCGTCCCAGAACTGGCTGGCGCTGAATTTACGCCGGATGGCAAAGCCCGAAGCCCCGACAATCGCCGAGCCCCAGCACACGCACAGGCCGGTGGCGTGGTACAGCGGCAACGTGCAATAGAGGACGTCATCCGGACCCATGTCCAGCGCAATGCTGCCGAAGCTGACGGCGGTTTTGGTCCAGCGCCCGTGCTTCATGATGCCGGCCTTGGGCAAGCCGGTGGTGCCGGAGGTGTAGATATAGAAGCAGGGGTCGTTGAAGAACACTTGTCCGGTACTGGCGGGGTTGTCCACCGAGCCGTCGGCACTGGCGGCCATCAGGTCGGTATAGCCTTCAGGCAGCGTGCTTGACTGCTGATCGGCGACAAACCAGGTCCTGTGCGCCGCGATTGTCACGTGCTCACGCACGCTCGTGTAGGCCGCTACCAACTCTGCGCCCACCACGATTGCCACCGGACTCACCAGATTCAGGCTGTGCACCAGCGCCGCCTGGGTTTGCGACGTATTGAGCATTGCACAGATACCACCCAGCTTGGCCACGGCCAGCACGCTCAACAGCAGTTCGGGGCGGTTTTCGATGAACAACGCGACCACATCCCCCTTGCCGATGCCCTGCTGGTGCAGGTGATGGGCGATGCGGTTGGCACGCTGGTTGGCTTGGGCGTAGCTGAGCACACTATCGCCATACAACAGCGCCGCGCCATCTGGGTTACGAGAGGTGGCCTGTTCGAATTGCCACCCCAGGCCGCAGGGCTGGCTGGGATCGGTGACGTTCGCGGCGCGCATGCCGCGCACCACGCGTGGCAGGGCCCGAACTATCGCCGGCACCTTACGCAGTAGCTTGCCCCAAGTAATCATGTCGTCGTGCGGATGGCTCATGGCGGAACGTCCTTTTTCTTATTCTTCATATGATCCAGACACCGCATCGGCCCTGTAGGAAGAGGACGGATGCTTTGCAGGAAAATACGCCTGCCATTCTTCAGCTGTACATGTGGGATTTGAAAAGTTTTGTATCCCATGCCGCCCAGCATCAAAAAGGGAATTGCGCGGCGCCGACGCGGTCATTAACTGTAACGAGGGAGCGAAATGCCCGGCCTCGATAGCGCAAAATGCAGGATGCACGATGGCCTTTCATGCAAATTGCACGAAAGTGAAAAAACTGAAAAATTTTAAGTGCCTGATTTATAACGATTTTTTAGACAATCCAATACTGGCACAATCACTGCACCTATCACTCCATGCTTGCCAACTTGAGCCAACGGAGCTGATAGACATGAGCCTGATCCAAGATAAATTCGCTTCTGTATTCTCCCAATACGACGTCACCACTCAGCCACGCCCAGACGGCGGGATCCTGTTGACCCTGCGCAACAGCGAAGGCAAACAGGTCAAGCGTTCGATTTCGTACCAACAACTGCACACCGCTGACCAGCTGACCTGGGTCATCAGCGCCATTCGCCGCGACCTGGCCGAACAAGCCAGCGAACTGCCACAGATCTCGATGCTGCAAAGCCAGAATCGCTTTGCCCTGCCGACCTACCATTCGGCCTGAGTAATCTGAGCAAAAAAGGCCGCGACGCCGTTGAGCGTCGCGGCCTTTTTTTGTGCCTTCAACAAAGCCCCTGTCGGGCTGCTGCATTCATCGCCTGCACGCGGTTGGTGACTTGCAGCTTGAGGTAGATGTTGCGCAGATGGAATTTAACCGTGGCTTGGGAAGTGGAGCGAATCTGGCTGATTTCCCAGACGGTCTTGCCTTCCGAGGCCCAGCGCAGGATTTCCAGCTCTGTCGGCGTCAGGGGTTTGCCGCACAGGCTCAGGCGTTTTCCAACGGCGCTCGGCACGGCAAGCGCGCGACACGGCTGCTCTGGGCCACTCATCAATCTCTCTCCTGTATCAGTGGATGCCATACCACCTTTCGGATTCCTGCGATTGACAGGTGATATAAACATTGAGTCGGCAGAGAGTTACATAACGAATGGATTGAAAGCATAAGGCGCCGCATAAACAGCTACGTCTTACATTTAATTGAGTTCCTTCCCACAACAACTTCCAACCTGCCGGGATTGAACCTTTAACTATTCGCGCTTAATCGTCCAAGCCTGGAAAGCCAGCGGCACTGTCCTGGTCAGTGAACTGAGGCACACAGCCTTCGGCTGTATGGAATAAACGTAGCGCCACACAGTGCGGATTCTCGCCCACGTCGAGCCAATGCGGCATTCCGGCCGGAACCACCAGCACGTCATTCTTCTCACAACGCACGGCGTAGACATATTCGCCCACGAGCAGGCAGAACAAGCCTTGGCCCGCGATGAAGAAATGCACGTTGTCGGCGCTGTAGCGACGCGCCTTGAGGCCTTCAGCGCGCAACTCGGCGCGCTGCGGATGGTCGCCCGTTACGCTCAATACATGAGCAGAGCCGTAGCCGAGGGCATCGATCTGCGACTGGTACGCGGCGATCATCTCTGCGTCACTGGCGCCTTTTTCAATCGGGCTGGGCTGCCAGCGGTCAAAACCCACGCCGTGCTCAACCAGGGTCGAGACGATGTCGTCGAAATGGGTCAACACCTTGTTCGGGGTATCGGGTGTGGCGAGCGGATAAACAGCGACATAACTCATTGCACGGTTCCTTTATTCGGCTCTTGCAATCGAAAGCCAATGATGAGGGCGGCGGCCAGGGCCGCGACACTGGCGATGCTGAAGGTCAGGGTCGGCCCCAACAGATTCCAGCTATAACCGGCATACAGCGCGCCCAATGCGCCGCCAGTGCCGGCCAGTGCGGCATACAGCGCCTGGCCCTGGCCTTGCTGGCGGGCGCCGAAGCTGCGTTGCACAAAGGCAATCGCCGCCGCATGAAAACTGCCAAAGGTGGCCGCGTGCATCACCTGCGCCAGCAGCAGCACCCAGAAAAATTCGGCGAATGAGCCCAGCAGCAACCAGCGCACGGCGGCCAACAGGAAACTTGCCAGCAGCACCCGTCGCACCGAAAAGCGCGTGAGGATGCGGCTCATGGCCAGAAACATCAGCACTTCTGCGACCACGCCCAAGGCCCAGAGCATGCCGATCACGCCACGGCTGTAGCCCAGATGTTCGAGGTGCAGGGTGAGGAAGGTGTAATACGGGCCGTGGCTCATTTGCATCAGCGCCACGCAGGCATAAAACGCCAGTACCCCAGGGCTGCGCAATTGCCTGAGAAAACCGTCACCGGCCAGGCGATTGTCGTGGGTCGCGGGTTGCGCATTCGGTACCCACAGGCTGGCACCGATGATGCCGGCCATGATCACCACGACCACCACCGGGTAAATGTCCAGGCTCAGCCAGTCGAACAGGCGGCCCATGATCACCACGGTGAGGATGAAACCAATCGAGCCCCACAGGCGGATCTGGCTGTAGCGCGAGGTTTGCTTTTGCAGGTGGGCCAGGGTGATCACTTCAAACTGCGGCAACACGGCGTGCCAGAAGAACGCATGCAGGGCCATCACCAGCGCGAGCCAGGCGTAGGTCTTGCTGAAGAAAATCAGTGAAAAGCTGGCCAGCGTACACACTGCGCCAAACCGGACGATGGCCAGGCGCCGCCCGGTGTAATCGCCGAGCCAGCCCCACAGGTTGGGCGCCACGCAGCGCATCAGCATGGGGATAGCCACCAACTCACCAATGCGTGCGCTGGAGAACCCGAGATGATCGAAGTACAGCGCCAGGAACGGCGCCGTCGCCCCGAGCAGGGCGAAGTAGAACAGGTAGAAGCTGGACAGGCGCCAGTACGGGAGGGTCGGGCTCACCATGGACGGGGCCGCTTCGCGGCCCTGCCTGAGCACGCCCGCCCGCCACAGGCTGTCACAGCTGGCCCAGCACCGGCGTATTCACGCGTACCTCGGCATTTTGCCCGCGGTTGCGCAGCAGGTGGTCCATCAACACGATGGCCATCATGGCTTCGGCAATCGGCGTGGCACGGATGCCGACACACGGGTCATGACGGCCCTTGGTGATCACATCCACCGGATTGCCGTGCACATCAATCGAGCGGCCTGGCGTGGTGATGCTCGACGTGGCCTTGAGGGCCAGGTGCGCAACGATCGGTTGGCCCGAGGAAATACCGCCCAGGATGCCGCCCGCGTTGTTGCTGAGGAAACCCTGCGGGGTCAGTTCATCGCGGTGCTCGGTGCCGCGCTGGGACACACAGGCGAAACCGGCGCCGATTTCCACGCCCTTCACCGCGTTGATGCTCATCAGCGCATGGGCCAGCTCGGCATCGAGGCGGTCGAAGATCGGCTCGCCCAAGCCAGGTTTGACGCCTTCTGCAACCACGGTAATCTTCGCGCCGACGGAGTCCTGGTCGCGGCGCAACTGGTCCATGTAGGCTTCCAGTTCCGGCACTTTGTCCGGGTCGGGGCTGAAGAAAGCGTTGTCGTCGACGCTGTCCCAGGTCTTGAACGGGATCTCGATCGGACCCAGCTGGCTCATGTAGCCGCGGATCACGATGCCCTGGGTGGCCAGATATTTCTTGGCGATGGCACCGGCGGCCACACGCATCGCGGTTTCGCGCGCCGAGCTGCGGCCACCGCCACGGTAGTCGCGTTCGCCGTATTTGTGATGGTAGGTGTAGTCGGCGTGTGCCGGGCGGAACAGGTCCTTGATCGCCGAGTAGTCCTTGGACTTCTGGTCGGTATTGCGAATCAGCAGGCCGATGGCGCAACCGGTGGTGCGGCCTTCGAACACGCCGGAGAGGATTTCGACTTCATCGGGCTCCTGGCGCTGGGTGGTGTGGCGGCTGGTGCCGGGCTTGCGGCGGTCGAGGTCGCGCTGCAGGTCTTCCACAGACAGCTCGAGGCCTGGCGGGCAGCCGTCGACAATGGCGACCAACGCCGGGCCATGGCTTTCGCCCGCGGTGGTGACAGTGAACAGCTTGCCGAAGGTATTGCCGGACATGCAGGGCGCTCCGTGAAATCAGTTGAATCAAGTCAACCGTAATAACTTAAGGCGGCCAGTATACGCAGGCTAACCGACTAGTTCATCCTCGAAACCTTACCGGTAGACGTTGGTCCAACCGGCACCTTCCTGATGATGGCGCGATGATGCTGCGAGTTCTGCTTTTAACCCTCACCCTGTTTTCCAGCCTGGGCTTCGCCGCCTCCCCTGTCGTGCTGCAACGGCCGATCAGCCTGGACACCGGCAACGGCGAGCTGTTTGGCTCGCTTTTACTGCCCCAATCCGACAAGCCGGTGCCGGTGGTGTTGATCATTGCCGGCTCCGGGCCTACCGACCGTAACGGCAACAGCGCCGACGGTGCACGCAACGACAGCCTCAAGCGGCTGGCCTGGGTGCTTGCCCGACACAACATTGCCAGCGTGCGCTACGACAAGCGCGGCGTGGCCGCCAGCCTGGCGGCCACGCCGGATGAACGCAACCTGACCCTGGACGCCTACGTATCCGATGCCGTGGCCTGGGGCAAGCTGCTCAAGGCCGACAGCCGCATGGGTCCGCTGATCGTCCTGGGCCACAGCGAAGGCGCGCTGGTTGCCGCGCTCGCCGCACCGCAACTGAATCCGGCCGGCGTCATTTCTTTGTCTGGCAGTGCGCGACCGGTGGATCAGGTGATCCGCCAGCAGTTGGCCGACCACCTGCCCCCTGCCCTGTTGCTGCGCAGCAACGAGATCCTCGACCACCTCAAGGCCGGCCAAGTGGATGCCGATGTGCCGGGCCCGCTGGAAGGTATTTTCCGACCCAGCGTGCAGCCTTATCTGATCAGCCTGTTTCGCGCCGACCCGTCAGCCGCGTTCGCCAAGCTGAACATGCCGGCCCTGATCATCCAGGGCACCAACGATATTCAGGTCGGCGTCGCAGATGCACGGCAACTGAAAAACGCCAAGCCCGACGCGCACTTGACCGTGATCGAAGGCATGAACCACGTCATGCGCATCGTGCCCAAGGACGTGAAAGAGCAACTGGCCTCCTACAACGACCCGAAACTGCCGCTTGCCGCCGAGCTGGGTGAGCGCATCGTGCGCTTTATCGACGGACTTCAACCCCGTTAAGCGACTATCTACCTCCAGTCCTGAGAAAAACGGCCGATAAGCCCAGGGTCGACAGTAAAAAGACTGTCGACCCGCAGGGCTTGGACAGGATCGCGCCGCATGACAACCACAGAAGCTACACCAGAACCTATTGCCGACACCCCGGCTGAAAAAACCGAGGCCGTCGAAGCAGCGGCCCTGCCGTGGGCGGACGTGCAGGCCGAACATTTCAAGATGCTACGCCTCGCGCCCCTGGCCACCGACCGTGCCACCGGTGCGCGGCCGTTGCGGTTCGTGCAGTTCGGCTATGCCGAACGCAATGACAAACACCACAGCCTGTTGCGCATGGTCATCCAGTTGCCGGGCCAGCGGGTGCGCCGCGAGCAGAACCACTTGGATATCTGGGTCGATCACGATAAGCACCGTGTGCACTTCGGCCCGGGCAACAGCCTGGAAATCGAACCGGCCAACCGGGGAATCGGTCGCTTCCTCGTCGCTCAAGGCGCGGCGTGGGCGAAAAAGAAGTGGTCACACTACCGCGTCGACGGCGTGGACCTGGCCAATAAAGACGCGCTGAACGAAGCCACGCGCTTGCGTCGCGATCACTTCCTGCGCATCCAGGGTTTTGATGTGGCCTATGCCGATGTGCAACACCTCAAAGGCAACGTGCAGCCGTGCAAAGTCAGCGCAGTGCTGGACAGCTGGAACACCGAGAAGGTGCAGTTCGTGGAAATCCTCGAAGCCGCGCAGATGCTGCAACAGGCCGAGCAGAACCTGGCCGAGCAGGAAGTGAAACTGCGCAAGGAAGAGGAAAAGGTCACCAAGTTCAAGCGTGAGGACAGCGGGCTGCGCTTTACCATCACCTGTTTGGTGGCGTTTACGGTGTTTCAGGCAGGGTTGTTGATCTGGATTGCCACGCACCGCTAGCCCGTTGGAACGCAATGAAAATGTGGAAGCGGGCTTGCTCGCGAAAGCGGTGTATCAGTCACTGATAAGTTGACTGTCATACCGCATTCGCGGGCAAGCCCGCTCCCACATTCAGGGTCAGTTTCTACAGGTGGGTCGGTTTACACCCGAGCAGCAAATACCGCTTGATGCGCGCGGCACTGCTCGGCCGTCAACATGAACACACCGTGCCCACCGCGCTGGAACTCCAGCCAGGCAAAGTCGACTTCCGGGTACAACGCCTCAACGTGCACCTGGCTGTTGCCAACCTCGACAATCAACAAGCCTTTCTCGGTGAGGTGGTCCGCAGCCTCAGCCAACATCCGTCGCACCAGGTTCAAGCCATCATCGCCGCAGGCCAGGCCCAACTCCGGCTCGTGCTGGTATTCGTCGGGCATATCGGCGAAGTCTTCGGCATCCACGTACGGCGGGTTAGACACGATCAGATCAAACCGCTGACCCGGCAAACCGTCGAAGCCGTCGCCCTGCACGGTGTAGACGCGCTCGTCGACGCCATGGCGCTCGATGTTCTGGTTGGCCACCTCCAGCGCCTCGAAGGACAGGTCGCCCAGCACCACTTCGGCGTCCTGGAACTCGTAGGCGCACGCGATGCCAATGCAACCGGAGCCGGTGCACAGGTCGAGGATGCGCGCCGGCGGCTGAGCCAGCCAGGGTTCGAAGCGGTTTTCGATCAGTTCGCCAATCGGTGAACGCGGGATCAGCACACGCTCGTCGACAATGAACGACATCCCGCAGAACCAGGCTTCCTTCAACAGGTAAGCGGTGGGTACGCGCTCATGGATACGGCGGTGCAGCAAGCGCTGCACGTGGGAAATTTCCTCTTCTTCCAGATTGCAGTCCAGGTAGCTGTCGGCAATTTCCCAAGGCAGGTGCAAGGCGCCGAGCACCAATTGCCGGGCTTCGTCCCAGGCATTGTCGGTACCATGGCCGAAAAACAGGTCTTCCCCATGGAAACGGCTGACAGCCCAACGGATATGGTCGCGCAGTGTGCGCAGGCGGGATGTGATCACGGGGGCAAGCTCCTGGAAAAAACGACTGGCGATTCTAACAGCCTTCGCCTGTACCGACGATGTACGAAACCCCTTCGCCATCCGTCGGTTTTCATCCAATTTGCCATCGCAGGCTTAAACAAGCCGCCCACTTGACATGGCTGCACGCCAACAACGGCGTACCTTACGATGGTAGCGATTCACAGAACCGCTCAGCCAGTGGACAATGTCGCAAAAGCCCCCCTCACAGGAGCCCCAGAATGTCCGTTCCAAAGACGATGTTTCAACTCAGCGGTCGCGGTTACGCAGCAGCCAACCTGAACCATGCGACCCTCGTGATCATCGACGCCCAAAAGGAATACCTCAGCGGTCCACTCGCCCTCTCGGGCATGGACGCGGCGGTCGAAAACATCAAGCAGTTGGTTGCCGCCGCGCGCAATGCCGGGCGTCCGATCGTGCATGTACGCCACCTTGGCACCGTCGGTGGCCTGTTCGACCCGCAGGGCGAGCGCGGCGAATTCATTCCCGGCCTGGAACCGCTCGGTGACGAAACCATCATCGGCAAACTGCTGCCGAGCGCATTTCACGGCACAGGGCTGGAAAAACACCTGCAGGACCTCGGTTCCCTGGACCTCATCGTCTGCGGCTTCATGAGCCACTCCAGCGTCAGCACGACCGTGCGCGCCGCCAAGAACCTGGGCTTTCGCTGCACCCTGGTGGAAGACGCCTGCGCCACGCGCGACCTGCCTTACAAAGGCGGCATCCTGAGCGCTGAACATGTGCAACAGACCGAGATGGCCATCATGGCCGATAACTTCGCGACCCTCGCGTTGACCAAAGATCTGATCTGATCGACCTTCTGATGAGCGGCGCGGCGTGTTTATTGCCCCGCTCATCCGCAAAACCTTTTCATTTTCTGCAATTGCCTCTGGTACAGGAACAACCTGTGTATCTTCCGGTCGAAGGGCCGATACCCTGGAGGAAAGGTCGGAATGAAGATATCCGATGGTTTTGACGCTCGTCGCTTGCGCCCCAAGGGCCCGAGCAACTGGCGTCTGCGCCTGGTGGCGGGCTTTGCCGCGCTGCTGGCCATTGTAGGTTTGCTGCTGGCAGGTGCCGGCGGCGCCGGTTTTTTTGGTCATTCGCCAGCACTCGGCGAACTGAATGCCAGCCCGGGCGGCTCGGCAATTTTGTTGGTGATCGGCCTGTTGGTACTCTGGCTGGGCGTCTGGTTATGGCGTCGCAGCCGTCGGCGGATGCGTCAGCCGCTGTCGCTGAACATCGCCTCACACCTGATGAAAAAGCACGACTGATGGCGCTTGGATAGCGTTTCCTGCGCCCCGGCCGCCGCGATTTAGGTAAACTGCCCGCCCTTCGCGGAGGCTGACATGCAAGACGACGATTTTTCCCTGTTCAAAAACGAGCTGCGCGGCGTCAAGCCGATCAAGCACGACCGTGCCGACACTGGCAAACCCAAGACCGACCGGGCGCAGATCGCCAAGCTGCGCCAGGCTGCGACCGTGCGCACCGATGCCACCACCGTGGATGGCCTGTCGGACCAGTTCGTAATCGACGTAGGCCCCGAAGACGAGTTGATGTGGGCCCGCGACGGCGTGCAGGAAAGCCAGATGCGCAAGCTCAAGGCCGGCCAGATCCCGTTCGAGGGCAGCCTTGACCTGCACGGCATGAACGTCGAAAAAGCCCGTGAAACCCTCTGGGCCTTCCTGGCCGAAGCGACCAAATTCGAAATCCGCTGCGTGCGCGTCACCCATGGCAAGGCCGTGCGGTTGGATGGCAAGCGGCCGATGATCAAGAGCCACGTGAACACCTGGCTGCGCCAGCATTCCCAAGTGCTCGGTTTTACCTCCTGCCAGGCCCGCCACGGCGGCGCGGGCGCGGTGTATGTGATGCTCAAGCGCACCATGATGGAGGGGCGCGACGAGTAACAAGTGCCATCGTCAGGCTTGCAGCGATGTGTCCGCCACCGTAACCTTGCGCTTTGCGAAAATCCCACAGGTAGTTTCATGTCCCTGGAACAGAATTACACCGCGATCCTCGGCCAACTCGGCGAGGACGTTTCCCGCGAGGGCCTGCTCGACACGCCAAAGCGTGCCGCCAAGGCGATGCAGTACCTTTGCCGCGGCTATGAACAGACACTCGAAGAAGTCACCAACGGTGCCTTGTTCAGCTCCGACAACAGCGAAATGGTGCTGGTCAAGGACATCGAGCTGTACTCGCTGTGCGAACACCACCTGCTGCCGTTTATCGGTAAAGCGCATGTTGCGTATATCCCGAGCGGCAAAGTGCTGGGCCTGTCGAAAGTAGCGCGGATTGTCGACATGTATGCGCGCCGCCTGCAAATCCAGGAGAACCTCAGCCGTCAGATCGCCGATGCCGTGATGCAAGTCACCGGCGCGCTGGGCGTGGCCGTAGTGATCGAAGCCAAGCACATGTGCATGATGATGCGCGGTGTAGAGAAACAGAATTCCTCGATGATCACCTCGGTGATGCTGGGTGAGTTCCGCGAAAACGCGGCCACGCGCAGCGAGTTTCTCAGCCTGATCAAGTAACAGGCTGCGTAGGAAAAAGCCGGCGTTCATCGCCGGTTTTTTTTCGCCTGCAAATTTCAGGTAAGCTGCGGCCCCTTCTTCATGGGCAAGAGGTTTTCAGCCATGTTCGTCAAAGCACTTCGAGTGGGCCTCGGCCACGTCATCATCGCGGGCGACTTCATTACCCGCCCACGCAAAAAGCAGCGCCCCGCCGAACAACAGGCGCAGGTGAACGCTGCGGCCAAGAACCTGACCCTGTATCAGTTCCACGCCTGCCCGTTCTGCGTGAAGACCCGTCGTACGTTGCACCGCCTGAATGTGCCGGTGGCGTTGAAGGATGCGAAGAACAATGCGCAAGATCGCCAGACCCTGCTGGAGCAAGGCGGCAAGATCAAAGTGCCGTGCCTGCGCATTGAAGAAAATGGCCAGACCACTTGGATGTATGACTCCAAAGTGATCATTGACTACCTCGACAAGCGGTTCGCCGCGGTCTGATAAACACCGCGGTCAATGTGGGAGCTGGCTTGCCTGCGATGCAGACACCTCGATTTATCAGTGATACCGAGGTGACGCTATCGCAGGCAAGCCAGCGCCCACATTAGTTCGGCATCGCCAATTCGATAGCCAACAAGGCCGAGCCCAGGCACTTGCCGTGGGCATCCAGCGCCAGCGAGCGGGTAACGCCGCCGCGCAAGATGCCCGGCAACACAAAGTTCAGCGCCTGCACATTCGGCAGTTCATAACGCCGCACCGGCGCCGCGCCGGGTTCGCGCAAACCGGCAAAAAACTCGGCGACGCGCTCCGCCGTGAGCTGCTCGCACAGCAGCGGATAATCCTCAGCGCGATAGGCAATGATCGAGATGTTCGAGGTGTCGCCCTTATCGCCGGTGCGGGAATGGGCCAGGGTGTGCAGTTTCATGCTTCGATCCTCGGGTTGACCGCGCTTCGCGCCAGCAATAACGACGCCACCGCTACCACTTGCCGCACGCTTTTGCTCGCGCCGCCGCCGCCCGACGGGCCGTTGGTGTAAAGGGTTTCCACTTCATTGCCGACCCGCACCGCGTCGCTGCGTGCTTCACAGCGCGCGGCCACGCGCAGGCGCACTTCCCAGGGTTCGACGTTGCTGCGTGGGCCGTGCAGTGAATCCATGCCGATCAACTCGGCGCGCACCTCCTGCATGTTGACGCCCATCAACTCCAGCCGCTTGAGCACGATATCCCGCGCCAACTGCGCCCGTGCGACAGCTCCCGGACCGCCGTAGGACATCTGTCCCTCGCCGATCCAACCGTCCAAATAGCCGACGCTGACCTTCAATTGCTCAGGCCGCGCACGGCCATCGGCGCCCAGGGCGCGCACGCGGTCGAGGCCTTCCTCGACAAAACTCACGTGAGAAAAGTCGGCAGTGACGTCCGGCGTCAGGTAGGCCGCCGGGTCATGCACTTCATAGATCAGTTGCTCAGTACAGGTAGCGCGGCTGACCCGCCCACCAGAACCCGCCACTTTGGTGATCACCGCTTCGCCGTCGGCGTTGATCTCGGCCAACGGGAAGCCCAGGCGCGCCAGGTCATCCACGTCCTTGAAACCTGGGTCGGCAAAATAACCGCCGCTGACCTGACCCGCGCATTCGAGCAAATGCCCCACCAGCGTACCGCGGCCCAGGCGTTGCCAATCGTGCGCGGCCCAGCCGAACTCGAACATCTGCGGCGCCAGGAACAGCGAGGGGTCGGCCACGCGTCCGGTGATCACCACATCGGCATCGGCGTGCAGCGCCTCCAGTATGGCGTCGACGCCCAAGTAGGCATTCGCCGAAATCAGCCGCTCGCCCAACGAGCCGAGGGTCTGGCCGTTGTCCAGCATTAGCTCGGGCTGCAAAACCTGCAGCACGTCATCGCCCACCGCCGCCACGACGTTGAGGTGCAGGCCCAATTCATCGGCAATCCGCCGCACTTCGATGGCCGCTGACACCGGGTTGGCGGCGCCCATGTTGGTGATCACCCGCAGCCGACGCTGGCCATCACGCCGGCCCACAAACGGCAGCACGCGGCGCATGCGTTCACTCAGCAACGGGTCATAACCGCCCTGTGGATCGCTGATACGTACCTGCTGCGCGAGCGCGATGGTGCGCTCGGCCAGGCATTCGAAGACCAGATAATCCAGGTCGCCCCGGCTGGCCAACTCCACGGCAGGTTCGATACGGTCGCCGGAATAGCCGGCGCCGGAACCGATGCGCAAGGTTTTCATCTCAAATCACTCCCAGGAGCAACGCGGTCAGGGTCATCAACACCGACGCGGCAAACAGAAAAGGAATGGTGAAGCGCTGGTGGTCGGCCAGTTCGACCTTGCACAGGCCCACCAACAAAAACGTCGCGGGGGTCAGCGGGCTGACCGGAAAGCCGGTGGTGTGCACGCCCAGCAATGAGGCCTGGGCCACTTGCAACGGGTCGACGCCCAGGGCCTTGCCGACTTCGGCGATCACCGGCATCACGCCGAAATAGTAGGAATCGGGGTCGAACAGCAGGCTCAGCGGCATGGAAATGAAGCCCACCACCGCCGGGATCAACTTGCCGTGGCCGGCTGGAATCTGCGCCACCGCCACTTCGGCCATGGCCTTGAGCATGCCTGTGCCTTGCATGATGCCGGTGAACACCCCGGCGGCAAGCAGGATGCTGGCCATGGTCAGGGCGGTCTTGGCATGCGCATCGATGCGTGCGCGCTGGGCGTCCACGTTCGGGTAGTTGATGCACAGTGCCACCACGGTGCCGAGCATGAACATCACCACCGGGTCGACCCAGCCGGCAATCATCACCACCATCACCAGCACGGTGAGCATCAGGTTGACCCAGAACAGGCGCGGGCGACGCAACAGGCTGTCAGCGTCGCTGAGCACGCGTTGCGGCACCGCATCGACCGTGGAACCGGCACCCAGGCCCAGGCGTTTTTCTTCGCGGCGGCCCAGCCACCAGGCACAGGCGAACACAAACATCAGCCCGACGATCTGCACCGGGATCAGCGGCTGGAACAGGTCGGCCACCGGCACGTGCAAGGCGGCCGATGAGCGCAGCACGGGGCCGGTCCAGGGCAGGAAGTTGACCCCGGCGGCCATCGCGCACACACAGGCGAGGATACGTTTGTCGATGCCCAGCCGTGTATACAGCGGCAGCATCGCCGGCACGGTCACCAGAAACGTCACCGCCCCCGAGCCGTCCAGGTGCACCAGCAGCGCCAGCGTCGCGGTGCCGACGACAATGCGCGTAGGGCGCGTCCCGACTGTGCGCAGGATACGGTCGATGATGGGATCGAGCATGCCGGCGTCGGTCATGATCCCGAAAAACAGGATCGCGAACACAAACATGCCCACCACGGGGGCGACGTTCTTGATACCGGTAATGATGAAGACGCTGGTTTGCAGGCCGAACCCGCCGAGCAAGGCGGCAATGATCGGCAAGGCGATCAGCGCCACCAGTGGCGAGAGGCGTTTGCTCATGACGGCGGCGAGCAGGCACAGGATGGTAATGACACCCAGGGTAGCGAGCATGGGTTACTCCAGAGCGGCCTTGATGGCCGGTTATTGTTTTCCCCGGAGTATTGGAAGCGGGTTAGTCTTTGTAAATTGGAATATTCAGCCGCTCACGTTCGGAAAAACAAAATGAAGCTACTCCCATGAAAAACAGCATCCAGCATATTCAGGCTTTCCTGGCCGTGGCGCGCACCGGCAGCTTCACCAAGGCCGCCAATGAACTGCATCTGTCTGCGTCAGCACTGACCGTACAAGTTCAGCAGTTGGAGGACTGGCTCGGCGTCGCCCTGCTCGACCGCAGCCCGCGCCACGTGAGCATCACCGCCGCCGGCCAGGAAGCGCGCGGGCCCATGGAAAAACTGCTGCTGGACCTGGACAACATCGTCACCGGCTCGCGCGACCTCGCCGCGTTGCGCCGTGGTGTAGTGACTATCGCCGCCCTGCCCTCGGTGTGCGCCGGTGCCCTGCCCCCGGCCTTGCGCCAGTTTCGCGAGCACTTCGCCGGCATCGAGGTGCGCCTGCATGACCTGGTGGCTCACCGTATTCATGCCGAAGTTCGCGCCGGCGAGGTGGATTTCGGTATCGGTGTGCGCGCACGGTTAAGCCATGGCCTGGCGTTCGAGCCGGTGTTGAATGATCGGCTGTGTGCGTTTGTACCGCTGGATCATCCCCTCGCCCGCCATCCTCAGTTGACCCTGGAGCAATTGGCGGATCAACCGATCATTCTTACTGGACGCGACAGCAGTGTGCGTGAGCAGGTGGATGCGTTGTTCGACGAGACGCGCCTGAGTATGAACGCCGGCATGGAGGCCAACTATATGTCCACAGTGCTGGCGCTGGTGCGCCAAGGGCTGGGCATCAGTGTGTTGCCGGAGTCGGCGGCGGACAGCCTGGAGGGGTTAAAGCGCATCACCATCGATCATCCCGGGGTGAACCGGGAGATCGGCTTGATCAGGCGCAGCGGCATGGGCTTGAGCCCGGCGGCGCAGCGCTGTTTTGACTTGCTGAAGGATCAACTGTCTGCCACAAGGGACAGCTAAAGGTGGGGGCGGGCTTGTTCGCGAAAACGGTGGATCAGTCCAATCATCAGTGACTGCCCTCCCTTCGCGAGCAAGCCCGCTCCCACCTGTGGACCTGTGTTCAGTCCAGCATCGCCACATGTTTTGGATGGCTGGCCACACGCTTGAGCCACGCCTGCACCGCCGGGTATGGCGTCAGGTCAAAACCCCCTTCGTGGGCCACGTGGGTGTAGGCATACAGCGCGATATCGGCAATCGAATATCGCTCGCCCACCAGGTAGGGCGTGGCTTGCAACTGACGCTCCATCACCCTCAAGGCCTTGTAGCCGCCCTTATGGGTGGTTTTGTATTCCTCCAGCCGGTCTTCCGGCATGTTCAGGTAGAACTGGATAAACCGCGCCACCGCGATATACGGCTCATGGCTGTATTGCTCGAAAAACTGCCATTGCAGCACTTGGGTACGCAGGCGCGGCTCAGCCGGCAGAAACTCGCTGCCGTCCGCCAGGAAGTTGAGGATCGCGTTGGATTCCCACAGGCAGGTGCCATCTTCCAGTTCCGGCACCGGGATCTTGCCATTGGGGTTCTTGGCCAGGAATTCAGCGGTCTGGGTGTCGCCCTTGAGAATATCGACATCAATCCATTGGTACTCGATGCCCAACAGATTGAGCATCAACTTGACCTTGTAGCAGTTGCCCGACTTGTAATCGCCATAAACCTTGTACATGGGGCTCCCCTTATGCCGCTTGCGCGTGCTGTGCTTGACGGACCACCGCGGCCAGGCGCTTGAGACCTTCGTCCAGACGGGCCGGGTCGATATGGCTGAAATTGAGGCGCAACGAGCCGAAGTGTTGATCGGGCTCGGAAAAGAACGGTTCACCAGGCATGAACGCGACGTCCTGATCCAATGCTTGCGCCAACAAGGTGCGGGTGTCGAGCGGTTGTTTCAAGGTCAGCCAGAAGAATAATCCGCCCTGAGGCGTCTGCCAGTCAGCCAGATCGCCAAAATGACGCTCCAGCGCGGCCTGGAATGCATCGCGGCGCTCGCGGTAAAAGCGGCGCAGTTCCGCCAGGTGCTGCTGGTACTTCTGGGTGCCGATCCACTGCATGGCCTGCCACTGGCCGACGCGGTTGGTGTGCAGGTCGGCCGATTGCTTGAGCTTGAGCAGATGCGGGAACAGATCCTGGCTGGCGATCAGGTAGCCGACGCGCAGGCCCGGCAGCAGGGTCTTGGAAACGGTGCCGGTGTAGATCCAGCTGGCTTTTTTCAGGCGCCCGGCGATGGGCTGCGCACTGGCGCCGTCAAAGGTCAGTTCACGGTAGGGTTCGTCTTCGATCAGGGTGACGCCGAACTCATCGAGCAACGCGGCGACGGCAGCGCGCTTGGCCTCGCTGTAGCGTACGGCCGAAGGGTTCTGGAACGTCGGAATCAAATAGATGAACGCCGGGCGATGGCGTTCAAGGAGGGTGCGCAAGGTGCCCAGGTGGGGACCGTCGGCCTCCAGTTGCACGGTCAGGCAATCGGCGCCGAACAGTTGGAAGATCTGCAACGCCGCCAGGTAAGTCGGGCCTTCCAGCAGAACCTTGGTGCCTTTGTCGATATACAGTTTGGCGGCCAGGTCCAGGGTTTGCTGGGAACCGCTGACCACCAGCACCTGGCTCGCCTGGCACGGTACGCCCAACGCGCGGGCCTGGGCGGCGAGCAGTTCGCGCAACTGCGGTTCGCCTTCGCTCATGCCATATTGGCCGATGGTGAGCGGCATGCTGTCCCAGTTCAGTGCGGGCAGCATGGCTTCGGCCGGCAGGCCACCGGCGAACGACATCACTTCCGGGCGCTGGGCCGCGGCAAGGATTTCACGGATCAAGGAGCTTTTGAGGCGTGTAACACGTTCAGAGAAGGCCATAAGGTCACCGGTGGCAAAGCGCATGAAAAATACGTCAAACTGCTTGACCGAAATTACGACGACTTGAGTAGATACGTCAATATGCTTGACCTTAAAACCCAGAACAGCCAGCAACAAGCCATGGAAGCGTTCTTTTTCGGCTACCAGGCTTTTACCGCCAAGGCCGACGAGATGCTCGAGCGCCGAGGCTTGAGCCGTGTGCACCAGCGCATCGTGTTTTTTATCGCGCGCTACCCTGCCTTGAGCGTGAAGCAACTGCTGGAGTTGCTCGGCGTGAGCAAGCAGGCGTTGAACATGCCGTTGCGACAGCTGCAGGAAATGCACTTGGTAAACAGCGTGGCCTCCGAGGCTGACAAGCGTAAACGCCTGTTGGAATTGAGCGAGGAAGGCCAGCGCTTCGAGCAGTCCTTGCGCCGTGAACAGGTGAAATTGTTGCAGCGCGCCTTCAGCGAAGCCGGCGAAGACGCGGTGGCGGGATGGCTGGCGGTGAATCAGGCGCTGAGTGCCGCGAATTAGCCTTTCATCTTGTTTCGCACACACAACCGAAAACATTATTTGCTTTATTTGTATACAAAAGCATAATTCGCTTCGTGCGAGTTCCTGACCTATTGGTCAACAAAAACCCGCCAGTACCTCAAAGCGCTGTTGCCCACACCTGTGACCGGCGCTGGAAATAACAATAAAACTCTTGAGGAGTACTCGCTGTGGAAAGCCGCAAATCCGAAGCCCCAACGCTGGACCTCTCCCCGCCGCACGGCGGCTGGCTCGAACGCCTGTTCAAACTGCGTTTGCATGGCACCACAGTGAAGACCGAACTGATCGCCGGCCTCACCACGTTCATAACCATGGCCTACATTATCTTCGTCAACCCGAACATCATGGCCGATGCCGGCATCGACCACGGTGCGGCGTTTGTGGCCACGTGCATCGCCGCTGCGCTCGGTTGCCTGTTGATGGGCCTTTACGCCAACTGGCCCGTGGGCCTGGCGCCGGGCATGGGTTTGAACGCGTTTTTCACCTACACCGTGGTCGGCACCATGGGCTATCACTGGGAAACGGCGCTGGGCGCGGTGTTTGTTTCCGGGGTGTTGTTCATGGGCCTGACCCTGTCCCGTGTGCGTGAGTGGCTGCTCAACAGTATTCCCGTCAGCCTGCGCCACGCCATGGGCGCCGGTGTCGGTCTGTTTCTGGGGGTGATCGGCCTGAAAACCGCCGGCATCATCGTCGACAGCCCGGCCACGCTGATCAAGCTGGGGTCGCTGCACCAGCCCGCGCCACTGCTGGCGGCGGTGTGCTTTTTGCTGATCGCGATCCTCAGCTACCACCGGGTGTTCGGCGCAATCCTCATCAGCATCATCGCGGTCACCCTGGCCGGTTGGGGCCTGGACCTGGTGCACTACAACGGCATCCTCTCTACCCCGCCCAGCCTGGCGCCGACGTGGATGGCCATGGACGTCAAAGGTGTATTCAATGTCAGCATGATCAGCGTCGTGTTTGCATTTCTTTTTGTACACATGTTCGACACTGCCGGTACACTGATGGGCGTTGCGCAACGCGCCGGGCTGGTGGGCGCCGATGGCAAGATTCACAACCTGTCCCGCGCGCTGAAGGCCGACAGTGCCTCCAGCGTGTTTGGCGCCATGGTCGGCGTGCCGCCGGTGACCAGCTATGTGGAAAGTGCTGCCGGTGTGGCCGCGGGCGGTCGCACCGGGTTGACCGCCGTGACCGTGGGCGTGCTGTTTGTGGCGGCAATGTTTTTCGCGCCCTTGGCGGGCATGATTCCCGCCTATGCCACCGCCGGTGCGCTGATTTACGTCGCCATGCTGATGATGGCGAGCATGGCCCATATCAATTGGGACGAAGCTACCGACAGCATCCCCGCCATCGTGACCGCGATCATGATGCCGCTGACGTTCTCGGTTGCCGACGGTATCGCACTGGGCTTCATCACGTATGTGGCGCTCAAGGCCGGCACCGGCAAGTACCGCGAGATTTCCATCAGCCTGTGGGTGCTGTGCGCGATTTTCATCGCGAAGTTTATCTTCCTGTAGTTCGCAGGAAACGGCCGAAAACCGCCTCACCTTCGGGTGGGGCTTTTGTACGAATGGAGGACTGTAAATGACCCTGGAAACCTGGCTGCTGTTCAGTGGCGCTGCATTGATCGTGATCCTGATCCCCGGCCCGCTGTCGCTGTTGATGATCAGCAACAGCCTGAACTACGGCCTGCGCCGTTCCTACCCGGCGTTTCTGGGCGGCGTGTTCGCCTCGATCTGCCTGTTGAGTGCCTCGGCATTGGGGCTGGGTGCGTTGCTGTTGGCCTCGGAGCAGTTGTTCAGCGCCCTGAAGGTTGTCGGTGCGCTGTACCTGTTTTACCTCGCCTGGCAGAGCTGGCAGCAATCGCGCCAACCGGCCCAGGGCGCCGTGGTGCCCCAGGCCGTGGCCACACCGCGTTTTCGCGCCTTGTTCGGTCGCGCATTTGTGCTGGGCGCCAGCAACCCCAAGGACATCCTGTTCTTTGCCGCCTTCTTGCCGCAGTTTCTCAGCAGCGAGCACGCGTTCCTGCCGCAGTTGCTGATCATGATTGCCACCTGGACCGTACTCGACTTGCTGTGCAAGCTGGCCTATGGCCTGGGCGCCCATGGGGCAGCGCGCTACCTGCGCAGCGGCAGTGGCCAGAGCTGGTTCAACCGCGTCAGCGCCGCACTGTTCGGCGCCGCTGGCATGGTGTCGCTGATCAAGGCGAGGACGGGCTCACTTTGACAAAGTAGACGCTCGGGCGGGCCGCGGGCGTGGTGGGCCATTGAATGCCGGCAACGATCCGAGCCAGGCGATTTTCGTTCATGGCGCTCTTGACGCCCATCAAGGCAACCGACCGGGGATGTGCGTTGATTGCGGCGTCAAACCAACGGTCCGTCAGCCTGGTTTCCAGCCTCACCGAGCCTTTCTCGATCCAGTGGATGGACACGTAGTACAGCGTGTTCGAAGGCGAGGAAGGATGGGTCGCGATCAACTCATGCGTCGGCTTGCGCCCGTGCCTGAGTTGCAGCTCCTGCACGTTGAACCCCTGCTGCTCCAGCGCGCGCTTGACTGCGGCGCGCTGCGCCAAGACTCGCCGAGGCTTGACCTCACGACCGCCGGATTGCAACGCAGCGTCCAACCCCGCGGCCCGGAAGTCGACCCGCGTGAAGCCCGGGGCCTTGCCTTCGTAACCGATGTGCAGCGACCTGCCCGTCCTTTCGGTGGGCCGTAACATTCTCAGTAAATCATCGGTCTGACCCGGCCCGTTGGGGGTCGAAACCAGCCAATTGTCCAGCGTCGAGCGGATATTGAGCAGGTGCGTGGCCGTCGCCGAGCGCGAAGAGTCGGTCAGTTCAATCAGCCTTGCGGCGGCCAATGTCTGGCTGCGGCGGGTCATGCTGGGAAACGCCTGCCCCACTGACTGCTCCAGCGGCCGGTCAAACAATGGGGCATGCACCTGCCACTCACCCGATACGCTGCGTGATACCGGAATGGGCTGTTCGCCCATCGCAGTGCTGGTCCAACGTTCAATATCAACACGGGCCAGCGAAACCAGCGGCTCATTGCGGGTGATGAACGCGATGCCATTCCAGGGCGCATTGTCGCCCTGATGAAGCACCCTGTAATAACCCGCCCCCGATGCGGCGAGGCTGTCATATTGGGGCCCGATGTAGACCGCGTCGTAGGGAAAGCCCGGCGGCTCCCTGTGCACATGAAACGTGCCGAACGCCGAGAGGCCGGACACGTGCCCCGTCGCATCCTGAACACGCCACTCGAACCAATAGGGGTTGGGCGCCGGTGACCGATAAATGCGGTTTTGCGTGGCGGCGCGCACCGTGGGTGGCTGCCAGTCCGGTGGCGCCTGCACGGGCGCACGCCACGGGCTGAGCACCGTCGAGCTCGACCCCGCCACCGGCTGAGGCGCATCCGCACCCAGTAGCCATTCCCTGGGCTGGTGCACGTGCACAATCAGTTCGTCTTGCCCTGGCGCCTGCCGGTTTTTCAGGCGCAACGCGTGTTCGTCGCCACGCCGGTAAAGCGGGTAATGGTGTGTGTCATCCGCCACGAACAGCTCGCCATCCAGTACATACACGCCTTTTTCACCAACACCTTTCAATGCCACGGCCCCTTGAGGCACCCCGTTGATCTTGAAACGCTCCAGCCCCTTGAGTTGAGCCACCGGTGGCGGCGCCAGGCGCTCAAGTCCGCGGGCCGTCATGCGCAGCCGGTGGATACGCCCCAGCACAGCCCGTGTGGCCGGCCGCACCATTCGGGCCGCCGCCACCGGCGTCCTCTTGGGGCCGGGAATAAAGTTAAGCAACACATCGATCGCCAGAAACGTGCTCATAAAGCCCACATCGACCGCAGCGTGGGCGTCGCCAAAGCGGTGATAGCGCCGCGCCATAAGCAGCAGCTCATGGAATTGATTAAAGATCCCGTACAGCGGGCAGAAAAAACCCACCAGCGCCCGCGTACGTGACTCGCTTTGCTCACCAAGGCGACGGGCCCGATAAGCCTGCAGCGCCTTGCCAGAATGGCTGGCGGCTTGCGTGCGGCGCTGCAGGTCAAGCACGCTGGCGTGGTAGAGCAATGCGCGAGCGTCGCTGTGAGAGGTGGCGACAATCGCCAGCCAGCCCTGCGGGTCACTGGCAATCTGCTCACGGGCCTGGGCTTCAATCTCATCCAGCAACGCCGTCGGCTCCAGATGCTTGATGCTGAAGGAGCGAATAAAGCCGAGCCCCCGCCAAATCCCCTTCACCATAAAAAATGCAGGCGGCAGATCAAGTGTGCTGAACAGGCGGCCTGGGCTATCGGCGCGGTCCGGATGATGGGTGATTGCCTCAAATGCCCAGCCAGGTGCGACCTGTCGCGCGAGCACTTTGGCGTTATCCGCCGATGCGCCGACACGGTTCAATGCGGCTTGGGCCTGTTGCAGGTCGCTGTACTCGGTGAGGGCCCAGGCTTGCGGGGCATCGGGCCAGTAGACCACGCAACATTCGGAACGCTGGTCCTGCACCACCACAATGCCTGCGACATAGCGGTCGTGCTGCATCGTATGGCCCACCAGATGCACCACGTGCAGTTGCAACTCATGCTGGTTTTTCAGCAAGTCTGGCGGCATGCGGGCCGCCATGGCGGTGCTAAACACACTTTGCGCGTTCGCCGACAGCCCGCCTTGCCGCGCCAGGAACAGGTGATGGTCAACGCCTGCGTGCAACGCGCGATTCAATAAGGGCGGGATGCGTCCTTCGCTGAGCGCGCGGTCGCTGCCGGCAGGCGGATAAAAAGCGCGGTTGATCAATACGTCGTACTGCCCGCCGATATCCAGCGAAGCGACCATCTGGATCAAATAGCCGGCATTGAGCCGGTGTCGCCATTCAGGTCGCAGAAAGCGGGCGCGGTTCAATCGCCATTGCGTCCAGGGTGCCAGTGGGTCGAGGTTGTGCAGCGCCAATTGCAGCAGACTGAAGGAGGTACGCGTCGAGGTGGCAGTGAGGACAATGCCGCGATTGCCGACCGTGCAGCCGCTTGCCCATCCACAAAAGCGGCCATGAACATCGTCGGGCATTTCAATAAAAGGCTGGTCAATCAGCCACGACGCAGGGACACCGTCCTGCTGCAAACGGGCGGTCAAGGCACGGCGGGCAAACGTGTCCAAATCGGGCAGGTGCTGCTCAAGCCGCGTCTGGAAGGCCAACGCACTGCTGAGGTAAAGACGCTGTGAACGTTTGAAGTCTTTGCGCTGGGCACGCGTGGCACCCACCCACCCCGCCGGCAATTTTTGCGCGTCAGATGCGGCCTTGCGCAGTAATTCGATGTTCGCCTGGGCCTGGCTCAGGGCATTATTGGCCGGGACCTTGAGCTGTTGCGCCAGCGCCGCCAGCAGCAGCGCGCGACTGAACCCGACCTCCGTCACTTCGCTGAAAATACGCGTGATGTCTTCAGTGTTTTTGTGCAGGCGATCGTAGCAACCCAGCAATTTTTTCAACGCCGCCAGTGCAGGCTTGCCGTCGATGGGGACGTAGCGCACAGCCAAGGTTTCACGCAGCGCATGTGCGCGCAAATCGCTGCGCTTGTCATGTTCGACACAGCGCCACAGCACCGAGCCGTCCCGGCTGCCGAGGCTCGCCTTGACGCTTCGGGTCAAGGCCTCCAGCCCGGCAAAACCGAGTACCCCGCCCTCCTCCCCGAAGGCGTAGAGCACCACCGGAAGCTGGCGGGTCGGCACCCTCAGCGCGGCCGCTGTGGTCACCAGCCACACATTATGCAGTGGATAAAAAGCATCGGGCTCACTGCCCACGGCGATTGAAAGCACCTGGGTTTGACTGCCCGGGCGCGCCGTGGGCGAAGGCGGGTCCAGCACGTCGATCATCAGGTCGCGGTGGGCGGTGCCCAGCAGCTTGAGACGGTGTTGCACCTGAACCTCGCAGCGCAGCGCCTCGGTTTGAGCATGCATGAACAACCAGGCACGCCTGGGCGTCTGCGCGCCGCCGGGGCGCGCGGCCCAGAATTTCAGGTCGAGCAGTCGGTGCTCTGCACCCTGCAGCAACGAATTCAGCGCCTGGGCATGCACCGCGAGCTGCCCTTTCAGCGTGATGAATTGCTGATAAGCGAGGGTCTCGGTGCCGGGTTCATACGGATCCAGCAAGGCCAGCAGACCTTTTTCGTAACGCTTGACCTGCTGCTGCGCGGTGCGCAAGGCCAAGCCGGATGAGGTACTGGCAAAAATTATTTCCGCGCTGCGTCGTTGCTGGTCCCATTTGAGTAACGGCTCGGCAAGAGCGCCAAGCCGGGTGCTGCCGACCCATTGTTTTCGCTCCCCTTCCACCTGCGCGAGTAACGCTGCGACAGCCACCGGCCGAGGCGGTTGTGCCGATAAAACAAAGGGGGGATCGATGCTCACGGCACACGCCAATTCGTTGTTCCATTGCCCGCGCAACAACGCTTGCGCGCCCAGCGCCAACGCATCGTCGAGCACCTCCAGGCCGCGCACAAAACCGTTCGCCGCAGACAACTGCGCGGGCTGGCATAACCCCGTGTGACGACCTGACGCCAAGCACTGCCAGAGGACATGCAACTGCGCACGGTCCAACCGCAACAGGCCCTCCTGCAGGGCGGCGAAAGACGGGTACTCGTAGAACGTGCGGGCCACACCCGGCAGGTACACCACCTGCGGCGACTGTGCGGGATCACCCTCACGATAAAGGTGCAATACGCCAGGGATTACCACCGCAGGCGTGCCGGGCCACATCAGTTGCCCTACCCGTACGCTGGCCCAATCCCCGCCTGCACGTTGGCGTGCAGGCGCGGTCGGGGCATCGATCACCGCCTGCACCAGGCGCATGCCCGCCGGTGATAGCTCATCCAGTTGCCGCGCCATGAAGGCCCGGTCAGCGAACAGTTCTGCGTGCAGCTCAACCCAGCGCTCGCGGCGTGTGAGCCAGGAGCCTTGCGCCAATGTGTCCCAATAGTGGTCTGCCGCCTGCGCCAGCCGCTCAAAAAGCCGCATCGCGATGACTCGCTGCAACGCTTGCAAAGGGGTATAGGGCAACCGACGGCTTGGCTGCCCTTTTATGCTGAGCGTGGTGAACTGATTGACATTGATAGGCACCGAGGGCCGCGCCAGCAGTGATAGGGCCCGCTCGGTCAAGCTGTTGATGATCTGCGGTGCGCCCGGGCGCTGGGGCTCGGTAAACAGCAGAGTGTCCGGCTCAATCTCAAATGCTTTGAGCAGTTGAGCACGGATCACGCGCAGGATTTTGGGCGAGCGCCCTATCAGCTGTGCCAGTGCGCGCACCGATTCGCTTAAGCGCCAATCGGCAAGAGCGAGCTGATTGATCAGACGGCTGGGATGGGTAAACCGGTTGATCCGCCGGGTCAGTTGATCTCGAATGGCCTGCAATTGGGCTTCGGCGGCGACGACAGCGTCAACGTCATCGGGCACGGAACTGAAAGAGGGCAAAACGCCTGGGTGATCTGGGGACGAGGCCATTTGTGTTTTCTTCTGAGGAAAACGCCAGCCTAGGCATCACCGACATTCAGAGGGGCTAGATAGTTGAACGCGCAACAGGCAAAAAAAAGCCCGCAGTGTGGGCGGGCGAAAAACCAACGAAGAGCTTTGGGGGTGTGAAGCGAGGTGACGCTCAGCTACCGCGATAGGTGGAATAGCTGTAAGGCGAAATCAGCAGGGGCACATGGTAATGGTCCTGTTCGGCGCTGATGCCAAAACGCAGTACCACCACATCCAGAAAAGCCGGCTCGGGAAGCTGCATACCGCGGGCCCGGTAATAATCGCCGGCGCTGAATTGCACCTGGTACACACCGCTGCGGTAGTCGTCACCTTGCAGCAAAGGCGCGTCGCAACGGCCGTCGCTGTTGGTCACGGCGGTGGCGACCAGTTCCAGCTGCGCGCCCTCGACGCGGTACAGTTCGACCTTGATTGCGCTGCCGGGGCAGCCATGTGCGGCGTCCAAAACGTGTGTGGTCAAGCGTCCCATGGCGTCTTTGCGCCTCCCGTAGGCAGTAGAAAAGTGATCCGCACTTTTTCAGGGCAGTGAAAAAGCCGGTGACGGCTGATTAAGACACTTTCTAAAAAAATTGTACACAATAAATTCAACAAATATCCCGCGCCTCGCTGCCGCCGGCTCGCCGACCACAGCGTTGCAGCCGATAAAACCAATTCAGACGATCGCCGGCCAGCCAGCGCCCACCGCTGCGCATCCGAGAAAATCTTTTTAGCGTTTAGCTGACCAGTCAGGCAGGTTTCTTGCAGTAACTTGAACGCAAGCCGTTCAGAAAAAATGCAGAAATGCGGGCTTACAAAGTCGGCGATAAGTTGTATACAATCACTCATCGCTACTACGACGAACAAGAAGGAAGACTGCAGTGAGCGCTGACTACCCACGCGACCTGATCGGTTACGGCAGTAACCCTCCTCACCCCCACTGGCCGGGCAAGGCACGCATCGCGCTGTCTTTCGTACTCAACTACGAAGAAGGCGGTGAGCGCAACATTTTGCACGGCGACAAAGAGTCCGAGGCATTCCTTTCGGAGATGGTCTCGGCCCAGCCGCTGCAAGGCGAGCGCAACATGAGCATGGAGTCGCTGTATGAATACGGCAGCCGTGCCGGCGTGTGGCGCATCCTCAAATTGTTCAAAGAATTCGACATCCCGCTGACCATCTTCGCCGTGGCCATGGCCGCCCAGCGCCACCCGGATGTGATCCGCGCGATGGTCGCCGCCGGCCATGAGATCTGCAGCCACGGTTATCGCTGGATCGACTACCAGTACATGGACGAGGCCCAGGAGCGCGAGCACATGCTCGAAGCCATCCGCATCCTCACCGAGCTGACCGGCGAGCGCCCATTGGGCTGGTACACCGGTCGCACCGGCCCCAATACGCGCCGACTGGTAATGGAGGAAGGCGGCTTTCTGTACGACTGCGACACCTATGACGATGACCTGCCCTACTGGGAACCAAACAACCCCACCGGCAAGCCGCACCTGGTGATCCCCTACACCCTGGACACCAACGACATGCGCTTCACCCAGGTGCAGGGTTTCAACAAGGGCGATGACTTTTTCGAGTACCTCAAGGATGCCTTCGACGTGCTGTATGCCGAAGGCGCCGACGCACCGAAAATGCTTTCCATCGGCCTGCATTGCCGCCTGATCGGCCGCCCGGCGCGCCTCGCCGCCCTCAAGCGGTTTCTCGAATACGCCAAGGGCCATGAGCACGTCTGGTTCACCCGCCGCGTCGACATTGCCCGCCACTGGCACGACACCCACCCGTACACGGGAGCGGCGAAATGACTGCGTTCCAAACCTTGAAACCGTCGAGCCTGAGCCGCGAGGCATTCGTGACAGCCTTCGCCGACATCTACGAACATTCGCCATGGGTGGCCGAAAAGGCCTTCGACCTGGGCCAGGACGCGTCGATCGACCAGATCGAAACCCTGCACCAGCGCATGAGCGACATCCTGTTGAGCGCCGATCATGCCAGCCAGTTGGCCCTGATCAACGCTCACCCGGACCTGGCCGGCAAAGCTGCCGTCCAGGGCCAACTGACCGAAGCCAGCACCCATGAACAGGCTGGCGCCGGTATTCACCAATGCTCGAGCGAGGAGTTTTCTCGCTTCACCGAGCTGAACGATGCCTACAAGGCCAAGTTCAAGTTTCCCTTCATCATGGCGGTAAAAGGCAGCAACCGGCACCAGATCCTCGCCGCGTTCGAAACGCGCATTCACAACTCGGTAGACGCCGAATTCAAATGCGCCCTGGCCGAGATCAACAAAATCGCGTTGTTCCGATTACTGACCCTTTAGCAGACCTGGCCCGAGCGCTCATGACGCCCAGGGCCTGGCGAGCATCCCAAGCCACTCTATTTAAGGCAGACAAGAAGAATGAAAGCTTACGCCGTACCTTTCGAGAAGTTCGTCAACTTGGCCGACGCCCGTCTGGGCACCAAGATCCTTTCGGTGACCGATGACTGGTTCGCTGACGCCAACCGCCTGTTCCAGCCGACCCCGGCTGTGTGGAAGGAGGGCGTTTTCGATGATAACGGCAAGTGGATGGACGGCTGGGAGTCGCGCCGCAAGCGCTTCGAAGGCTACGACAGCGCGGTGATCCGACTGGGCGTGCCCGGCTCGATCAAAGGCGTGGACATCGACACTTCATTCTTCACCGGCAACTTCCCACCGTCGGCGTCCCTGGAGGCGTGCTTCCTGGCCTCGGGCGATCCTGATGAAAACACTCAGTGGGTGGAAGTGCTGTCGGCCGTCGAGCTGCAAGGCAACAGCCACCACTACCACGAGATCAACAACGACAAAGCGTTCAGCCACCTGCGCTTCAACATCTACCCGGATGGCGGCGTAGCCCGTCTGCGCGTCTACGGCGTGCCGTTCCGCGACTGGTCGTCGGTGGGCGACAACGAACAAGTCGACCTGGCCGCTGCCTTGAACGGTGGTCGTGCGCTGGCCTGCTCCGATGAACACTTCGGCCGCATGAGCAACATCCTCAACCCTGGGCGTGGCATCAACATGGGCGACGGCTGGGAAACCGCACGTCGTCGCACGCCAGGCAATGACTGGGTGATCGTCGCGCTGGGTCACCCGGGCGAGATCGAAAAAATCATCGTCGACACCCTGCACTTCAAGGGCAACTACCCGGACACGTGCTCTATCCAGGGCGCATTCGTGAAGGGCGGCACCGACAGCCAGATCGAAACCCAATCGCTGTTCTGGCGCGAACTGCTGCCGGCGCAGAAACTGGAAATGCACGCTGAACACACCTTCGCCGAGCAGATCAAGGCGCTGGGCCCGATCACTCACATTCGCCTGAATGTGTTCCCGGATGGTGGTGTGAGCCGCCTGCGGGTTTTGGGCAAAGTAGCTAAATAAGCGGTGAGCCCATCGCAGGCAAGCCAGCTCCCACATCTGAATGTATTCGCACATCAACAGGTGGGAGCGGGCTTGCTCGCGAAGGCGCCAGAACACACAACACAGAATCCGGATAAGAAGACAGCCATGCGCACACTAGTGATCGAACCCCTGACCAAAGAAGCCTTCGCCCCTTTCGGAGACGTTATCGAAACCGATGGCAGCGATCACTTCATGATCAACAACGGGTCGACCATGCGCTTTCACAGGCTGGCAACGGTAGAAACCGCGCAGCCTGAAGACAACGCGATCATCAGCATCTTCCGCGCCGACGCGCAGGACATGCCGCTGACCGTGTGCATGCTGGAGAGACACCCGCTGGGCAGCCAGGCTTTCATTCCGCTGCTCGGCAACCCCTTTCTGATCGTGGTCGCGCCACTTGGCGATGCACCTGTATCGGGCTTGGTCCGCGCCTTCGTCACCAACGGCAGGCAGGGCATTAATTACCATCGCGGCGTCTGGCACCACCCGGTGCTGACGATCGAAAAGCGGGATGACTTCCTGGTGGTTGATCGCAGTGGCACCGGCAATAACTGCGATGAGCATTTTTTCAAAGAGGATGAGCGGTTGATCCTCGCCCCCCACCAATAAGAGAAGGTCTGATCACTCGACAACAGAGTGACAGGCGAGAGGTAAAGACTGTGGAAGCACATTTGATGGAATGGCTGAACCTGAGCGTGCGCTGGGTTCACATGATCACCGGCGTCGCCTGGATCGGCGCTTCGTTCTACTTCGTCTGGCTGGAAAACAACCTCAATCGCGTCAACCCCAAGGACGGCCTCGCCGGTGACTTGTGGGCGATCCACGGTGGCGGTATCTACCACCTGGAAAAATACAAACTGGCCCCGCCAACCATGCCGGACAACCTGCACTGGTTCAAATGGGAAGCCTATTTCACCTGGATGTCCGGCATCGCGCTGCTGTGCGTGGTGTTCTACGCCAACCCGACCTTGTACCTGCTGGCCCCGGGCAGCAGCCTCAGCGGTCCGGAAGGTGTGTTGCTGGGCCTCGGCTCGCTGCTGGCGGGCTGGTTCATCTACTCCTTTCTGTGCGACTCGGCCCTGGGCAAGCGCCCTGCCCTGCTCGGCCTGATCCTGTTCGTGCTGTTGATTGGCGCTGCATACGGCTTCAGCAAAGTGTTCAGCGGCCGTGGTGCGTACCTGCACGTGGGCGCCGTGATCGGCACCATCATGGTCGGCAACGTGTTCCGCATCATCATGCCGGCCCAGCGTGCGCTGGTAGCGGCGATTGCGGAAAACCGCACGCCGGACCCGGCGCTGCCCGCCAAAGGCTTGCTGCGCTCACGGCACAACAACTACTTCACCCTGCCGGTGCTGTTCATCATGATCAGCAACCACTTCCCGAGCACCTACGGCAGCCAATACAACTGGCTGATCCTCGCGGGTATCGCGGTGGCGGCGGTGTTGGTGCGGCACTACTTCAACACCCGTCATAACAGCCAGAAGTACGCGTGGACCTTGCCGGTTGGCGCATTGGCGATGATTTGCCTGGCGTACGTGACCGGCCCAAAACCGGTGTCGACTGCTCCGGAAGTGGCCAAGGCTCCGGCGGCCATCGAGTACCAGCCGCTGCCGGAAACGGCAGTGGGTGGCGGGCTCAAACCGGCTGCGCCAGCGGCACCCGCACCGGCCCCCGCCGAAGCAGCACCGGCCCAGGCATCGATTGATTTTGACAAGGTGCATGGAGTGATTCAGGAACGCTGCGCCGTGTGCCATTCGGCCAAGCCGACCAGCCCCTTGTTCAGTACCGCGCCGGCGGGCGTGATGTTTGATACGCCGCAGCAGATCCAGCAATTGGCCCCGCGCATTCAGGCGCAAGCCGTCGCCAGCCAGATCATGCCGCTGGGCAACATCACCCAGATGACTCAGCAGGAGCGCGACCTGATCGGCACCTGGATCAATCAGGGGGCGCGCACAAACTGACAGCCTGATGCAGATCCAAATGGGGGAGCGGGCTTGCTCGCGAATGCGATCGTTCAGTCACATATGAGTTGAATGACACACCGCTTTCGCGAGCAAGCCCGCTCCCACAGGGGATCTGCGCCGATTTACCGATCGCGTTCCAAATGGCAATTGAATGCCAAACAACACAAAAATAAAAAGATTCGAGGTGTTGCATGTCCCAGTTAGAACCGCAGACTCCTGCCGCGCCCGCCATGGTGCGGCTGCCCCTCTTGCAACTGATTCTGGTAGGCCTGCAACACGTCTTGCTGATGTACGGCGGCGCCGTCGCCGTGCCCCTGATCATTGGCCAAGCCGCCGGTTTGAGCCGTGAAGAAATCGCCTTTCTGATCAACGCCGACCTGCTGGTTGCCGGTATCGCCACCCTGGTGCAGTCGTTCGGCATCGGCCCGGTGGGCATCCGCATGCCGGTGATGATGGGCGCCAGTTTTGCCGCCGTCGGCAGCATGGTGGCGATGGCGGGCATGCCCGGTATCGGCTTGCAGGGGATCTTCGGCGCAACCATCGCCGCCGGGTTCTTCGGCCTGTTGATCGCGCCGTTCATGTCCAAGGTGGTGCGTTTTTTCCCGCCGTTGGTGACCGGCACCGTGATCACCGCCATCGGCCTGTCGCTGTTTCCAGTGGCCGTGAACTGGGCCGGCGGAGGCAGCGCCGCCGCCACGTTCGGCTCGCCGGTCTACCTGGCGATTGCCGCGCTGGTATTGGGCACCATCCTGCTGATCAACCGTTTCATGCGCGGCTTCTGGGTGAACATCTCGGTGCTGATCGGCATGGCGCTCGGCTATGGCCTGTGCGGCATGATCGGCATGGTTGACCTCAGCGGCCTGGCCCAGGCGCCGTGGGTGCAGGTGGTGACGCCGTTGCATTTCGGCATGCCCCGGTTCGAGCTGGCGCCGATCCTGTCGATGTGCCTGGTGGTGGTCATCATCTTTGTCGAGTCCACCGGCATGTTCCTCGCCCTGGGCAAAATCACCGGTCAGGACGTCACCCCAAAAATGCTGCGCCGTGGCCTGCTGTGTGATGCCGGCGCCTCGTTTTTTGCCGGCTTCTTCAATACGTTTACCCATTCCTCGTTCGCGCAGAACATTGGCCTGGTGCAGATGACGGGCGTGCGTTGCCGCTCGGTGACGATCATGGCCGGCGCGTTTTTGATTGTGCTCAGCCTGTTGCCCAAAGCCGCCTTTCTGGTGGCCTCGATTCCACCGGCGGTCCTCGGCGGCGCGGCAATTGCCATGTTCGGCATGGTCGCGGCGACCGGGATCAAAATCCTGCAGGAAGCCGATATCACCGACCGGCGTAACCAGTTGCTGGTGGCGGTGAGTATCGGCATGGGCCTGATTCCGGTGGTGCGTCCGGAGTTCTTCGCGCAATTGCCCTTATGGATGAGCCCGATTACCCACAGCGGAATTGCCATGGCCACCCTCAGCGCGCTGTCGCTGAATGTACTGTTCAACATTCTGGGAGGTGCTGAACGCCCCGTTGTCGCCCACACGCATTGATTCCACCTGTTTTTAAAAACAACAAAAATAATAAACAACAGGAACCACGCACATGCACGCCATCCACCCGGGGGCGGCCACACGCCGCGCCCTATTCTTGCCCCACGCGCTCTCTAACAGCGCACTTGAGCCAAGGCCTGGGAGCCAGTATTCTCCGCGCCCGCTCGAATCGACTCAAAAAAAAACAGCGAATGTAAAAGCTGACTGCAGGGCCAACTTATCCCGGCCCCGCAGTGGCTGCCAAAGTGCGCAAAAGTCCCCGGAATTCGACTGCAGTTTCTGCAGCCGACGGGGATTTTTTGGCTTTTTAAACACCTTGGCGCAGCTCTTGCTAAAAGCATTAAAGCTGACCAGACAGACGATTTTTGCAGCGAACCAAAAGGCGCCACACCAGAGCGCCTGCGTAGAAAAACAACCATAAAACTTTGACTCGGGAGCAACCGAATGAAACCTATGTTGAAAGGCCTGATGCTGGCAGGATCCCTGCTGGCCGGTGGCCAAGCCGTGGCGGGCGATCTGTTGCAGTGGCAAAACAACAGCCTGACGTATCTATGGGGCAAGAACTTCACCGTCAACCCGCAGATTCAGCAGACCGTGACGTTTGAACATGCCGATGCCTGGAAGTACGGCGACAACTTCTTGTTCGTCGACCGCATCTTTTACAACGGCAAGGAAGACGGCAACGTCGGCCCAAGTACCTACTACGGCGAGTTCAGCCCGCGTTTGTCGTTCGGCAAGATTTTCGACAAGGATTTGTCATTCGGCCCGATCAAAGATGTATTGCTGGCCTTCACTTACGAGTTCGGCGAAGGCGATAACGAGTCGTACCTGTTGGGCCCGGGTTTTGACTTGAACATCCCGGGTTTCGACTACTTCCAGTTGAACTTCTATCAACGTCAAACCGAAGGCAATCGCCCGGGTGATGGCGTCTGGCAGATCACTCCGGTCTGGTCGTACACCCTTCCAGTGGGCAACTCCAACGTGTTGATCGACGGCTTCATGGACTGGGTCGTGGACAACGACAAGAACGCCCGTGGCACTTACCACGCCAACCTGCACTTCAACCCACAGGTTAAATACGACCTGGGTAAGGCGCTGCACTGGGGCGAGAAACAGTTGTATGTGGGTTTTGAATACGACTACTGGAAGAACAAGTACGGGATTGAAGATTCCGGCGCGTTCAAGACCAACCAGGACACCGCAAGCTTCCTGGTCAAGTACCACTTCTAAATAACACGGCAAAACCAAGGTGGGAGCGGGCCTGCTCGCGAAAGCGGTGTGTCAGTCACCCAATCTGCGGGCTGATCCACTGCCTTCGCGAGCAAGCCCGCTCCCACCTTTATAGCGGCGACAGGCCCAAGAACCTCGACAGTTCCGCGCGCTTGGCCAACGCATCCTTCCTGCCCAACTCGATCAACTCGCTGCAATACCCCGCCTCGAACAACAGGTAACTCAGCACCCCTGCCCCGCTGGTTTTGGTCGCACCCGGCCCGCGCAGGAACAGGCGCAACGCCGCCGGCAATTCCTGGCGATGCCGCGCGGCGATCTCGTCGATCGGCTGGCTCGGCGCAATCACCAACACCTCCACCGGGGCCAGGCCCTGGATCGCCGCATCCACCGGCAACACGTGGCTGAACTGGTTCAGACGCTCGAGCAATTCGATATCGCTCTCCAGGCTGTCAATGAACGTGCTGTTGAGCATGTGCCCACCGATCTGCGCCAGGGTCGGTTCCTGGCCGGTGTAGGTGCGTTGCGTGGAAGGCTCATTGCCGCGCGGATTGCCACTCACGCCCACCACCAGCACCCGACTGGCGCCCAGGTGCAAGGCCGGGCTGATCGGCGCGGATTGGCGCACCGCGCCATCGCCGAAATACTCCTGATCGAGTTTGACCGGAGCAAACAGCAAAGGGATCGCCGAACTGGCCAGCAAGTGTTCAACCGTGAGTTGGGTGGGCATGCCGATACGCCGATGGCGCAGCCACGCATCGATAGTGCCGCCGCCCTGATAGAACGTCACTGCCTGCCCGGACTCATAGCCGAAAGCCGCGACCGCGACCGCGCGCAGGTGGTTGTTACGGATGGCCGCATCGATGCCGTCCAGGTGCAGTTTGTCTTTGAGCAATGCGCGCAACGGCGTGCTGTCGAGCAACGCGACCGGCACCTGAGCCCCCAGGCCGAGCAAGCTGTGGATCAAGAAACGACTGGCCTGGCGGATAACCCCGGGCCAGTCGCTGCGCAACACCCGATGGCTGCGAAAGCCCTGCCAGAAGGCCGTGAGACGCTCGATGGCAGCGGTGAAATCAGTCGCGCCGCTGGCAAGACTCACCGCATTGATCGCCCCTGCTGACGTGCCGACGATCACCGGAAAGGGATTGGGCGCCCCTGGCGGCAGCAATTCGGCAATCGCTGCCAGAACCCCCACCTGATACGCCGCTCGCGCCCCGCCGCCGGAAAGAATCAAGCCTGTGACCGGTTCAGTTGGGCGCATTGCATCACTCCATGTGGGGCAGAAAGCGTTATCGACGGCGTTTTTCGTACAGCTTGGGTTCACCCGGTGGCCGGCTCTTGAAGCGCCGATGGGTCCACAGGTATTGCTCAGGGCATTCGCGAACCGACGCCTCGACCCACTGGTTGATGCGCAGGCAGTCGATCTGATCGGTTTCGCCCGGGAAGTCGGTCAACGGCGGGTGGATCACCAGGCGGTAACCACTGCCATCGGCCAGGCGTTCCTGGGTGAACGGCACCACCAGCGCCTTGCCCAGGCGGGCAAATTTGCTGGTGGCGGTGACGGTGGCGGCCTGAATGCCGAACAGCGGCACAAAGATACTTTGCTTGGCGCCGTAGTCCTGGTCCGGTGCGTACCAGATGGCGCGGCCGGCGCGCAGCAACTTGAGCATGCCGCGCACGTCTTCGCGTTCTACCGCCAGGGAATCGAGGTTATGCCGCTCGCGGCCACGGCGCTGAATGAAGTCGAACAGCGGGTTGCCGTGCTCGCGGTACATGCCATCAATGGTGTGTTTCTGGCCGAGCAGCGCTGCGCCGATTTCCAACGTGGTGAAGTGCAGGGCCATAAGAATCACACCCTTGCCATCCAGCTGCGCCTGCTTGAGGTGCTCCAGCCCTTCGACATGGGCCAGGCGTGCCAGGCGCTGACGTGACCACCACCAGCTCATGGCCATCTCGAAAAACGCGATGCCGGTGGAGGCGAAATTTTCCTTGAGCAGCTTCTTGCGCTCTTTGGCGGATTTTTCCGGAAAGCACAGTTCCAGGTTGCGCGCGGCGATGCGGCGGCGTTCGCCAGCCACGCGGTACATGCCCGCGCCTAATAAACGACCAATGGTCAACAACGCGCGGTATGGCAACTGGGTGATCAGCCACAGCAGGCCGAGCCCCAGCCATAGCAGCCAAAAACGCGGGTGAAAAAATACAGCTCGAAAACGCGGGCGATCCATTACAGATTCCGGTAAAGACAGGGCCGCGCATTCTACAACGTTCGACTCGGCTTGCGGCCCGTGGATGTTCTCGTTATAAGTCTCGACACTTTTCGTGACAAGCCGCTTTTGCCGACCATGAGCCAAACCGAACCGCTAGACCAAGATCCCGTGTTCCAGCTGAAAGGCAGCATGCTCGCCATTACCGTGCTGGAACTGGCCCGCAATGACCTCAATGCCCTGGACCGCCAACTGGCCGCCAAGGTCGCCCTGGCGCCGAACTTCTTCAACAATGCCCCGCTGGTATTGGCCCTGGACAAACTCCCGGCCGGCCAGGGCGCGATTGATTTGCCCGGGCTGATGCGCGTTTGCCGCTCGCATGGTTTGCGCACCCTGGCGATTCGCGCCAGCCGTATTGAAGACATCGCTGCGGCAATCGCTATTGAACTGCCAGTACTGCCGCCGTCGGGTGCCCGCGAGCGACCGCTGGACCCGAGCGAAGGTGAAGTGAAGAAAAAACCGGAGAAACCGCCGGAGCCCACCGTCAAGCCTACAAAGATCATCACCTCTCCCGTACGCGGCGGGCAGCAGATTTACGCCCAGGGCGGCGACCTGGTGGTGATCGCGCCTGTCAGTCCGGGCGCGGAACTTCTCGCCGATGGCAACATCCATGTATACGGCCCGATGCGCGGACGTGCCCTCGCCGGCATCAAGGGTGATACCAAGGCGCGTATTTTTTGCCAGCAGTTGACCGCTGAGCTAGTGTCCATCGCAGGCCAGTACAAGGTTTCAGAAGATTTGCGCCGTGATCCGCTGTGGGGGGCCGGGGTACAAGTCAGCCTGTCGGGCGATGTGTTGAACATCATCCGTCTTTAACGGATACTGCCGCATTTTCCAAGCATCTCTAGACTCTGATAGCACAGCGAAACCGGCAAGATTTGCGTAGGAATATTCGAAGTTGGCGTTTCCCCTTGGGAAACCACATCTTTTCCTACAAAGGCTGTCCGCCTGCAGCGAGTTCCAAGAGATGTTTTTCAGGGGCTGAAAAGTCCTTTTTCCTTAGGGGTGAAACACCTTGGCCAAGATTCTCGTGGTTACATCCGGCAAGGGTGGTGTGGGTAAGACCACCACCAGCGCCGCTATCGGTACCGGCCTCGCTCTGCGCGGCCACAAGACAGTCATCGTCGACTTCGACGTCGGTTTGCGTAACCTCGACCTGATCATGGGCTGCGAACGCCGCGTGGTGTACGACTTCGTCAACGTGGTGAACGGCGAAGCCAACCTGCAACAGGCTTTGATCAAGGACAAGCGCCTTGAGAACCTGTACGTACTGGCCGCCAGCCAGACCCGCGACAAAGACGCGCTGACCAAAGAAGGCGTAGGCAAAGTACTCGCCGAACTCAAAGAAACTTTCGAATACGTGGTATGTGACTCGCCGGCCGGTATCGAAACCGGTGCTCACCTGGCGATGTACTTTGCCGATGAAGCCATCGTGGTGACCAACCCGGAAGTCTCCTCGGTACGTGACTCGGACCGCATGCTGGGCCTGTTGGCCAGCAAGTCCAAGCGCGCCGAAGAAGGCCAGGACCCGATCAAGGAGCACTTGCTGCTCACCCGCTACAACCCTGAGCGCGTCAGTAACGGCGAAATGCTTGGCGTTGAAGACGTGAAGGAAATCCTCGCAGTGACCCTGCTGGGCGTGATCCCGGAATCCCAGGCCGTCCTGAAGGCTTCCAACCAGGGCGTTCCGGTGATTCTTGACGACCAGAGCGACGCCGGCCAGGCGTACAGCGATGCCGTTGATCGCTTGCTGGGCAAGACCGTGGAACATCGCTTCCTCGATGTTAAGAAGAAGGGATTCTTCGAGCGTATCTTTGGAGGCAACTAAACAATGAAATTTCTCGACTTCTTTCGCGCCAACAAAAAGCCAAGTACCGCGTCGGTAGCGAAAGAGCGTCTACAGATCATCGTGGCGCACGAACGCGGCCAACGCAGCACCCCGGACTACCTGCCAGCCTTGCAGAAGGAACTGGTCGAGGTGATCCGCAAGTACGTCAATATCGGCAACGATGACGTGCATGTCGCCCTGGAAAACGACGGCAGCTGCTCGATTCTGGAACTCAATATCACCCTGCCTGATCGTTAATCGAACAGGCGGCCGCCACGGCGGCTCGGTCACCTTGATCCCTGTTGGGGAGCCGGGTGGGCGAGCCGCCGTTGGCGTTTGTTACGAGGCTGTTTAATGCCGCTGTCCACTATCCATATCCTGCACCAGGACGACGCTGTCCTGGTGGTGAACAAGCCGACCCTGCTGCTCTCGGTGCCCGGCCGTGCCGATGACAACAAGGACTGCCTGATCACCCGGCTGCAGGAAAACGGCTACCCCGAAGCCCGTATTGTCCATCGCCTGGACTGGGAAACCTCGGGGATCATCCTGCTCGCGCGGGACGCCGATAGCCACCGCGAACTGTCGCGCCAGTTTCACGACCGCGAAACCGAAAAGGCCTACACCGCCCTGGCGTGGGGCCAGCCGGCACTGGACAGCGGCAGCATCGACCTGCCCCTGCGCTACGACCCGCCGACCAAACCCCGCCATGTGGTCGACCACGAGTTCGGTAAACACGCGCTGACCTTCTGGAAGGTATTGGAGCGTTGCGGCGACTGGTGCCGCGTCGAGCTGACGCCGATCACCGGGCGTTCGCATCAGTTGCGCGTGCACATGCTGTCGATCGGCCACCCGCTGCTGGGTGATGGCCTGTACGCCCATGAGCAAGCCCTGGCCGCCTGGCCGCGCTTGTGCCTGCATGCGAGCATGTTGAGCTTTACCCATCCACAGAGCGGCGAGCGTTTGCGCTTCGAGTGCCCTGCACCGTTCTAAAGTCGGCAATGCATTAAATGTGGGAGCGGGCTTGCTCGCGAATGCGGTGTATCAGATACACATTCAGTGACTGACACACCGCATTCGCGAGCACGCCCGCTGCCACATTTGTTATGTGCAGTTCTCGCCATCGAACGGTAAACTCCGCGCATTGCTGTCTGGAGCTATTTATGCGCGAAGCGTTGAATCAAGGCCTGATCGACTTCCTCAAGGCCTCCCCTACTCCTTTTCATGCCACTGCCGCCCTCGCCCAGCGCCTGGAAGCGGCCGGTTATCAGCGTCTCGACGAGCGCGAAACCTGGACCACCGAGGCCAACGGCCGTTACTACGTGACCCGTAACGATTCGTCGATCATCGCCTTCAAGCTCGGTCGTCATTCGCCGCTGCAAGGCGGGATTCGCCTGGTCGGCGCCCACACCGACAGCCCGTGCCTGCGCGTCAAGCCCCAGCCGGAGCTGCAACGCCAAGGCTTCTGGCAATTGGGCGTGGAAGTCTACGGCGGCGCGCTGCTGGCGCCGTGGTTCGACCGCGACCTGTCGCTGGCCGGCCGCGTGACCTTCCGCCGTGACGGCAAAGTCGAAAGCCAACTGATCGACTTCAAGCTGCCCATTGCCATCATCCCCAACCTGGCCATTCACCTGAACCGTGAAGCCAACCAGGGCTGGGCGATCAATGCGCAGACCGAGCTGCCACCGATCCTCGCGCAATTTGCCGGTGACGAACGCGTGGACTTTCGCGCCGTGCTCACCGAGCAACTGGCGCGTGAACATGGTTTGAACGCCGACGTGGTGCTCGACTACGAGCTGAGCTTCTACGACACCCAGAGCGCCGCGGTGATTGGCCTCAATGGTGACTTCATCGCCGGTGCGCGCCTGGACAACCTGCTGTCGTGCTACGCCGGCCTGCAAGCCTTGCTCACCAGCGAAACCGACGAAACCTGCGTGCTGGTGTGCAACGACCACGAAGAAGTCGGCTCCTGCTCGGCGTGCGGTGCCGATGGCCCGATGCTGGAACAGACATTGCGCCGCCTGTTGCCTGAGGGTGATGAATTCGTACGCACCATTCAGAAATCACTATTGGTGTCAGCGGACAATGCTCACGGTGTACACCCCAACTACGCCGAGAAACACGACGCCAACCACGGCCCGAAACTCAACGCGGGTCCGGTGATCAAGGTCAACAGCAACCAGCGTTACGCCACCAACAGCGAAACCGCCGGCTTCTTCCGCCACCTGTGCATGGCCCAGGAAGTCCCGGTGCAGAGCTTCGTGGTGCGCAGCGACATGGGCTGCGGCTCGACCATCGGCCCGATCACCGCCAGCCACCTGGGCGTGCGCACTGTAGACATCGGCCTGCCGACGTTTGCCATGCACTCGATCCGTGAACTGTGCGGCAGCCACGACCTGGCGCACCTGGTGAAGGTGCTGGGCGCGTTCTATGCGAGCCGCGATCTGCCCTGATCTGAAAGGCTGAACGCAGTCAAAAATGTGGGAGCAGGCTTGCTCGCGAATGCGGTACATCAGTCAACAGATTCAGTGACTGACGCTGCGCATTCGCGCGCAAGCCCACTCCCACATTTGGTCAGGCACAAACCTGACCCATATCACGCCCACTTCTAGCAATCCGACCTAGACTTGTCAGTATTCCCACTCTGACAAGGCCGTCGCCCCATGATCTCCATGTCCTCCTTCCACGCCATGCTCATCCCGATCATCATCGGCATGATCCTGCTGACCGTCGGCTTCAACTTTCGCGACAAGCCGGTCGGCGTGTTTGGCATGTGGATTGGCATGCTGCTGATCCTCGGCACCGTGGTGTACAAGATCCTCGCCAAACTGGCGGAATGACAAATGCACTCGCATTGGGCATAACGGCCTCGTACACTCCGTCAATTCGTCGTTTTCAAGGTTGACCGCCTCGTGCTCTCGCGTCTTTTTGCTCTGCCCTCTTACTGCCTGATCGCCCTGCTGATGTTGCTGCCAATAGCGCCTGCCCAAGCCGTGGGCTTGCCCGGCCTGCTTGGCAGCGCCAACAAGACTCCACCCCAGGCCGATGTGCCGCTGGGGCAGTCGCTGGACGAAGTGATCAAGACCCTCGAAAACGACCAGCAGCGCACCCAGCTGTTGAGCGACCTGAAGAAACTGCGCGAAGCCACGCAAAAAGCCCAACCCGCCGCCGAACAAGGCGTGCTCGGGTTGATCGGCAGCACGCTGTCCGGCCTCGAGCAGCAGTTCTCCGGCGCCGACAGCCCGGTGCAACGATGGTCCAACGAGGTCGACCTGGCCAAGGATGAACTCGGCGCCCTGATGCTGCCCGCCAGTGAATGGCTACCAATCATTTTCGGTTTTGCCGTGATCCTGGCGGTGTGGAGCCTGTTGGCCGCGGCGCTGATCTGGCTCAGCCACCGTGTGCGCGAGCGCTTCGGGCTGCCCGAGGAACTGCCGCAACACCCGCGCACCTGGGACATGCTGCGCTTCGCCCTGCGCAAACTGGGGCCGTGGTTGATCGCGCTGGTGATCACGGTGTACCTGAGTTACGCCCTGCCTTCTTCGCTGGGTAAATCCTTGGCGATGGTGCTGGCTTACGCGTTGGTGGTCGGTACCTGCTTCTCGGCCATCTGCGTGATTGCCTTTTCGGTACTCGACGGCCCGCACCGCCACCGCGCGCTGTACATCCTGCGTCATCAGGCCTTCCGCCCGCTGTGGCTGATCGGCAGCTTTGCCGCTTTTGGCGAGGCGCTGAGCGACCCGCGGATGATGCAGGCCCTCGGTCAGCATCTCGCCCACACGGCGGCGACCATCGCCAATGTGATGGCCGCGCTGTCCACCGGCGTGTTTATCCTGCGGTTCCGCCGGCCCATCGCGCACCTGATCCGCAACCAGCCATTGTCGCGCCGCCTGACGCGTCGTGCCCTCACCGACACACTCTCGATCATCGGCAGCTTCTGGTATTTGCCGGCGCTGCTGCTGGTGGGCATCTCGCTGTTTGCCACCTTCCTGTCCGCCGGCGACACCAGCACGGCCCTGCGTCAGTCATTGTTGTGCACGGTGTTGCTGGTGTTGTGCATGGTGATCAACGGCCTGGTGCGTCGTCACGCGCTCAAGCCGCAGCGTGGGCACAAGCGCCATGCGCTGTACTCCGAGCGCCTGAAAAGCTTCGTTTATACCCTGGCCCATCTGGTGGTGTGGCTGGTGTTTATCGAACTGGGCCTGCGCGTATGGGGCTTGTCGCTGATCCGGTTTACCGAAGGTGACGGCCATGAAATCAGCGTCAAGCTGTTCGGCCTCGGCGGCACGCTGCTGTTTGCCTGGCTGATCTGGATCCTCAGCGACACCGCCATCCACCACGCCCTGACCCGTTCGCGAAAAGGCCTGGCCAACGCTCGCGCGCAGACCATGATGCCGCTGATCCGCAACGTGCTGTTCGTGACCATCTTTATCATTGCCGCCATCGTCGCGCTGGCGAACATGGGCATGAACGTCACGCCCTTGCTGGCCGGTGCCGGTGTGATCGGCCTGGCCATCGGTTTCGGTGCGCAGTCGCTGGTGGCGGACTTGATCACCGGCCTGTTCATCATCATCGAGGACTCCCTGGCGATTGATGACTACGTGGACGTCGGCGGCCACCTCGGCACGGTCGAAGGCCTGACCATCCGCACCGTGCGCCTGCGCGACATCGACGGCATCGTGCACACCATCCCGTTCAGCGAAATCAAGAGCATCAAGAACTACTCGCGTGAATTCGGCTACGCGATCTTCCGCGTGGCGATCCCCTACAACATGGAAATCGACGACGCGATCAAGTTGATGCGCGATGTCGGCCAAAAAATGCGCAACGACCCACTGCAACGCCGCAACATCTGGTCGCCGCTGGAGATTCAAGGCGTGGAAAGCTTTGAATCCGGCAGCGCGATCCTGCGGGCGCGCTTCAAGACTGCGCCGATCAAGCAGTGGGAAGTCTCGCGGGCCTTCAACCTGTCGCTCAAGCGCCATCTGGACGAGGCCGGGCTGGATCTGGCCACGCCGCGCTTGAGCGTGCAGGTGGTGACCGCAGGCTCCGTGCAGGAGAAAGATCCACAACAATAAAAAGGAAGAGCTGCTTATGCGTTTGAATGGTCTGACACACCCCTGGGTTTTCGGTGCACTGTGCGCGGTCGCCAGCAGCGCCGTGATTGCCGCCAGCAGCGGCCAGGACAGTGCCCGGGAGGAAATCGCCGCCCAGGCCAAAATCCTCGAACCGGCCCTGCTGGAAACGCGCCGCGATATCCACGCCCACCCCGAATTGGGCAACACCGAAACGCGCACGGCCCAATTGGTTGCCAAGCAACTGCGCGACTTGGGCCTTGAGGTAAAAACCGGCGTGGCCCGCACCGGCGTCGTCGCCGTCCTCAAAGGTGCACTGCCCGGCCCCACCGTCGCCCTGCGCGCCGACATGGACGCGCTGCCGGTCAAGGAGGTCGCCGACCTGCCCTTCGCCTCCACAGCCAAGGGCACCTACCTGGGCAAGGAAGTCGACGTGATGCACGCCTGCGGCCACGACGCCCACACCGCAATCCTGCTGAGCACGGCGAAGATTCTCACTGGCATGCGCGACCGTCTGCCGGGCACGGTGGTGTTTTACTTCCAGCCGGCCGAAGAAGGCCCAAGCGACTTTATCCCCGATGGCAAAAACACCTGGGGCGCGAAGATGATGGTGCAGGAAGGCGTGATGCAAGCGCCCAAGCCCGACGCCGTGTTCGGCCTGCATGTGTGGGCCGGCGTGCCTGCCGGGCAAATCGCCTACCGCCCGGGCCCGACCCTGGCCAGCTCCGATGACCTGCGCATCAAGATCCTCGGCAAACAGACCCACGCCGGCCGCCCGTGGGACGGCATCGACCCGATCACCGTCGGCGCGCAGACCATTGTCGGCCTGCAAACCGTGGTCAGCCGTCGCACCGACATCTCGTCATTTCCATCGGTGGTGAGCATTGGCACCATCAACGGCGGCACGCGCTACAACATCATTCCCGAGTCGGTGGACATGAGCGGCACCATTCGCTCCTACGACTACGGCATTCGTCAGAAGCTGCACGCCGACGTGCGCCAGACGGTAGAGAAAATCGCCGAGAGTGGCGGCGCCAAGGCCGAAGTCACGATCATCGAGAAGTACGACCCGACCATCAATAACCCGGCGCTGACCGAGCGCATGCTGCCAAGCCTGCGCTGGGCGGCCAGGGATGATGTGGTGCAGGCCCCATTGGTGGGCGGCGCGGAGGACTTTTCGTTTTATGCCAAGCAAGCGCCGGGGCTGTTTGTGTTTCTGGGGGTGACGCCGAGGGATCAGGACATGAGCAAAGCGGCGCCGAATCATAATCCGGGCTTCTTTGTGGATGAGTCGGCGCTGGTGGTGGGGGTACGGACGTTGGCGTCGTTGGCGACGGATTACCTGTACACCAACCCACCGCAATAACGCTTTATGTGGGAGCGGGCTTGCTCGCGAATGCGGCAGGCCAGTCACCGAATGGGCCAGCTGATACACCGCATTCGCGAGCAAGCCCGCTCCCACATTGGATTTGCAGCGGGTCAGCCTGCCAGCGCAGCGCCATCCATCTTCTGGCGCAGGCTCAGCGGGCGCATGTCGGTCCAGACTTCCTCGATGTAAGCCAGGCACTCTTTCTTCATGCCGCTCTTGCCCACGGTGCGCCAGCCTTCCGGCACGGCCTTGTAGTCGGGCCAGATGGAATACTGCTCTTCGTGGTTGACCACTACCTGAAACAGGATGTCGTCGCGGTCAAATACTGAGGTCATTGCTGTTCTCCATCGCTCATAGAACTGGCTGCGCACCACGCGCAGCGCTGATATCTGTAGAAACGTACCAAGCGTGCGAAAAATTAGAGGGTGGCGACCGCTGCCGCCAGGGCGCGGCCGAAGATCTCGGCAACGCGGTCGATTTCGGCGGCGGTAATCACCAGCGGCGGCAGGAAGCGCACCACACTGCCGTGCCGGCCGCCCAGCTCCAGAATCAGGCCACGCTTGAGGCATTCGCGCTGCACCAGCGGCGCCAGTTGGCGATGCACAGGCGGATGGCCCTGGATATCGACTGCGCCGCTCGGGTCTACCAGTTCCACGCCGAGCATCAGCCCACGCCCACGAATATCCCCCAACTGCGGGAAGTCGCGCTGCAGAATGCGCAGGTGCTCGCCCAGGCGTTCGCCCATGGCGGCGGCGTGGCCGGCCAGGTCGTGTTGCTTGAGGTAGCGCATCACCGCCGAGCCCGCCGCCATCGCCATCTGGTTGCCACGGAATGTTCCGGCGTGTGCGCCCGGCAACCAAGTGTCGAGCCAGTCGCGATACACCACCACCGCCAGTGGCAAGCTGCCGCCGATGGCTTTGGACATCACCACCACATCCGGGATGATGCCGGCGTGCTCGAAGGCAAACATCTTGCCGGTGCGCCCGAAGCCGCTCTGGATTTCATCGACGATCAGCGCCACACCGGCTTGCTCGGTGATGCGGCGCAGGCCGCGCAGCCAGTCGAGATCGGCCGGAATCACGCCGCCTTCACCCTGCACCACTTCGACAATCACTGCCGCCGGCAACAACACGCCGCCTTCCGGGTCGGTGAGCAGGTTTTGCAGATAATGCAGGTTGACCCGCACGCCTTCGGCGCCGCCCAGGCCGAAGGGGCAACGGTAGTCGTAAGGATAAGGCAGAAATTGCACGCCATTGCCGAGCAAAGCGCCCAAGGGCTTTTTCGGCCCCAGGCTGCCCATCAGGCTCAGCGCGCCCTGGCTCATGCCGTGATAACCGCCCTGGAAAGACAATACGGTGCTGCGCCCGGTGGCGGTGCGCACCAGCTTCAGTGCGGCTTCGACGGCATCGGTACCGGTGGGGCCGCAGAACTGAATTTTTGCTTCACGTGCCAGTTCGGTGGGTAGCAGGCCGAACAGGTCTTGCACGAACTGGTCTTTCACCGGAGTGGTCAGGTCGAGGGTGTGCAGCGGCAGTTCGTCGCTCAGTACCTGCTGAATGGCGTCGATCACCACCGGGTGGTTGTGGCCCAACGCCAGGGTGCCAGCGCCGGCCAGGCAGTCGATAAAACTGCGGCCTTCGACATCTTCCACATAGATGCCCTTGGCGCGCTTGAGCGCCAGCGGGATACGCCGAGGGTAGCTGCGGGCGTTGGATTCCTGCTGGCGTTGCCGGGCCAGTATCGGGGTTTCTTCGAATTGGTAGAGTGTTTCTGCGGACGCCGGGCTGGCGTGCACGGGGGCGTCTTCGATACGGCTGGTAGCGACTGACATCTCTCGATCCCTCAATACGCGGGTGGGGTGACCAAACTGGCGATCCGCGCGCGCGCGGATTTCATGTTCTGGAGACGCACCAGGCGGTGGGGGATTTAGGCTTGTTATGGTTTTTTGAGGTCGGGGGATATCCGGCTTTTTGGTAATGGCGGATAGGGATTCCGCTCTTACGGCGGCCTTGTGGTTAGATCAAAAGCGAAAGCGAGGCGACCTGATTTTGGAAGCTGGGACTCAAACAAATGTGGGAGCTGGCTTGCCTGCGATGGCATCAACCCGGTGTGCCTGACACACCGAGTTGTCTGCATCGCAGGCAAGCCAGCTCCCACAGAAAAGCCAAGCACTGCGATGCTGGCAGCTGCACTCGGTCAACTTGTGGGAGCGGGCTTGCTCGCGAAGGCGGTGGGTCAGTCAACTCATGTGTAGCTGACACACCGCCTTCGCGAGCAAGCCCGCTCCCACATTTGGATCGCAGTGCATCAGATAGAGGTGTGTTGCTGTGCTTTTGCTTCAACCACTCAGGTCGGCTACCAGGCCGCCGTGCTCTGCTTTTGATCTGCTTTTGACTTTGATCTGACAGGCCCCGTCAACCACGCTGGCCGAACGCAGGCTTGAATCCGTGGGTAACCCGGCAGGACGCCGGGTTAGCCGTGTTGGGCCATGGATGGCCCGTCGCGGCGGCCCACGGATTCAAG
>NZ_CAWPSZ010000010.1:0-161742 GCF_963890955.1 Pseudomonas sp. MF6747
GTTGGGCCATGGATGGCCCGTCGCGGCGGCCCACGGATTCAAGCCGGAGTGAGGGCACACCGAGCCTAAGCGAGGTGCCGAGTGGTGGGGCAAAGACCTTTTGGTTACTTTTGGCTGGGCCGGCATTCCGGGCGTTTGCCAAAAGTGACCCGCTGTAAGAGCGGAACCCTAAGCCGCCGTGACCGCAGCAACGGATATGTACACCCTCCCCCCAAAAAAACGCACTCAAAGCCCCCGATACCGATCATTCAACGCATACAAAATCGCACACGTCTCCCCATCCAAAACCCCACCATAATCCCGACTCCGAAAGTGCATCTGAAACGCCCGCGTCCTCAGCTCAAACGCCCGGCGATTCTGGGCCGGCTTATACCCATACCGCTGAAACGCCCGCTCCACCTCAACCTCCGGCGGCAACCCAAGACAAAACCGCCGCTGAAACATGCCCCGCGTCGTCTCATCAAACCAGGCCCCGACCCCAGCCTCGAACAAACGCTGCCAAGGCAACCGAGGCCCCGGATCGCTCTTGCGCCAATACGCAACATCCGAATGCCCAAGCACATCGGCAGGCCCAATCTGCGGATAGCGCCCAAGCACATCGCGAACCAACGCAATCAGCACATCAACCTGTTCTTCGCCATACGCTGGAAACGTAAACACGCCCCCCTCATCCCGCGCCAGATTAACAACCTCGACACCAATCGACCGGCTATTGAGATCATCCCGCCCACCCCAATGACTGACCCCGGCGTGCCACGCACGCTTATCCTCGTCCACCAGCCGAAACACCCGCAATTCGTCATATCCGGTGGCGCGGTAGCCAGGGTCATCCGGATCCGGCAGCAAGTAGTGAGCGCTGACACCGTCTTGCGTGAGCGTACGCAGGGATGAAGCAAAAGGCGCTGCGGTGTAATGCAAAACCACGTGCCGCACGGGCTCAGCGTTACGCTCATTGAAACCCCTGGCAGGGAAACTGCTATCGACCACCAACATAAGAACCGTCCTTTTCAGTACAGGCCGAGTCATTCAGCCCGCTCAAGCGCAAAAAAATTACCGCCATCCTGAAGGGAAGAATGTCAGGCAGGCGGTAACTATTTGGTGCTTGAAGAAAAGTACTCAGCGCCGCAACGGCATCCCCAGATCGACCCGCAAACCATCCGCCTGGCTGTCGAATTTCAGCGAGCAGGAACAGCGCTGCACGATCGCCTGAACAATCGCCAGACCCAGCCCGCAGCCCTCACTGCTGCCATTGCGCCAGAAGCGTTGGGTCAGGTATTGCAGGTCCTCACTGGAAATCTGCTTGCCATGATCACGCACGCGGAACACCACCGTGTCGGCAGTGGTGAACACACTCAGTTCAACACGGGTATCAGCCGGCGTATGGCGCAGCGCGTTATCGAGCAGGTTGCGCAAGGCCGCGACCGCCAGGGCCACCGGCATTTCCACCGGCGTCTCGGTGAGGTTGGCCGACAGGATCAGGTCGATACGCCGGTTGTCGCCGGCGTTGGCATCCTGGATCGCCAGCCGTGCGACTTGTTCAGCGCTCGATTGCAGGCCGTCATCAAACGACAGGCTGCCTTCCACCCGCGCCAGCAGCAGCAATTGCTCCAGGGTGCGGTGCAGGCGGTCGGCGCCCTCCTCGGCGTGGGCCAGGGATTGGTCGCGCGCCGCGCCGTCGGTCATGCGCGCCACTTGCAGGTGGGTCTTGATCGCCGTCAGCGGGCTGCGCAACTCATGCGCGGCATCACCGGTGAGGCGGCGCTCACGCTCGATGGTCTTGGCGATGCGCTGCAACAGTTGGTTCTGGGTGTCGAGCAGCGGTTTAAGCTCGCTGGGCAGGGGATGAATCTGCAAGGGTTCGAGCGAATCGGCACTGCGGCGCATCAACGCGTCACGCATGCGGTTGAGCGGCAACAGACTCTGGCCGATGCCCAGCCACAGCAGGCACAGGCAACCCAACAAGGCCACGCCGACCGGCACCGAAGCCGCCAGCAGGATCGACAGGTTCAGCGCCTCGCGCTCCACCTGGCGGTCGGCCGTTGTGATCAACAAGTCACCCCGGGACAGGGTGAAACTGCGCCAGCCGACGCCGTCGATGACTTGATCGCGAAAGCCACTCTTGCGCGACTCCAGGCCTTCATCCGGGGTCATGTGGCTGCGCGCCAGAATTTCCCCACGCAGGGAGCTGACCTGACAGGCCATGCCCCCCGGCACATTCAGTTGCTCGGTGCGCAGGTGCGTACCGCCACTCACACTGGCCAGGCCCGGCATCTGCTCGGTCAGCCCCGCGACCATGCGCGCCGACGCCACCAGACGCTGGTCGAGGGAAAACATCATCTGGTTGCGTAGATCGTTGAGCATCCAGGCCGCCGCCAGCAGCCAGATCAGCACGAAAGCAGCGCCCAGCTTGAACGTCAGGCGCAGGCGCAGGCTCATCACGAGGCGTGTTCTCCATCATCGGCCACGCCACCGTCGGCCGTGCCCAGGCGATAACCGAGGCCGCGCACGGTCTCGACGATGCCGTTGCCCAATTTGCGCCGCAGGTGATGGATATGCACGTTGAGGGCGTTACTTTCCAGTTCGTCGTTAAAACCGTAGACGCTGTCCTTGAGCTGTTCGCTGGACAGCACCCGGCCTTTGTTATGCAACAAGGCCTGCAACAACGCTTGTTCGCGACGGGAAAGATCCACCGGCTCGCCGCCCAGGAAGGTTTCGCGGCTGCTGGGGTCGTAGGCGAGGCGGCCGTGTTCGATCAGGTTGACCCGGCGCCCCGCCACCCGCCGCAGGAGGGTTTGCAGGCGGGCGGCAAGCTCGCGCAGGTCGAAGGGCTTGAGCAGGTAATCGTCGGCACCGGCCTGCAGGCCGTCGACACGGTTGGTCACAGAATCCCGCGCCGTCAGAATCAGCACCGGGATCTCCAGTCCCTGGCTGCGCTGTTGCTGCAGCAGCTTGAGGCCGTCTTCGTCGGGCAACCCGAGGTCGAGCACCATGATGTCGAACGTGGCCGCCTTGAGCATCGCCCGCGCAGCCGCGGCCGTGGCCACGCGTTCGACGGTAAAGCCCTGGGCGCCAAGGCCGGCCACGATGCCGCTGGCGATCAGTTCGTCGTCTTCACAGACCAGTACGTGCATGGTGAACCCTTCATGAAAGATGGGGAGAATTAAAGGTGCAGCGGATTAAGCGCCGATTATGCCGTGAAAAGAGGCGCGCTCAGACACGCCCTTCACTTTAGAATAGCCCCCGGTTAATCATCGGTTAATCAACGCCACACATTGTGTCCCTAACTTGCACCAAACTAAGGCTTGACCATGCGGCATCTGTTTACCTTTCTACTGGTAATGTTCGCGGGATTCGCCCAGGCCGCGCCGGGCAACCCTTTTGAAAGCAAACCCGATTTCCTCCCGGTGGGCAAAGCCTTCACCTTTACCTCCGAACGCCTGGAGTCTGGCGAGACCCAGCTGTATTGGCAGATTGCCGACGGTTACTACCTGTACCAGCAACGCATGAAGTTCGACGGCCTGGCCGACAAGCCGGCGTTACCGCAGGGCGAAGCCCACAGCGACGAGTTCTTTGGCGAACAGCAAGTGTATCGCCAGGGCCTGGAAGTGAAGATTCCGGCCGGCGCCACCGGCCAGGTCAAGCTCGGCTGGCAGGGTTGTGCCGATGCGGGGCTGTGCTACCCGCCGCAGTCGATCACCGTGGACCTGGGCGGCAACCCCGCCGTCGCCGCCACCGCACAAGCCCAGGACCAGAGCCTGGCCAGCGGCCTGCAACAGCGCAGCCTCGGCTGGAGCCTGCTGGTGTTCTTTGGTCTGGGCCTGCTGCTGGCATTTGCTCCGTGTTCGCTGCCGATGCTGCCGATTCTGGCAGGCCTGGTGGTCGGCAGTGGCGCGAGCCCGCGTCGTGGTTTCGCCCTGGCCAGCAGCTACGTGATATGCATGGCGCTGGTATATGCAGCGCTGGGCGTACTGGCCGCGCTGCTCGGCGGCAACCTCGCTGCATGGCTGCAAACGCCTTGGATTCTTGGCAGTTTCGCCGCGGTGTTTGTGATCCTCGCCCTGCCAATGTTTGGTTTCTTTGAACTGCAATTACCGGCCTTCCTGCGTGATCGCCTGGACAACGTCAGCCGTCAGCAAAGCGGTGGCAGCCTGGTGGGCGCCGGCATGCTCGGTGCGCTCTCCGGCTTGCTGGTGGGGCCGTGCATGACTGCGCCACTGGCCGGCGCGCTGCTGTATATCGCCCAGAGCGGCAATGCGTTGCACGGTGGCCTGATCCTCTTCGCCATGGGCATCGGCATCGGCATCCCGCTGTTGCTGCTGGTGACGGTGGGCAACCGCTTCCTGCCGAAACCGGGCACCTGGATGAACGTGCTCAAGGGCGTCTTCGGCTTCCTGTTCCTGGGCATCGCGGTGCTGATGATTCGCCCGGTGGTCGGCGAAAGCCTGTGGCTCGGCCTGTGGGGCGTATTGGCCCTGGTGATGGCTTACTGCGGCTGGGGCCTGGCGCGCGAATACGGGCTGGCGGCCAAAGTGTTTGGCGCCGGCTCCCTGGTGCTGGGCCTGTGGGGCGCAGTGCTGGTGGTGGGCGCGGCCGGTGGCAGCGACGACCTCTGGCAACCGCTGAAGGTCTACGGTGGCTCGCGGGTTGCGGCTGCACCGAGCGCCCATGACGCGTTCATGACCATCAATGACCCGGCCGTGCTGCAAACCCAGCTCGACAGTGCCAAGGCCCAGGGACAATGGGTGCTGGTGGATTACTACGCCGACTGGTGCGTGTCGTGCAAGATCATGGAAAAACAGGTATTCGGCCAACCTGAGGTGATGGACGCCCTGAAAGATGTGCGCCTGCTGCGCCTCGACGTCAGCGCCGACAACGCTGCCAGCCGTGAGCTGCTCGGTCGCTACAAGGTGCCGGGGCCACCGAGCTTTGTGTGGATCGGCCCGGACGGTGAAGAACGTCGTGCCCAACGCATCACCGGCGAAGTGGATGCCGCCGCCTTCCTGCAACGCTGGACGCAAACCCGAGACGCACGCTGATGCTGACCCTGACCATCGGCACCTTCGCCATCGCCCTGAATCACATCCTGCTGATCAGCGCATTGATACTCGCCACCCTGGTGGGCTGGCGGGTGGCCAAACGGGGCGGCGAAAACCCAGAATCGGTGCTGTTCACGCTGTTCCTGTTGGGCATGCTGGCCGCGCGCGTCAGTTTTGTCATGATGTACTGGAGCGATTACAGCCGCGATCCCCTGCAGATGGTCGACCTGCGCGACGGCGGTTTCCTCGCCTGGCCCGGCGTGATTGCACTGGTACTCGGCGCGCTGTTATACGGCTGGCGCCGCCCTGCCCTGCGCAAACCGTTGAGCGCCGGCGTGGTCACCGGCTTAGTGTTCTGGGGCCTGACCAGTTTATCGCTGAGCCTGTACGACAAAGGCGCGCAACTGCCGGACATCACCTTGCGCAACGCCAATGGCGACGTGGTGCAACTGGCCGACTACAAAGGCGGCCCGCTGGTGATCAACCTCTGGGCCACCTGGTGCCCACCGTGCCGCCGGGAAATGCCGGTACTGGAGCGCGCCCAGCACCAGCGCCCCGACGTGACCTTCCTGTTCGTCAACCAGGCCGAAAGCATGCAAAGCGTCAGCACCTTCCTCGCGACCCAAGGCCTGACCCTCGACAACGTGCTGTTTGACGCCAGCGGCCGACTCGGCCAGGCCGTGGGCTCCATGGCCTTGCCGACCACGCTGTTCTACCAAGCCGATGGGCGCCTGATCAACAGCCACCTCGGTGAGCTGTCCCAAGCCAGCCTGGCCCGTGCCATGGAACCCTTCGACACCGCCCCTGAAAGGAAACCGACATGCCAAGCCTCCGCCACCTGCTGACCCTGCTGCCGCTGACGCTCGCGGCCACTCTGGCCCAGGCCGAAGACTGGCCGGCACCGATCAAACAGATCGAAGCCAAAGGCGCCAAGATTCTTGGCAAGTTCGATGCGCCCAGCGGTCTCACCGGCTACGCCGCGCAATACCAGAACCGTGGCATGGCGCTGTACCTGACCTCCGACGGTAAAAGTGTGATCGCCGGCAACCTGTACGACGCCGAGGGTAAAGACCTGAGCAGCGCGCCCCTGGAAAAACTGGTGTACGCGCCGATGGCCAAGGAAGTCTGGGCCAAGATGGAACACAGCAACTGGATTCAGGACGGCGATAAAAACGCGCCACGTATCGTCTACCTGTTCAGCGACCCCAACTGCCCATACTGCAACATGTTCTGGGAACAGGCACGGCCGTGGGTAAAAGCCGGCAAGGTGCAGTTGCGCCACATCATGGTGGGCATTATCCGTGAGGACAGCCCGGGCAAGTCGGCTGCGCTGTTCGCCGCCAAAGACCCGCAAAAAGCTCTGGAAGAACACGAAGCCGCCGGTAAAGGCAGCAAATTGCAGGCGCTGGACAAGATCCCGGCGGACATCGAAGCCAAGCTCGATGCCAACATGAAGTTGATGGAAGAGCTGGAATTGTCGGCGACGCCGGCGATTTTCTATCTGGATGACAAGGGCGGGTTGCAGCAACAGCAAGGCGCGCCGTCACCGGACAAACTGGCGAAGATTCTGGGGCCGAAGTAATCGGCGTTTCCCTGAGAATGTTTCAGGCTTGCGCAACGTAAAACGAGCAACGCAAATTCATAAAAAACTGATGAAGACTTGAGCCTTGACGCAGAAAATCCGATGCCCAAACAGGCATCGGATTCTATTTCGTAAAGCCAACGATCAGATCATAAACACAGCTGTTTGAGATCAGGCACGTCTGCCAGATGTCTCTTTGCGCTACCGCCGATTGGCGACGTCGAGATCCGCCTCATCCTCACCGAGGCCAGACAGATGAGTGCCTTGGATCAACGGCCCATAACGGCGGCTGAATTCCCAGTTGTAGGGCACATGGTCTTTGCTGATCCCATTGTCCCAATTCACCGACCATGTCATCAGGCCCTTGATCGGCAACCCTTTGTCGTACAAACGCTTGAATGCATTGGTCACGGCTGCAGGGTTGATCACATAACCGGTGGCGGCTGCGTCGACGTTGGCCGGCAGACCAATGACGAACTTGTCCGCCGGGATTTTGGTAAACCCTCGCGTTCCGCTCACCAGACTCTCGGTCAGGTAAAACAGGAAATCCTCTTTCATCGCGTCGTTGTTCTGGGCAATCCAGGCACCGTTGCCGTTGTTGACCTCCTGCACCCAGATCCCGTCGCCCCCCTGGTTGTAATACTGCGGGGCAATGAAGTCGTAATAGCCTTCCAGCGCCTGGATGTAACCGACGTATTTACCGGCGGTGGTCAGGTAAGGAAACTCCGGCGCCATGCTGATAATGAAGTGTTTGCCTTCACTGGCGTAATGGTCCTTGACCAGTTTCAACGCGGCGGGCAGGACAGTCTTGTTGTCGGCGAAATCAATCGCGCTCTGTTCAAGATCGATGTCCAGGCCATCAAAGCCATAGGTTTCCACCAGGCGGATAATCTCGTTGGCCAGTGGCTGTTCATTGCCTTTATGCAGCTCGATGTGCGCATCGGCGCCGCCAAGGGAAATCAGCACCACCCTGCCCTGGCTGTTTAGCACGCCCACCTGACGGCGGAACTCGGCGTCGGAAAGGTTGTACGGTTTGAACGTCGGGATACCGTTGCCTTTCATGAAGGCCACGGCCACCACGTTGTAATCCTTCGGCACGTCCGACAGGTTCATATTGGCGAATTGGCCACGCTGGTAGCCGTCGCTCGCTCCGGCAGGCCAGTTGTGCCAGAAGCCCATGAGGATCTTTTTGCCGGCAATGCTCGGCATCAGCGAAGCGACATCGTTCAGCGGCGATTTCAATAAGGTGAAGTCAATCTTGGTCATGTTCTAATCCTTCAGAACGTATGGGTTTAACGGCGCGGGCTTATTTGAAGTCCACGTCGAAGGCTTGATAAAACGCGTTGCCGGTGTTGGCGACGATCCACATCAACACGATCACATGCTTGCCCTTTTTGTTGGCCGGCAGTTTCACTTCGTGATTGACCTTGGCCTTCAGTTCACCTGCATGGCTGAAGTACGGCACCTGGGTATAGAAGTCTTCGGCGAACGGCTGGGTTTCCAGTTGTGCGCGGGTGATGCGCTGTTTCGGATCCCAGCCATCCTTGGTGATCAGCCAGCGATAGCCACGTGTAGTGTGCGGCGCGGTGTATTCCCAGGTGACCTTGAAGGTCTGACCCGGGTCGACATTGAGCAGCGGCCAGGTGAAGGCGCGGTTGAGTTTCTTGGCCATTTCCTCGTTGGTGAAGTTGACGCAGTCACGCGCATCGGTCTTGCCGCCGCTGAGGATGAAGCCGTCGGCTGGTGGGGTGACGCTGTCACTGTCGGTTTGATAAGGCGCCGGGAACGGACCGGCAATCAGTGCCGGAAAGTTCTTGCCGCCTTCCATTTCATTGACCTGCCAAGTAGCCAGCAGGCCGAGATCCACGGCGACGGCGCCACGGCTGGAAGGGGACGTGACACGACCATGACGAAGAGGTGTCTGGGTTTGTGGTTGGTTCATTTTCGACTCCATTGATTTGATTAAGAACTCTCCTTTCTTGAAGGAGAGAACCTCAAACTAACGAAGCTGCTTTTTTTTTCCACCGGCCCGTTTCTCGCTCATTTTCTTCTGATGAGACGACCACCCCCAAAACACTGTATATAAAAACAGTATTATGGAAATAACCTACGCAACTAGAGGGCAATTTCCTACAAATCAAGGCGCAAATAACCACACTTTCGCTCAAAATCGCCTTTGCCCTCTCGTAAGTGATGCTCGTGCGCATGTGATGAGGCATTGGCCTGGCGGCGAGACAGATCGGTGCCCGCGCTAAGGCACCCTCGTCGATGCCGCGATTATTCATGCTCCCAACTCACCCAAGAATGCGGCAGGCCAGCGTGACTCTGAGAGGCAGCACACCCACGCGCCACCTGGCTAAAGGCCCCTATCGGCGCCGATGTGGATGCTGCGTTGAGCAATGCTGAAAGTCGTTTTCGTTCCGACTCACAGCACGCTCACCGCCAGGGGTTCCAGGTTTCCTTAAAGCCCCTCCAACTCCGCCATCAAATCACTCAACCGATCCACCTTCTCGGCGCTGATATCATTCGCCGCCAACCCCTCGATGTACTCGGCCAACTCCGCCACCGTGCTGCACTCGAACATCGCCCGCAACGGTACATCCCGCTGCAGGCTTTTCTGCACCCGAGAGGCAATCTGTGTGGCCAACAACGAGTGCCCACCCAGCTCGAAGAAGTTGTCCTGTACGCCCACCCTGTCGACTTTCAGCACCTCGGCCCAGATAGCCGCCAACGTGGTTTCCAGTGCGTTGCGCGGCGCCAGGTAGTCCTGGCTGTGCAACTGGCCGATCTCCAGGGTCGGCAAAGCCTTGCGGTCGAGTTTGCCGTTGGCGTTCAGCGGCAGGCGCTCGAGCCATAACCAGTGCAGTGGCACCATGTATTCCGGCAGCTCAGCACGCAGGCGTTGCTTGATGCGGTCCAGGCGATCGCTCGGGTTGAGGCTTTCATCCGCCGCCACCAGGTAACCCACCAAGTGCTTGCCGTTGACGCCCTCTTGTACCCCCACCGCGGCGTCACGTACCTGCGGCTGTTCATGCAGACGCGCTTCGATTTCACCCAGCTCGATGCGGTAGCCGCGAATCTTCACCTGGTGGTCGATACGCCCCACATATTCCAACACGCCATCGCTGCGCCGACGTGCCAGGTCGCCGGTGCGGTAGATGCGCTCGCCGGGTGCGCCAAACGGGTTGGGCACAAACACCTGCGCCGTGCGCAACGGGTCGCTGACGTAACCACGGCCCACACCGGTACCTGCCACACACAGCTCGCCGACCGCGCCCTGTGGCACCAACTCCAGTGCGCCATCGAGCACGTATAACCGGTTGTTGTCGGTCGGGGTGCCAATCGGCAAATAAGTGCCTTGGGTTGACGCCAGGTCAACACGGAAGAACGCCACGTCATCCGAACATTCCGCCGGGCCATAAGCGTTGACCAGGCCTATGTCTGGATAACGCAGCAACCATTGGTGCGCCAGCTCCGGCGGCATCGCTTCGCCCGTCGGCAGCATCCAGCGCAGGCCGTCCAGGCTCATGCGTTCCTGGGCGAGCATGCCCTGGATCAGCGACGGTACGCTTTCCAGCACAGTAATGCCCTGGGCCTGTACATGGGCCAGCAAACCTTGCGGGTCATGGGCAAGGGTGTTCGGCACGATATCGACCCGCGCGCCAAACAGCGGCGCAGCGAGGAACTGCCACACGGAAATATCGAAGCTTTGCGAAGCGGTCTGGGCGATCACATCCGTCGAGCTCAGGTCCAGATAAGGCACCTTGCTCAACTGGTTATTGAGCATGCCGCGCTGTTCGACCATCACGCCCTTGGGCAGGCCGGTGGAGCCCGACGTGTAGATCACGTAGGCGAGGTTGTCCGGGCCACTGTAGACACCTGGATTTTCCCCACGCCCCGGCACTTCCTCCCAGACCAATAGCTGGCAGTCGGTACCGTCCAGCAGCTCAATCGCCTGCTCGCGGCACGCCTCGGTGCACACCAGCAACGGCGTACGGCTCAAGTCGATAATCCGGCTCAAGCGCTGGCTGGGCAGGCCTGGGTCCAGCGGCAGGTAACCGGCGCCGGCCTTGAAGCTGCCGATGATCATGCCCAGCAGGTCGAGGTTACGCTCGGCCAGCAACGCCACCGGCTGGTCCAGGCCAACGCCTGCTGCGATCAGCGCGTGACCCAAACCGTTACTGCGCCGGTTCAACTCGTCATAGGTCCATTGCTGGTCAAGGCAGCTGGCGGCGATGCGCTGCGGATGCTCGGCCACCTGCGCCTCGAACAGCTCGACATAGCTGCGCTCCAGCGGGTAGTCATGCGCGCTCTGGTTACACCCCTCCAGCAGGAATTCACGCTCTTGCTCGCCGATCAGCGGCAGGTCGGCCATGTCGCCATGAAAGCCCTGCACCAGCGCCAGCAGCAAGCGCTTGAACTCGCCGAGCATGCCCTGCACGGTGCTTTCGTCGAAGTAACGCTGGTCGTAGGACAGGTGCAAACCCAGGTCATCGCCCGGGTAGCACACTGCGGTCAACGGGAAGTTGGTGTGGGTGCGGCCGGAATCCGAGGTGGCGTTCAGGCTTTGCGCGCGGTCCAGCACCGAGACCTCCACCGGCGCGTTCTCGAACACGAACAGGCTGTCGAACAGCGGTTGGCCCTTGGGCAATTCGCTGTGTTCCTGGATGGTCACCAGCGGCAGGTACTCGTACTCGCGCAGCTGCATGTTGCTGTCTAGCAAGCCGCTCAACCACTGGCGCACGCTGCAGCGCTGACCGTCTTCAGGCAGTTTCACCCGCAGCGCGATGCTGTTGATGAACAGGCCGACAGTGCGTTGCATCTCGGGCATGTCCACCGGGCGCCCGGCCACGGTAACGCCGAACAACACGTCACGCTCGCCACTCAAGCGACGCAGCACCAACGCCCATGCCGCCTGGGCGAAGGTGTTGACGGTCAGTTGATGGGCCTGCGCCAGTTCTCGCAGTTGCGCACCGTCGCGTGCCTCAAGGCGGGTGTAACAGTCGCCCACCACCATGCCGCCGCTGTGGCCCGCATGTTCACGCAGGAACGGCCGGTCGCTCGGGATCGGTGTGGTGCGCTCGAAACCTTGCAGGTTGTGCTGCCACCACTGGCGTGCCTGGGCGAGGTTCTGGCGTTGCAGCCAGGCAATGTAATCGCGATAGCGCGGCGGTGTGGCCAACTGTGCTTCGCGACCTTCGCCCAAGGCCATGTAAATTTCAAAGAAGTCATTCATCAGCAGCGAACGGCACCAGGCATCGATGAGGATGTGGTGGTTGCTCATCATGAACCAGTAGCGCGCTTCACCGACGCGGATCAGGCGCAGGTGAAACGGCGCCTGGTTGAGCAGATCGAAACCGGCTTCCCGCTCGGCCTTGAGCAAGGCTTGCAGACGGGGTTCCTGTTCACTTTGCGGATCGGCGCTCCAGTCCAGGTACTCGATCGGCGTGCTGCCCGGCTTGTGGATCACTTGCAGCATGTCTTCGCCGACGTTCCAGCAGAACGATGCGCGCAAGGCTTCGTGACGCGCGATCACCGCCTGCCAGGCTTGGGCAAACCGCTGCGGGTCGAGCGCACTGTTGATGCGGTAGCGGTCCTGCATGTAGTAAAGGCCCGTGCCGGGTTCCAGCAGGGTGTGCAGCAGCAGGCCTTCCTGCATCGGCGTCAGCGGGTACACGTCTTCGATGGCGCTGGCCGGCACCGGCAGGCTGTCGAGTTGTGGCTGAGTCAGGTGCGCCAGCGGGAAGTCCGACGGCGTGAGGCCGCCGGCAGCGTCGCTCAGGCAATGCGCGATCAGGCTTTGCAGTTCTTCCAGGTAAGCCTGGGCCAGTTCGCGAATGGTCTGTTGATCGTGGCGCTCGCGGCTGAAGGTCCAGCGCAGCACCAGTTCGCCGCCGTACACCTGGCTGTCGACGCTCAACTCATTGGGCAACGGCGCCTCTGAGTCATGCGCCAGGCCGGCGGGCTCATCCAGCGGGTGGAACAGCGCATCGGCACCGAAGCTCTGGTCGAACTGGCCGAGGTAGTTGAAGGTGATGTCGGCGCTTGGCAGTGCAGCCATGGTCTGCTTGCACAGATCGTCCGCCAGGTAACGCAGCACGCCATAGCCCAGACCTTTGTGCGGCACGCCGCGCAGTTGCTCCTTGATCGCCTTGATCGAAGCGCCCTGCTCTGCTTGCGGGGTCAGGCGCAGTGGGTAAGCACTGGTAAACCAGCCGACGCTGCGGGTCAGGTCGATGTCATCAAACAAGGTTTCACGGCCATGGCCTTCCAGCTGGATCAGCGCGCAATCGTGACCACTCCAGCGGCACAGCACACGGGCAAGGGCCGTCAGCAGCAGGTCGTTGACCTGAGTGCGATAAGCGCTTGGCGCCTGTTGCAGCAACTGGCGGGTATGTTGCGCGTCCAGGCGCACGCTGACCGTGTCGGCATCACGAGTGAGCAGCGAACCGTGTGGGCGATCCACCGGCAATACCGCCGCAGGACCGGCCAACCGGTCTTGCCAGAGGCTCAACTCTTCACGCAGGGATTCACTGCTCGCATAGGCCTGCAAACGCGCAGCCCAATCGCGCAAGGCGCTGGTCTTCGCCGGCAAGCTGACCGATTGGCCGTCGCTCAGTTGGCGATAGACCGCTTGCAGGTCTTCAAGCAATACGCGCCACGACACGCCATCCACCACCAAGTGGTGAATCGCGATCAGCAGGCGTTGCTGACCCTGCGGGCCATCTACCAGTAAGGCGCGCAGCAGCGAGCCGTGTTCGAGGTCGAGGCCGCGTTGGGTGTCGGTGAACAGCGCGGTGCACTGCGCCATATCGCGCACTTGCGCCTGCATCAGCACGCCACCTTGCGGCACGGCCATGTGCTCGGCGTGCCATTGGGCATCACGCGGCGTAAAGCTCAGGCGCAGGGCGTCGTGGTGTTCCAGTACCGCCAACAGCGCTTGCTCCAGGCGATGAGGGTCGAGCAGTTGCAGCGGTTTGAGCAGCAACGCCTGGTTCCAGTGCTGACGATTCGGCATCGCGGTATCGAAGAACCAATGCTGGATCGGCGTCAGGCCGGAGCTGCCCGTCAGCACCCCTTGTTCGGCGCTGACCCGCTCGGACCGCGTGGCCACCGCCGCCAGGGTTTGCACGGTCTGGTGCTGGAACAGGTCGCGCGGGCTGAAGTGAATCCCGGCCTGCCGCGCACGGCTGACCACCTGGATCGACAGAATCGAGTCGCCGCCCAGTTCAAAGAAATTATCGTCCAGGCCGACTTGCTGCACGTTCAACACGGCGCACCAGATCGCGGCCAGGGTGTGCTCCAGTTCGTTGCGTGGCGCCACGTAGTGTTGGCGGTTCGCCTCCGGGTCCGGTTGCGGCAAGGCGCGGCGGTCGAGTTTGCCGTTGGCGGTCAGCGGCATGCTGTCCAGCACGATCAGGTGCGCAGGCACCATGTAGTCCGGCAGTTGCGTCTTGAGGTGTGCCTTGAGCGCGTCGCGCAGCGTGGCGTGGTCGGCGTCGCTGACCAGGTAAGCCACCAGCTGTTTGCCGCTCGGCGAATCCAGTGCCAGCACCACCGCTTCGCGCACCGCTTGGTGTTCCAGCAGGCGGGTTTCGATTTCGCCCAGCTCAATGCGGAAACCGCGAATTTTCACCTGATGGTCGATACGGCCCAGGTACTCCACCAGCCCGTCGGCGCGTTGGCGCACCAGGTCGCCGGTGCGGTACAAACGCCCGCCATTCGTAGCAAACGGGTCGGCGACAAAACGCTCTGCGGTCATGCCCGGGCGTTGGTGGTAACCCTGCGCCAGACCGGCCCCGCCGACATACAACTCGCCGGTCGCGCCTTGCGGCACCAGCGCCAGGTCGGCGTCGAGAATGTAGGCCACGCGGGCGCCGATGATGCTGCCGATTGGCACGCTGCCAGCGCCCTCTTCCAACTGCTCCGGCGCCAGACTGGCCAGCGGCATGACCACGGTTTCGGTCGGGCCGTAGGCGTTGAAAAACACCTCGGGCTGGAAGGCTGCGCGGATACGCTGCAGGTGTTCGCCGGTCAGCGCCTCGCCGCCGGTGATGCACATGCGCACCGGCAAGGTTTGCTGCTGAGTCGCCAGCCACTGCGCCAACTGGCTGCCATAGCTTGGGGTGAAGCCGAGGATATTGATGCGATGGGTGCGAATCAGCGCACAGATTTCTTCGGCATCCCACTGGCCCTGGGCCCGCACAACCACCTGCGCACCGCTGAGCAGCGGCACCAGCAAGCGCTCGGTGGCGGCGTCGAAGTTGATCGAATAAAAGTGCAGTTCGCAATCGTCCGCACGCATGCCAAAGCGCTCGATCACCGCCTGGCAATGCATGGCGATTTCACCGTGGGACACCACCACGCCTTTCGGCTTGCCGGTGGAACCTGAGGTATAGATCAAGTACGCCTGATGCTGCGGCAAGCTGATAAAGGGCAGCTCGTCGGCCGGGTAATTGGCGAGCACCGGCAGGTCATCTTCCAGGCACCAGCACGCCACCGTCGCCGGCAGTTCACCGAGGGCTTCGAACATCGCCGCATCACTGAGCAGCAGCCCGATGCCGCTGTCTTCGATCATGTAGTGCAAGCGGTCCAGCGGGTATTCCGGGTCCAGCGGCACGTAGGCGCCACCGGCCTTGAGAATCGCCAACAAGCCAATCACCATTTCCAGAGAACGCGGCAACGCCAGGCCGACGCGCACCTGTGGGCCGACGCCACGCTCGCGCAGCATCCACGCCAGGCGATTGGCGCGGGCGTCCAGTTCGCGGTAGGTCAGCGTTTCTCCTGCAAAAGTCAGCGCCGGTGCATCGGCACGCTGGATCGCCTGCTGACTGAACAACTGATGGATGCACTGATCGAGGCGATGCTCACCCGCCTCCACACCGAGGCTGTCCTGCAACACGCGCTGCTCGACAGCGGTCAGCAACGGCAGTTCGCTGAGACGCTGTTGCGGGTTGGCAATCAACGCTTCCAGCAGGTTGCGCCAATGCTCGGCCATGCGCGCAATACGCGGCGCGTCGAACAGGTCGGTGCTGTAGGTCAGGCAGCAACCCAGGCGATGGTCGAGGTCGGTGACTTCCAGGTTGAGGTCAAACTTGGTCGCGCGCGCATCGTTGGCTAGGTACTCGACGGTCATGCCGGCCAGTTGGCGGCTCTGCTGGAATTCCCAACGCTGCACGTTGCACATCACCTGGAACAGCGGGTTGTAGGCCGCGCTGCGCGGGGGTTGCAGGGCTTCCACCAAATGATCGAACGGCAGGTCCTGATGGGACTGGCCTTCGATCACGGTGTGGCGTACCTGCTCGAACAATTCAGCGACATTCATCTGCCCATTGAGCTGGCAACGCAGCACCTGGGTGTTGAGGAACGCGCCGATCAGCCCTTCGCTTTCCGGGCGAATCCGGTTGGCCACCGGCGCGCCGATGCGCAGGTCGGTCTGGCCGCTGTAGCGGTAGAGCAACACGGCCAGGGTGGCGGTCATGGTCATGAACAGGGTCAGGCCGCGTTCGGCATTGAAGGCGCGCACGCGGGCGGCCAGTTCATCGCTCAGGTCAAAGCGGTACAGCTCGCCCTGATGGCTTTGCACCGGCGGACGCGGGCGGTCGCCGGGCAGTTCGAGCAGTGGATGCTCATGCCCAAGCTGCCCGATCCAGTAGTCCAGTTGGCGCTGGCGCTCACCGGACTCCAGCCATTGGCGCTGCCACACGCTGTAGTCGAGGTACTGCACCGGCAACGGCGCCAGCGGCGAGTCGCGCTCGTCGATAAAGGCCTCGTACAGCGCGCTGAGTTCACGCGCGAAGATGTCCATCGCCCAGCCTTCGGTGACGATGTGGTGCAGGGTCAGCACCAGGTAGTGTTCCTGCTCGCCGGCCTTGACCAGACACGCGCGCAGCAATGGCCCGGTTTCCAGGTTGAAAGGCGTATGGGCTTCGTGGTCGGCCAGTTGTTGCAGGCGCAGCTGACGCTCGGCTTCATTGAGCGCCGAGAAATCCTGCCAATCCATGCGCAGTCCGGTTTGCCTGGCGACCTTTTGCTGGGCCACGCCGTCGACGCTCGGGAAGGTTGTGCGCAAGGTTTCGTGACGCATGATCAGGGCTTGCAACGCCGCCTCGAACCGCCCCACGTCCAGCACGCCACGCAGGCGCGCCATGCCACCGACGTTGTAGGCCGGGCTGTCCGGCTCCATCTGCCACAGGAACCACATGCGCTGTTGGGAATAGGACAGCGGCACCGGCGCGCTACGGTCGACCTTGGCGATAGCGGTTTGCTGGTTGCGCTGGCCCGAGGCTTGGATCAGGCCGACTTGCTCGGCAAAGGCGCCCAACTCGCTGGCTTCGAACAAGGTGCGCAGCGGCAGCTCGACGTCGCAGGCCTGGCGGGTGCGCGAGATGATTTGCGTGGCCAGCAACGAGTGGCCACCGAGGGCGAAGAAGTCGTCGCCCAGGCCAATGCGAGGCAGGCCGAGGACTTCGCGCCAGATCGCCGCAATCTGCTGCTGCAATGGGGTTTGGGGTTCGATGTGTTCACGGGTTAGCCACACCGGCGCCGGCAATGCACGGCGGTCCAGTTTGCCGCTGGGGCTCAGCGGCATCGCATCCAGACGCATCAGTTGCGCGGGCACCATGTATTCCGGCAGCTCGGCGGCCAGGGCGGTTATTACCTGCTGCTCGTCCAGTGCGGTGCTGGCGGTGTAGTAGCCGATTAACTGCTGGTCACGCACCAGCACCACGGCTTGGGTGATGCCGTCCATGGCCAACAGGCGTGCTTCGATTTCTTCCGGTTCCACGCGAAAGCCACGCAGCTTGACCTGCTGATCGAGGCGGCCGAGGTATTCGAGTACGCCGTCAGCGCTCCAGCGCACGCGGTCACCGGTGCGGTACAGGCGTGTGCCCGCCTCGCCCGATGGGTCGGCGACGAAACGTTCGGCGGTCAGCCCGGCGCGGCCGAGGTAACCGCGCGCCAGGCCGATGCCGCCGATGCACAATTCGCCCGGCACACCGGCCGGCAATGGGTTGAGGTGTTCGTCCAGCACGCGACAGATCACATTGCCCAGCGGCCGGCCAATCGGCGAGCGTTCGCCGTCTTCGGCCTGGCACTGCCAGTGGGTGACGTTGATCGCGGTTTCCGTCGGGCCATAACGGTTGTGCAGTTGCACCGCCGGCAACTGTGCCAAGACGCGGTTGCGCAGTTCGGCGGGCAACGCTTCACCGCCTGAGAACAGGCGGCGCAAGCTGGTGCATTCGGCCACCAGCGGCTCATCGATAAACAGCTGCAACAGCGGCGGCACAAAGTGCAGGGTGGTTACGCCGTGTTCCTGCACCAACTGCGCGATGCGGTGCGGGTCGCGATGCTCGCCGGGGCCGGCCAACACCAGGCGGCAACCGGTGATCAATGGCCAGAAGCACTCCCACACCGACACGTCGAAACTGATCGGCGCTTTTTGCATCAGCACATCGGTGTCGTTGAGTTGATACGTGGCTTGCATCCACTGCAAACGCTCGGCCAGCGCCGCATGGGTATTGCCCACGCCCTTGGGTTGGCCGGTGGAGCCGGAGGTGTAAATCACGTAGGCGAGGTTGTCGCCCTGCAGATGCAAACCCGGTGCATGGGTCGGCCAGCTGTCGAGGTGCAGGCTGTCCATGGCGATCACGCACACGCCTTCGGGTGCCGGTAGCAACTCGAGCAGTGCGGTTTGGGTCAACAGCAGGTGCACGCCGCTGTCCTGGAGCATGTAGGCCAGGCGGTCGGCGGGGTAATCCGGGTCGAGCGGCACATAGGCGCCACCGGCCTTGATGATCGCCAGCAGGCCGATCAACAGTTGCGGCGAGCGTTCGGCGGCGATGGCCACGCACACATCCGGGCCAACGCCCTTGTCGCGCAGGTAATGGGCCAGGCGATTGGCCTGGGTGTGCAGTTGGGCGAAGCTCAGGTTGCCGTCCTTCCAGACTAGCGCGGTGTTGTCCGCGGTGTGTTGGCTGAGCAGCTCGGGCAGCCACTGTTGCGCCGGCGTGCACGGCGATTCACTCCACGGCTGTTGTTCGTCGGTTTGCATCAGCTGCAAGTCGCCGATGGCCTGTTGCGGTTGCTCGCACACGGCGTGCAGCACGTTGATGTAGTGCTCGGCGAGACGCTGAATGGTTGCGCGGTCGAATAATTCGTCGGCGTAGTCGAACGACAGGCTCAAGCGCCCGTTGCGGTCTTCTTCGCTGTGCAGTTGCAGGTCGAACTTGGCTTCGCGGCTGTGCCATGGCAACTCATCGGCGAGCATGCCCGGCAGGCGGCGCAAGGCACTCAGGTCGCGTTGCTGGTGGTTGAACATGACTTGGAACAGGCCCTGTTCGCGGGCGTGCGGGAAGGCTTCCAGCAGTTGCTCGAACGGCAGGTCCTGATGCGCCTGGGCGCCCAGCGCAGCCTGACGGGTGGCCGCCAACAATTGATTGAACGGCAGGCGCCCGTCCAGCTCGGCGCGCAGCACCAGGGTGTTGATGAAGAAACCGATCAGGCCTTGGGTTTCCTGGCGCGGCCGGTTGGCATTCGGCACGCCGATGCGGATATCGCGCTGGCCGCTGTAGCGGTAGAGCAGGCTTTGAAACGCCGCCAGCAGCAGCATGAACGGGGTGGCTTGGTGGTCTTGGGCGGTCTGGCGAATCGCTGCACTGAGGCCGGCATCCAGGCGCACGCTATGGCGCGACGCGCTGTGGCGTTGTTGCGCCGAGCGCGGATGGTCGGTGGCCAGGCTCAGGCTCGGATGCTCCTCGCCCAACTGGGTTTTCCAGTACGCCAGTTGCCGCTGGCCTTCGCCTTCAGCCAGCCATTGGCGCTGCCAGCTGCCGTAGTCAGCGTATTGCAGGGCCAGTGGCGGTAGCTCCAAAGTCTGGCCTTGCGTCGCGGCGGCATACAGGCGCGAGAATTCGTCGATGAGAATATTCAGCGACCAACCGTCGGCGATGATGTGGTGCAGCGTCACCAGCAATTGGTGGTCTTCATCGTCCAGGCGCACCAGGGTCACCCACAGCAGCGGGCCTTTTTCCAGGTCGAACTGGGTGCTCGCTTCGTCTTCGCGGATCTGCTGCGCGCGAGCCTCACGCTCGGCGTCAGGCAGGTCGCTGAGGTCGATAATTTGCAGGTCGAATTCGGCGCTTGCCTGCACACGCTGGAAGGCCTGACCGTCGCGCTCGTAGAAACGCGTACGCAGGGCTTCGTGACGCTCGATCAAGTGCTGGAAGCTGGCGCGCACGGCGCCTTCGTCCAACTCGCCGCGCAAACGCAAGGCGCCGGGGATGGTGTAGGCGCTGCTCTGCGGGTCGAGTTGCCAGGTGATCCACAGGCGGTTTTGCGCCAGGGATTGCGGCAAGTCGTCCTGGCGCGACAAGGCATGAATCGCGCCTTGAGCAACGCCGCCGTCCTGCTGCAATTGCGCAACGCTTGCGGCAAAGCTCGCAAGGGTCGGCGCTTCGAACAGCATGCGCAGGTTCAGCTCCAGCCCCAGGGTTTCGCGCAGGCGCGCGACCACTTGGGTGGCGGTGATGGAGTTACCGCCGAGCAGGAAAAAGTGGTCATCGGCGGCGACGTTTGCGAGCTGCAACTGCTCGCACCAGATTGCGCCGATCTGGCTTTGCAGTTCGGATTCCAACACCGCATCGCTCACGTGCGCTTGCAGCTCGGGGAACTGCGCATAGCTGTCGAGGCTGCCGTCGGCGTGGCGGATCGCGCAGGCTGAACGCTGCACCTTGCCGCTGGACGTCTTCGGCAAGGCGCCGGGGTTGAGCAGTACCACCACGCTCGGGGCTTGTTGATACGCCTCGGCCACGGCCTGGCGGATGGCTTTGATCAGCGCCTCGGGCGGCAGGATTTTCTGCACGCTGCGGCTGATTTCGGCGGCGATGCCGATGCCTTCCAGGCCCTGGTCATTCACTGCAAAAGCGGCGACGCGGCCCTTGCGCACCACTTCCACTTCGCGCTCGATGGTGTGTTCGATGTCCTGCGGGTACAGGTTATGGCCGCGCACGATCAGCAGGTCTTTGAGGCGGCCGGTGATGTACACCTGGCCCTCGCGGATAAAACCCAGGTCGCCGGTGCGCAGCCAGGTGCGGCCGGCGTGCTGTACAAACGTCTTGGCCGACGCTTGCGGGTTGCGCCAGTAGCCGTGGGCGATGCTCGGGCCGCTGGCCCACAGTTCGCCGACGTGGTTATCCGGCAGTTCGCTCAGCGTGTGCGGGTCGGCGATCAACACCGCGTGCTCCGGCTGGCTGGTGCCGCAGCTCATGATCGCGTTGCCCTGCCCCGGTTCGGCGCGGTTGGCGGCCAACGCCTGTTCATCCAGGCGCAAGGCCGGGATGCCGTGGCCGCGGGTACCGCCAGCGACGAACAGGGTCGCCTCGGCCAGGCCGTAGGAGGCGAAGAAATTGTTCGGGGTGAAGCCACACGTCGCGAACTTCTCGGCGAAGCGTTCCAGGGTATCGAGGCGGATCGGCTCAGAGCCCGAATAGGCCACGCGCCAGGTGCTCAAGTCGAGGCGCTCCAGGGCTGATTCGCTGACCCGCTCGCTGCACAGGCGGTAGGCGAAATCCGGGCCACCGCTGATGGTGCCGCGGTATTCACTGATTGCCTCCAGCCAACGCAGCGGCCGGCCAAGGAAGTACGCCGGCGACATCAACACGCACGGCACGCCGCTGAAGATCGGTTGCAGCAGGCCGCCGATCAGGCCCATGTCGTGGTACAGCGGCAGCCAGCTGACGATCACGTCATCCGGGTTGAGGTCGATGCCGAAGCCACGACGGATCAGCACTTCGTTGGCCACCAGGTTGCCGTGGCTGACTTGCACGCCTTTGGGCAATGCGGTGGAACCGGAGGTGTATTGCAGGAAGGCGATGTCATCGGCGTGCAGTTCGGGTTCGACCCAGCGCTCGGCGAGCTGTGCCTCCAGGGTGTCGACGCTCAGCACCGGGGGTGCGTTTTCGATCTGCGCCAGGCCGTCGCCGAGGCTGGCAATGGTCAGCAGCACGCGCGGTTCGGCGTCACTGATGATCGACAACAAGCGCTCCTGGTGATGCCGGCGCGTGGACTCTGGCGGATACGCCGGCACTGCGATGACCCCGGCGTACAGGCAGCCGAAAAACGCCGCGACGTAGTCCGGGCCGCTGGGGAACAACAGCACCGCGCGCTCGCCCAACGCCACATTGGCCTGCAAGGCGGCGGCGATCGTGCGGGCGCGCTGGTCCAGGTCACGGTAGCTGAGCACAACGTTTTGCTCGGCGCAGTCGGCGAGGAAGCGCAGGGCCACCTGGTCCGGGGTCTGCGCGGCGCGACGTTGAAGAGACTGGACCAGAGTGCGGGGAAGTTCGAAGGCGTCCATCATGGGGTTCCTGCCTGAAATCGGCTTACGGGAAAATCGAGAAATAGAGAGCGCTTAGCCGGCGACCAGCTGCCGCGCCGCGCCATTGCGCCAGCGTGCGAGGTGCTCCTCGGCGTAGCGCCGCAGGCAACGCAGCACGGCGCTTTCGTGCTGCACGAGAAAGAAGTGGTGGCCGTCGAACATGTCCAGAGAGAAGCCGCTGGCGGCGTCGGCCTGCCAGTCAAGCAACTGGTCGGCGCGTACGCTGTCTTGCTTGCCGCCAAACACGTGGATCGGCATGCCCAGCGGTTCGCGCTGGCCGTAGGTGAAGCTGCCGCAGAGCAGGAAGTCGGCGCGCAGAATCGGCAGCATCAACTGCATCAATTCGGGGTTGGCCAGGGCCTCTTCAGCGGTGCCCTGCAGTTCGCGCAGGCGGGCGATCAGTTGCTGGTCAGTTTTTTCAATGGCGTAGTCACTCACATCACGGCGCGCCGGGCCGGCGGTGCCGGAGGCAAACAACGCCAGCGGCTCAGGCACACCGCGCTCGCGCAGGGCGTGGGCCAAATCGAAGGCGAGCAGGCCGCCGAGACTGTGGCCGAACAGGGCATACGGGCCGTTCAGGTCACGGCTGATTTCATCCGCCAACTGCGCTGCCAAGGCCTTGATGTCGCGCTGCAACGGCTCATCCATACGCATGCCGCGCCCCGGCAATTCCAGTGGGCACACTTGCAACCACTCCGGCAGAGTCCGACGCCAACGCGCATAGACCATGGCGCTGGCCCCCGAATAGGGCAGGCAAAACAGGCGCAGTCGCGTGGCGGCACTCATCGGCTGAGCGCTCTCATCAGGCTGAGGGTGCCCGATAGGCTAAAGGCTCCAAACTGAAACACGCTGTATGCACCGTACAAACCCATGTCGTCCTCCTGCGGGCGCTGATCCTTGGCCGTTTGTTAACGGACCTGTCACCCATGAGAACGGACGGTGCCGGCAAATAATTAGTCTGCGGGCAAGCGCGAGACCGGGTTCACACCTTTCAGGGAGGCATAAGATTAGTTCGTCTTCTCATTTGACAATCATTATCATTAAGCATAATTTGTTGCCCGATGTGTAGGAGGCCTCAGCACGGACGCCCTCCCCTAACCTCTTTTGCGACAAGGTGATTTCCATGACGGAACAAGTATCCACAGGCAGGTGCGACTCACCGCTTCTCCAGGCATTCGTCGACAATCGTTTGATTCTGGTGAAGATCGCGGCACGCATTACCGGCTGCCGCTCGCGCGCCGAAGACGTGGTGCAGGACGCCTACTTCCGACTGCAATCGGCGCCGACGATCACCTCATCGTTCAAGGCCCAACTGAGTTATCTGTTCCAGATCGTGCGCAACCTGGCGATCGATCACTACCGCAAGCAGGCCCTGGAACTCAAGTACTCCGGGACCGAAGAGGAAGGCTTGAATGTGGTCATTCACGGCGCTTCACCGGAAACCTCGCACATCAATTTCAACACCCTGGAAAACATCGCCGACGCCCTGACGCAATTGCCCCAACGCACCCGTTATGCGTTCGAGATGTATCGCCTGCACGGCGTGCCGCAAAAGGACATCGCCAAGGAACTCGGCGTCTCGCCGACCCTGGTGAACTTCATGATCCGTGATGCGCTGGTGCATTGCCGCAAGGTGTCGGGCAGCCACAGCGATACGTTTGCGCGGCGAGTCTGAGTGTGGGGAAAGGGCTCGTTGTGGTGAGCGAGCTTATTCTGGTGAGCGGGCTTGTTGTGGCGAGCGGGCTTGCCCCGCGTTGGGCTGCGCAGCAGCCCTGAACCAGACACGACGGTCTGACTGAAAACCTGCGGTGGCTTTAGTGGGGCCGCTTCGCAGCCCTACGCAGGGCAAGCCTGCTCGCCACACCAAGCCCGCTCGTCACAACAGCCTCTCAACAAAAAGACTTCAGGACGCGGGCATCACATCAATGCGATACGGCTCGAAGATCTTCAACAGTTGCCCGTTATCACGCAGGCGCTTGAGCATCTCGGCAAACGCCGCCCCGGTAATCGGTGCCTTTAGCCGCAGCAACGCGTAGTGGTGGTACACCTGGTCAATCCGCTCCGAGACCAGGAACTGCCCGGCCATGTCCGCGTTGCGCACCATGAAATCACTCAAGTACGAACGTGTGACCAGCGCGATGTCCGCACGCCCGCGCGCCACCATCAGCAAGTTGCTGTCATGGGAATAGGTCAACGTGGCGTTGAAATGCTCGGTCATGTACTTGGGGTCGGGGTTGAAGTTGGCAAAGGCGTAGTGATAACCGCTGAACACGGCCAGGCGCTTGCCGTTGAGGTCGGCGAAATAGCGCTGATCGCGACCGGGCTCACGTTGGGCGACGAAAATTTCCGCGTCTTCAAGCCCCATGTCCACGGCAGTGTGGGCAATGTTCCGCCAGCCCCAGTCGGGGTTTTCGAAGATCGCCATGTCGACCCGGCCCTGCTCGAAATCGCGAAAACGCCGCGGGATAGACGTCGGCACCAGTACAAATTGGTAATCGCTTTGCGAGGCGTTCAGCGCCTCGACCAGTTGCGGCAGTAAACCGGTGTCGGCACCCTGCTCTGGGCGTACGGTGTAGGGCGGAAAATGCGCGGCGGCGATCCTCACCAATTGCGCAGCCGAAGCCGGCATCCACCCCGCGGTGCCCAGTGCCCATAAAGTTAGTCCTGCAGCCAGCCGCCATGGCGAAAACATTGAGGCACACACCGTTTAGTACTCTGATGGCGATAAGCTAGGCGTTTTTGCCAGGTGAGACAACTTTCCATCGGCAAATTAATGGCTTGCGCCTCAATCGGCCTTCAGCACCATCAGCAGGGCTTCTTCGGCCAATTGCTCCAGGGTCAGGCTGCCTTGGGCGCGGAACCACGTGGTGGTCCAGGACAACGCGCCGGTGAGGAAACGCCGGGTGATAAAAACATCGCCCCTGATGTAACCGGCGGCCTTGGCCTCGCCCAGCACCTGCAACCAGATGTCTTCGTACACATCACGCAGCGCCAGCACCTGGGCCTGGCCATCGGCCGACAGCGAACGCCATTCATAAACCAGCACCGCCATGGCTTCGCCGCTGCCGCCCATGATCGACTGCAATTCACAACGAATCAGCGCCAATACGCGTTCCCGCACGTTGCTCGCTTCCTCGAGTGAAGCGCGCATCAACGCAGTGTTGTAGTGGATGGTTTCCTCCATCACCGCGCGCAGGATCTCGTCCTTGCTCTTGAAGTGATGAAAGATGCTGCCGGACTGAATGCCCACCGCGCTGGCCAGGTCACGCACGGTGGTACGCTCAAAGCCTTTGTTGCGAAACAGGTGAGCTGCGGTTTGCAGCAATTTGCCCCGGGCACTGTCGGGGTCGGTCAATTGGCCGGCATCGACCATGGTGCGCATCACCCTCAGGGCTTTTTGCTCATCCATGCCTCTCTCCTTCACGTGTGCTGACGTCGTGGGCGGCAATTTAGGCCGTGGCCGCCACCCAAGCAAGCGCTTGGGCAAAACTTGTGCACGGAGTTTACAAACCAAGCGCTTGCTTGGTAGTCTCGACGCCAGCCATTCGAGGACGGATTTCTCATGAGCAAGACGGTACGTATCGGCTGCGCCAGCGCCTTCTGGGGTGACACCTGCACCGCCGCCGCCCAGCTGGTGCATGGCGGCGCGCTGGATTACCTGGTGTTCGACTACCTGGCGGAAGTCACGATGTCGATTCTCGCCGGTGCGCGGATGAAAGATCACCAAGCCGGGTACGCCACGGATTTCGTCGAAGTGCTCACGCCGCTGCTGGGCGACATCCAGCGCCAGGGCATCCGCGTGATCAGCAATGCCGGCGGCATCAACCCGCACGCTTGCGCCGCCGCCCTGCAAGCGGCCTGCGACAAGGCGCAAATCCCGCTGAAAATCGCCGTGCTGTTGGGCGATGACCTGCAACCGCAGCTCAAGCATCTGCACGGCGTCACCGATATGTTCAACGGCGCGCCGCTGCCGCCGATGTGCGTGTCGGCCAACGCCTACCTCGGCGCGCCAGGCATTGCCAAGGCACTTGAATTGGGCGCCGACATCGTGATCACCGGCCGGGTGGTCGACAGCGCGGTGGTCAGCGCCGCACTGGTGCACGAATTCAACTGGTCATGGCAGGACTATGACCGTCTCGCCCAAGCCGCCCTCGCCGGGCACATCATCGAATGCGGCGCACAGTGCACCGGTGGCAACTTCACCGATTGGCGTGACGTGCCGGACTACGAGCACATTGGTTTTCCCATCGTCGAGGTCAGTGCCGACGGCCAGTTCACCGTCAATAAAGTCGACGGCACGGGCGGGCTGATCAGCGAACTCAGCGTGGCCGAACAGCTGCTGTATGAAATCGGCGACCCGCGCGCCTACCTGCTGCCCGATGTGATCTGCGATTTCAGCCAGGTCAAACTGCAGCAGCAAGGCAAAAACCAAGTGCGCCTGCACGGCGCCAAAGGTTTGCCGCCCACCGATCAGTACAAGGTCAGCGCCACCTACCCGGACGGTTTTCGTTGCACCGCCAGTTGCCTGATCGCCGGGATCGACGCGGTGGCCAAGGCCGAGCGCGTCAGCCAGGCGATCATCAACAAGACCTCCCAACTGTTCAGCCAGCGCGGCTGGGCGCCCTACACCGAGTTCAACATCGAGTTGCTCGGCAGCGAAGCCACCTACGGCGCCCACGCCCAGCGTCAGGATTGCCGCGAAGTGGTGATGAAACTGGCGGTGCGGCACCCGAGCAAACAGGCGCTGGTGCTGTTCGCCCGCGAGATCGCCCAGGCGGCCACTGGCATGGCGCCCGGCTTGACCGGCATCGTCGGCGGGCGGCCGACGGTGTATCCGCTGATTCGGCTGTTTTCGTTCCTGATCGATAAAACCGCCTGCGAGCTGGTGATCGACTTCCAAGGCCAGCGTCACGCTATTGAACTGCCCGCCTCTGCGCCACTGATCACCCCGGCCGCGCCGATTGACCCGCCCAAGCCCCAAGGACGCGCCGACGCCAACGTGCCGCTGGTAAAGCTGGCCGTGGCGCGCTCCGGCGACAAGGGCAACCACAGCAATATCGGCGTGATCGCCCGCCACCCCGACTACCTGCCGTGGATCGCCGAAGCGTTGACCCCGCAAGTGATCGTCGACTGGATGAGCCACGTGCTCGACCCCCTCCACGGCCGCGTTGAACGCTGGTACTTGCCCGGCAGCCACAGCCTGAATTTCCTGCTGGAAAACGCCCTGGGCGGCGGCGGTATCGCCAGCCTGCGCATCGACCCGCAGGGCAAAGCCTTCGCCCAGCAACTGCTGGAAATTCCCATTGCCGTGCCGCAACACATCGCCGATCAACTCAAATAAAAGGAGCGTTGCCGTGGCCTTCGACTCAATCTTCAAAGCCGACCTGTTCCACGGGCAAACCGTGATCGTCACCGGTGGTGGCAGTGGCATTGGCCGCTGCACCGCGCATGAACTCGCGGCCCTCGGCGCTCAAGTGATTCTGGTGGGGCGCAAACCGGAAAAACTGCAAACGGTGGCCGCGGAAATCGCCGAAGACGGCGGCACGGCCCATTGGCAGGCTTGCGATATACGCGATGAAGAGGCGGTGAAGGCGCTGGTCACGCAGCTCCTCCACGCACACGGGCCGATTCACGGGCTGGTGAATAACGCCGGCGGCCAATACCCGTCGCCCCTGGCCTCGATCAATCAAAAGGGCTTTGAAACCGTGCTGCGCACCAACCTGGTCGGCGGTTTCCTGATGGCACGGGAAGTGTTCAACCAGTCGATGAGCAAGCACGGCGGCGCCATCGTCAACATGCTCGCGGACATGTGGGGCGGCATGCCCGGCATGGGCCACTCGGGCGCCGCGCGTTCGGGCATGGACAACTTCACCAAGACCGCCGCCTTCGAATGGGGCTACGCCGGGGTGCGCGTCAACGCCGTGGCGCCGGGCTGGATTGCCTCCAGCGGCATGGACACCTACGAAGGCGCCTTCAAGGCGGTGATCCCGACCCTGCGCGAGCACGTGCCGCTCAAGCGTATCGGCACCGAATCGGAGGTCAGCGCGGCTATCGTGTTCCTGCTCAGCCCCGCCGCCGCGTTCATCAGCGGCAGCACCTTGCGCATCGACGGCGCCGCCAGCCTGGGCAGCCGCGCCTGGCCGCTGCCCAAGGCGCAACCGCCGAGCGAGCCGTTCAATGGTTTCCACCGCGCCTACCTGCCCGATGTGCTCAAGGCGGAGCAATAAACCATGCCGGCAATTGAAAGCTTGATCGACGCCCACAGCCCGCAGTTCGCGCAAAACCGCGAGGCGATGCTGGCCGCCATCGCGCAGCTGCGCCAGCTGGAGCACGCCCTGCTCAGCAAGGCGCAGGAAGCCAAACCCAAGTTCGACACGCGCGGCCAACTGCTGCCCCGCGAGCGCCTTAACCTGCTGCTGGACCCTGGCGCGCCGTTCCTGGAGCTGGCCAGCCTGGCCGGCTACAAACTCCACGACGACAAAGACGGCAGCGCGGCCGGCGGCGGCTTGATCGCCGGTATTGGCTACGTCAGCGGCGTGCGCATGCTGGTGGTGGCCAACAACAGCGCGATCAAGGGCGGCACCATTTCCCCCACGGGGCTGAAAAAATCCCTGCGCCTGCAACAGATCGCCATGGAAAACAAACTGCCGGTGGTGACACTCGCCGAAAGCGGCGGTGCCAACCTCAACTACGCCGCCGAGATTTTCGTCGAGGGCGCCCGCAGCTTTGCCAACCAGGCGCGCATGTCGGCCATGGGCCTGCCGCAAATCACCGTGGTGCACGGCTCGGCCACGGCCGGCGGTGCATATCAGCCGGGGCTGTCGGATTACGTGGTGGTGGTGCGCGGCAAGGCCAAGCTGTTTCTCGCCGGACCGCCGCTGCTCAAGGCCGCCACCGGCGAACTGGCCACCGATGAGGAACTCGGCGGCGCCCAGATGCACGCGCAAACCGCCGGCACCGCCGAATACCTGGCCGAAAACGATGCCGACGGCGTGCGCATCGTGCGCGAGATCGTCAGCCTGTTGCCTTGGGATGAGCGCCTGCCGCGTGCGCCAAAACGCGCTTACACAGAACCGCTGTACCCCATCGAAGAACTGTTGGGGCTGATCCCCGACGACCCGAAAAAGCCCTACGACGTGCGCGAAATCCTCGCGCGCCTGGCCGACGGTTCCAACTTCCTCGAATTCAAGGGCGAGTTCGACGCCCACACCGTCTGCGGCCATTTGCACATCCAGGGGCGCGCCGTCGGCGTGATCGGCAATAACGGCCCGATCACGCCCAAAGGCGCGAGCAAGGCCGCGCAATTTATCCAGCTGTGCGACCAGAGCCGCACGCCGCTGCTGTTCCTGCACAACACCACCGGTTTCATGGTGGGCACCGAGTCGGAGCAACACGGCGTGATCAAGCACGGCGCGAAGATGATCCAGGCGGTGGCCAATGCGCGGGTGCCTAAACTCACAGTCGTGGTCGGCGGCTCCTACGGCGCCGGCAACTACGCCATGTGCGGCCGCGGCCTGGACCCGCGCTTTATCTTCGCCTGGCCCAACAGCCGCACGGCGGTGATGGGCGGCGCGCAGGCGGGCAAGGTGCTGCGCATCGTCACCGAGGCCAAGCAATTGAAGGCGGGTTTGGTGCCCGACCCCAAGGTGCTCGACATGCTCGAACAGGTTACCGCGCAGAAGCTCGACAGCCAGTCCACCGCGCTCTATGGCAGCGCAAATCTGTGGGACGACGGGCTGATCGATCCACGCGATACCCGCACGCTGCTGGGTTACCTGCTGGATATTTGCCATGAGGCCCAGATGCGGCAGTTGCAACCCAACAGCTTCGGCGTGGCGCGTTTCTAAAGGAGAACAACCACAATGATTTTTACCCAGGAACATCAGGAACTGCGCCGCACCGTGCGCGCCTTCGTCGATCGCGAGATCAACCCGCATGTGGACGAATGGGAAAAAGCCGGGCGCTTCCCCATTCACGAAATCTTTCGCAAGGCCGGCGATCTCGGCCTGCTGGGCATTTCCAAGCCGGAGCAATTCGGCGGCATGGGCCTGGATTACAGTTATTCCATTGTGGCAGCTGAAGAATTCGGCACCATTCGCTGCGGCGGCATCCCGATGTCCATCGGCGTGCAGACCGACATGTGCACGCCCGCCCTCGCCCGCTTCGGCAGCGATGAACTGCGCGACGAGTTCCTGCGCCCGGCCATCAGCGGCGAGCAGGTCGGCTGCATCGGCGTCTCGGAAACCGGCGCCGGCTCCGACGTCGCCGGGCTGAAAACCCATGCCCGCAAGGACGGCGACGACTACGTGATCAACGGCAGCAAAATGTGGATCACCAACTCGCCCAGCGCCGACTTCATTTGCCTGCTGGCCAACACCTCCGACGACAAGCCGCATATCAACAAGTCGCTGATCATGGTGCCGATGAACACGCCAGGCATCAGCGTCAGCCCACCGCTGGAAAAGCTCGGCATGCACAGTTCCGAGACGGCCCAGGTGTTCTTCGACGGTGTGCGCGTGCCGCAGCGCAATCGCATCGGCCACGAAGGGGCGGGTTTCATGATGCAAATGCTGCAGTTCCAGGAAGAACGTCTGTTTGGCGCGGCCAACATGATCAAGGGCCTGGAATACTGCATCGACAGCACCATTGAGTACTGCAAAGAACGCCAGACCTTCGGCAAAGCGCTGATCGACAACCAGGTCATTCACTTTCGCCTGGCCGAGCTGGCCACTGAAATCGAATGCCTGCGCGCGCTGGTCTACCAGGCCACCGAGCAGTACATCAACGGCCAGGACGTGACCCGCCTGGCCTCCATGGCCAAGCTCAAGGCCGGGCGCCTGGGCCGCGAGGTCAGCGACAGCTGCCTGCAATACTGGGGCGGCATGGGCTTTATGTGGGACAACCCGGTGGCCCGCGCCTACCGCGACGTACGGTTGGTATCGATTGGCGGCGGCGCCGACGAAATCATGCTGGGCATCATCTGCAAATTGATGGGCACGCTGCCCGGGAAAAAATCATGAACACCTTGCTGCTCGAACCGCATAACGGTGTGCTGCACATCACCCTCAATCGCCCGGCGCATCGCAATGCCATGAGCCTGGAGATGGTCAACGAACTGCGGGCGGTGTTGGCGCAGCTCGACAGCCAGGTGCGCGCGCTGGTGATCAGCGGCGCGGGTGGGCATTTCTGCGCGGGGGCGGATGTGAAAGACATGGTCACCGCCGGCGGCACGGCGCAGTTGCAGGCGCTGAACCGCGCGTTTGGCACCTTGCTGCAAGAAGTTGAGGCGGTGCCGCAAGTGGTGATCGTGGTGCTGCAAGGTGCAGTGCTGGGGGGTGGGTTTGGGCTGGCGTGTGTGAGTGACATTGCGATCGCCGATCACCAGGCGCGATTCGGCTTGCCGGAAACCAGCTTAGGCTTGTTGCCAGCGCAGATCGCGCCGTTTGTGGTCAAGCGGATCGGCCTGACCCAGGCGCGCCGGCTGGCGCTGACCGCGGCGCGGTTTGATGGGCTTGAGGCGCAGCGCTTGGGCGTGGTGCATTTTGCCGAGAGCGATGCGCAGGCATTGGCGCAGCGCCTGGATGAAGTGTTGGGACAAGTGCTGCAGTGTGCGCCGGGCGCGAATGGGCGGACTAAAGCGCTGTTGCTCGCCAGTACCGACGAGCCGCTTGAGGCGGTGCTGGATCGCGGTGCGCAGTGGTTTGCCGAGGCGGTGACGGGCATGGAAGGGATAGAGGGGACGCAGGCTTTTGTGCAAAAGCGTAAGCCAGGTTGGTGCAAATGACGCCATCGCAGGCAAGCCAGCTGCCACCGGGAGAACGCCTTTCACATGGTGAGAGCTGGTTTGCCTGCGATGGGGCCAGAACATTCACCCCGTGCGCCAAGGGATAAACCAATGCCCACATTCAGCAAAATCCTGATCGCCAACCGCGGCGAAATTGCCTGTCGCATCCAGCGCACCGCCCAGGCCCTGGGCTACCGCACCGTGGCGGTCTACAGCGATGCCGACGCCCAGGCCCTGCATGTGCAGATGGCCGACGAAGCCGTCAACATAGGCCCGGCGCCCGTTCAGCAGTCGTACCTCAACATCGCCGCCATTCTCAACGCAGCCAACATCACAGGCGCCGACGCCATCCACCCCGGCTATGGCTTTCTCTCCGAAAACGCCGACTTCGCCCGCGCCTGCCAACACGCGAACATCACCTTCATCGGCCCAAGCGTTGAGGCCATCGAACTGATGGGCAGCAAACGCCTGTCCAAACTGGCCATGCTCGAGGCGGGCGTGCCGTGCATACCCGGTTACCAAGGCGGCCGCCAAGACGACGCCACCCTGCAAGAGCAAGCCAAGCGCATTGGCTACCCTCTGATGATCAAGGCCAGCGCCGGCGGCGGCGGGCGCGGCATGCGCCTGGTGCAAGACAGCAGCCAGCTGCTCGACTCACTGCGCACCGCCCGCTCTGAAGCGATGAACGCCTTCGGCAGCGACGAACTGATCCTCGAGCGCGCGCTGATCGACCCGCGCCATGTCGAAATTCAATTGTTCGGCGACAGCCACGGCCAGCTCATCTACCTGGGCGAACGCGATTGCTCGATCCAGCGCCGCCACCAGAAAGTCATTGAAGAAGCCCCCTGCCCCGTGATGACCCCGCAACTGCGCCAAGCCATGGGCGAAGCCGCCCTGAAAGCCGGGCGGGCGGTCAATTACGTGGGCGCCGGCACGGTGGAATTCCTGCTCGACCGCGACGGCCAATTCTATTTCCTGGAAATGAACACGCGCCTGCAAGTGGAGCACCCCGTTACCGAGCTGATCACCGGCCTCGACCTGGCGGCCTGGCAACTGCACATCGCAGCCGGTGAAGCGCTGCCACTCACACAGGCCGACGTGACCTTAAGCGGTCACGCCCTGGAAGTGCGCCTGTACGCCGAAGACCCGGCGCAGGGCTTTGTGCCGCAAACCGGTGACGTGCTGCGCTGGGAGCCTGCCGTCGGCGTGCGGACCGACCACGGCGTACTCGAAGGCCAACGCATCAGCCCGTTCTACGACGCCATGCTCGGCAAGATCATCGCTCACGGCGCCACCCGTGAAGAAGCTCGGCGCAAACTGCTGCGAGCAGTGCAAGACACGGTATTGCTGGGCGTAACGACCAACCAGCGATTGCTCGCCGATCTGCTTGAACACCCGGACTTTATCGCCGGCGATTTCAGCACCGGATTCATCGCCAAGCACTTCAGCGAGATTCCCCGTCAGGCAGCCACAGATGAACAGATCGCCCTGGCCGCCGCGCTGTTTTATCACCACAGCGCCGGTACCCACCACTCAGGTTTAACGGGCTGGCGCAACAACGCCAGCGTGCCTTGGACTTATCGCCTGGATATTAACGACGCACCCCACGAGGTCGCCGTGAGCGTGCTGCACGCCAACCACCTGCAGGCCAACGGCATCGACATTCGCAACCTCAGCACCGATGGCCGCCGGGCCACGCTGGAGATCAACGGCGTGCGCCGCCGCGTCGCCTACCACCTCGACGATGCCCAGCTCTGGCTGCCCGGCGTGCGGGTGATCAACCGTACCCAGCAGGTCGCCAGCCGCCAGGTCGATGCCGGCAGCGGCACCGTCAAGGCGCCGATGGACGGTGCCATTGTCGATATTCGGGTCAGCGCCGGTCAGCGCGTCACCCAGGGTCAATTGCTGCTGGTGCTCGAAGCGATGAAGATGGAGCATCCGCTGACGGCCGGCATCGACGGCGTGATCAAAAGCGTGCAGGTGATTGCAGGCGCTCAGGTGCGCAATCGCCAGGTTTTACTGGAGATCGAAAAGGCCTAGGCGGAACTACACGGCCCGGCTACGCTCTATCCCCATCAGGAAGGGACGAGTACGGGAACCTGCGCGATGCCTCATTGGCTGATTATTGACCTTGAAGCCACAACGGATGAAGGCGGCTGGCCCGTGACGGAGATGGAAGTCATCGAGATCGGCGCGAGCCTGGTGAACCGCCAAGGCCGTGAACTGGATCACTTCCAGCGCTTTGTGCGGCCGCTGCGTCGGCCGTTGCTGACGCCGTTCTGCCGACAGCTCACCCACATCACCCAGGCCAACATCGACGCCGCTGCACCGATGACCGACGTGTGGCCACTGTTCGAACGCTGGCTGGGCCAGCATCACACGCGCCTGGAAGGCTGGGCCAGCTGGGGCGACTACGATCGCAAGCAGCTTGAACTCGAATGGCAACGCCATGGCCTGGCCAGCGCGCTCGCGCAAACGCCGCATGTGAACCTCAAGCAGCGCTTCGCCAAGGCCCGGCGCCTGGATAAGCCGCTGGGTCTCAACGGCGCGCTGCAATTGGCGGGGATGCAGTTTCAGGGTCAGCAACACCGGGCGCTGGAAGATGCGCGCAACACCGCGCGCCTGCTGCCGTTGATTTTGCCGGTCTAGGCAGCGCGCAAAGGCTTGGGCATACTGGCCGGCCTTTTCCAATATCCTGCTGTTCTGTAGGAGCCGGCGTGCCGGTCATGGCGTGCGCCTGAGCGAAGCCAGGCCCAAGGGCCTCATCGCAGGCAAGCACGTCCATACAGAGCAGGAAGCCTTAATCCACTTTTCGAGGATTCACCCATGTTCAAAGTCAACGAATACTTCGACGGCACCGTCAAGTCGATCGCTTTCGGCACCGCAGAAGGTCCGGCGACCATCGGCGTGATGGCCCCGGGTGAATACGAATTCGGTACCGCCCAGCGTGAAATCATGCACGTGGTGTCCGGCGCCCTGACCGTGAAACTGCCCGACGCCGACTGGGAAACCTTCGCTGCCGGCAGCCAGTTCAATGTACCGGCCAACAGCAAGTTCCAGCTGAAGGTCGCGGTAGACACTGCTTACCTGTGCGAATACCGCGGCTAAGGGTTGCACCGGTCAAAAAAATGCCCGTCTCGCAGGAGACGGGCATTTTTTATGCGCGAACGTGTTACTCGATGACGGTCACCGGCATGCCCACTTGCAGAAGGCCCAGGTCATCGTTGACCAGGTTCTGGCCGAACAGGGCGCCGTGTTCCGTCTTGCGATAGGCATCGAGCGTGGCGAAGGGTTCGCGATCGGCACTGCGTTCGCCGGTCGCCGGGTCAATCGTGGTGAGAATGCAACGAGCACAGGGCTTGACCACTCGGAACTCAACGTCGCCGATACGCAGGCGCTTCCAGCCATCTTCGGCGTACGCTTGACTGCCTTCGATCACCAGATTGGGGCGAAAGCGCAGCATTTCCATGGGCCGGCCAACCTGCCGGGAAAGGTCGTCCAGGGACGCCTGGCCGATCAACAACAGCGGGTAGCCGTCGGCAAACGCCACCTGGTCCTCATCTTTGCCGAAACCGGCCTCGGTGGTGCGTGCACGGGCCAGTGGCATCTGCACCAGCCGCGTGGCTTTGCCGATAAAGTCACTGACCCAGGCAGCCGCCGCATCGCCAGCATCCGGCACACGCAGGGTATCGTGCCAGATCGTCACCCCGCGCAGTTCGGCGTCGCTGCCAGGCAAGGCCACCTCCAGCGGCGCCTTGCCTGGCGTACTCAGGGTCAAGCCACCGGCGCTGTTCCACAACGCCGACAACTGGCTCATCTTCGCCACCGCCCGCTGCGTCAGAAATCGCCCGCTGGCTTCGTCGACCAACATCCAGCGTCGATCCCCGTCCAGCCCGAGTTGATCCAGACCGACCTGCTGCAAGGCTTCGGCCTTGCCGGACTTCAAGGGATAACGGTACAGCGCGCTGAGACGAAGCATGAGCCTGCGTTCCTGAGGGGACAAAGCGCCACCCTATAGCAGGCAGCCCCGGAATCAAAGGGCGACGCCCCCACAGTCAACAAGCAGGTGCAACGCGCAGACTCGCCGCGCCCCCCAGACTTACTCTGGCCAGCGACTTACCGTGGCGAGCGGGCTTGCCCCGCGTTGGGCTGCGAAGCAGCCCCAAAGCCAGACCCCGCAGTTCTGCTGAGACACCGCAGCGTCCTTAAGGGGCCGCTGCGCAGCCCAACGCAGGGCAAGCCTGCTCACCACAAAGAGCCGGCTCACCCAACCCTAAGTTCCTCACAAAGAATCAGGCCGGCACTTCATCCAGCATCAGGCGTTGGCGCACCACATCCACCAGCTTGTCGGGCTGGAATTTGGACAGGAAGTTATCGCAACCGACCTTTTTCACCATTGAGTCGTTGAAGCTGCCCGACAGCGAGGTGTGCAGCACCACGTAAAGCCCTCGCAGGCGCGGATCGTTGCGAATTTCGGTGGTCAGGCGGTAGCCGTCCATCTCGGGCATTTCGGCGTCGGTAAAGATCATCAACAGTTTGTCGGTCATCACCTGGCCGCTGTCGGCCCAGGCCTTGAGCATGTTCAGCGCCTTGAGGCCATCACTGGCGATGTGCATCTTCACCCCAAGCTGGCCAAGGGTGTCGCGCAGTTGCGACAGGGCCACATTGGAGTCGTCCACCAACAGCACTTCGCGGCCACGGGCGCGCTCCAGCACCGGGTCTTCGAGTTTCTCGCGGGAGACCTTGGCGTTGTACGGCACGATTTCGGCGAGGACTTTTTCCACGTCGATGATTTCCACCAACTGGTCATCGACCTTGCTGATGGCGGTGAGGTAATGCTGGCGACCGGCGCTGGCCGGTGGCGGCAGGATGGCTTCCCAGTTCATGTTGACGATGCGGTCCACACCGCCCACCAGGAATGCCTGCACCGAGCGGTTGTACTCGGTGACGATAATCGTGCTGTTGGGCCCCGGCACCAGCGGACGCATGCCAATCGCCTGCGACAGGTCGATCACCGGCAGGGTCTGGCCGCGCAGGTTGACCACACCACACACAAACGGGTGACGCTGGGGCATCAGGGTCAGCTTGGGCAACTGCAGGACTTCCTGCACCTTGAACACGTTGATCGCGAACAGCTGCCGCCCGGCCAGGCGAAACATGAGAATCTCCAGGCGATTCTCACCCACCAGTTGCGTGCGTTGATCTACCGTGTCGAGAATGCCGGCCATTAAAAGCTCCTGATGTGGTGTGTGTGCGGCTGGTTCAAGCGGGTCGGGTATCGCGACCCTGCCGACCAATGCGCCGTCTTTGAATTGTTCGCGAGCACGCTTGCGCCTATGCTCGTTATCGGCGGCGATCGCCAGAGCTTGACCCCGGTAAAATGCCACGTAAATTCATTGATGTCACACTGACATCATGGTTTACTGCAACGGCCTCTTCAAACGGCACTCCAGCAACGTCGCGCGACCTTCAAATCGACGCGAGGTTCCGCTGCGTAAGGGAATCCCCTATGCACAATCAGGCCCAACCTGATATTCGCGATATCTAATAGCCATTAATGTGACGCCATTCTCATTGCATGAATGGAGTCAGGCTTTTGTTTGCCATCCCAAGCCCTCGGCCCACGGGTCTTTCAGAGATTGCCGTGGCGGCATCCAAAGTTGTGCAAGCGACCCGAATGATCAGGGCCACTCACGGCTATCGTGATCATTCAAATAACGGTCCTACTGGAATTTCGGAAGCGGGCTACAGATTTCAGTCATATTTCAGCGGTAGGTTTACGCCATTCACCCGGTGCGGCATCTCATCACCCGAGCTTATGTTACGGAGACATGCATGATGAATAACGCAAACGAATGGCAAACTGCACTTCCCGAATTCCTGCTTGAGGCCGAGATGCTCCTGGCCAAGTCGCAAGAGTGCTTGAACCACTTGCATCTGATCCGCAACGACAGCGATGCCATCGACTGCATGAAAATCAGTCTGAGCAAACTGGCTGAAAAGGCCGAGGGCCTGGCCCTGCAGGCGATCAGCGAATTCTCTCGGCATATTCAATACCTGATTGCCAATGCCGCCTGCCCCATGGAACTGCATGATCAGGCGCTCAATGCCTTGCATGACTGCCTGACACTGCTGGCCTGGCAACTGGAATTGATCGACACCCGCACCGGCGAACTGGCCCTGGATGAAAGCGAACAAACTAAATTGATCGCGACAGTAACCTTGCAGATCCCGCAAAAAGACTTCGGTTATAAACCGCAGCAACGCTTACATCACACCTCATGATGGGCGTAGAGGTCGTATTTAGTCAGTGAGTTATCTAATAACGACAGCAACATATCAATTAGCCATCAGCGCTATAACTCTGCCCACCCACTTCCTTAATACAACGGCCTGCTGTTTCAACTCCGGGACCCTTTAACGCGCAGATTAGGGCCCTGGGAATGTATGCGTGGTTAATAACCCATGAGGCGAGTCGCCAGGCGACCAACGGTAATAGTGGTGGTACTATGCCCCGCTCGAAGTGACTCAACTTCATGATGTATAAAAGATGTTTCGGCACCGCATTCCAAACAGAGCCCCGTCAGCCGCCGTGACCGGTCTTCCCGCAGCGAACCTTCATTGGCTCCATCCGCTATGTACGCCAGCCTAAAGTCACTCATCGCAGGAGCCGTGTCCCGCAGCAATGCCCGCCGCATCGTTCTCGCCCTGTGCCTTTGCTCCTTGCTGGTCAGCCTGTGGGCCTATACCCGTTCCGCACCGTTGCCGTTGTTGATCCCTTTGCTCAACCTGGCCACGTTGCTGGTGGTGGGCGTGCAACAGTGGCGCTCGCGCAAATCGATAAAATTCCAGCCGCAGGAATTGGCCGATCGCTTGCTGCAAGTGCAAGAAAACGAACGGCATCGCCTCAGCCGCGAATTGCATGACGACATCGGCCAACTGCTCACTGCCGCCAAGCTGCAAAGCGAATGGCTCAAGCGCCGCTTGCCGCCAGACCTGCAAAGCCAGTGCACGGTGCTGTGCAACACCTTGAATGAAACCCTGGCCAAAGTGCGCGACGTCTCGGCCATTCTCAACCCGAGGCAGCTGGCTAGCCTGGGGTTGGAAGCCAGCCTGCGCGCGCACCTGCTCAAGACCCTGGAAAACACCCCGGTGCACTGGAGCCTGGAATGCCAGCAACGGCTGACCGGCATTCCCGAAGAGATGGCCGTGGCGGCCTTTCGGATCACCCAGGAAGCGGTGACCAACATGCTTCGCCATGCCCAGGCGCACAACCTGCTGGTGCGCCTGCAACGCCTGCCCGAAGGCCTGTCGCTGATGATCTGCGACGACGGCCTGGGCTTCTCGCCTGCCATCAACCCTGGCCTGGAAGGCCAACGGGGCATGGCCGGCATGTCCGAGCGGATAGATCAGTTGGGGGGCACTTTGTCCGTCAACAGCCAGCCTGGCAAAGGGACCCGGATCGACGCGCTTTTCCCCTGGGCGCCGCGCGCCCTCGAACGGGCCAGTTCCCCTAAGGTTCTCGAGTGACCTGCAATTTACTTCTGGTGGATGACCACGCACTGATTCGGGCCGGCGTGCGCGCGCTGATCCAGGATATTCCCGGCTACACCGTGATCGGTGAAGCCAGTGACGGCGCGCAGTTACTGGAAAAGTTCAGCGCGCTGCAGCCGGATATCGTGCTGCTGGACCTGTCGATGAAGCACGTCGGTGGCCTGGACGCATTGCAGCAACTCAAGGCGGCCTACCCCAAAAGCAAAGTACTGATCCTGTCGATGCACACCGACCCGGAGCTGATCATGCGGGCGCTGGAGTCCGGCGCCCATGGCTACCTGCTCAAGGACACCACCGCCAACGAGTTGGAACACGCCCTGCTCGCCTTGCGCAACAACGAGCGCTACCTGAGCCCGGCGATTGCCCACACCGTGATCAATCAGGCGCTGCTCCGCAGCCAGGGGCCGACGTCCCCCGTCGCCCACAGCCACAACCTCACGGCGCGTCAGCTGGAAATTCTGCGCCTGATCGTGCGCGGCAAATCCACCCGGGAGATCGCCCACGGCCTGGGCCTGAGCATCAAGACCGTGGAGGCGCATCGCTCGCAAATCATGAAGCGCCTGCAGATATTCGACGTGGCAGGCCTGGTGCTATTCGCCGTTCGCGAGCAGATCATCAGCCTGGACGATTAGCGGCGAGTTCAGCGGCAGGTGTACACGCAAGGCTTTGGGCAGTGCAGAGAACCGCAGGTCATCGCCTTTTAACGGTTCACCGTCCAGGTTGATATACAGCCCTTCGGCCACTTTGATCTCGACCCACGGCAGGCGCGCGCGCACGAACATGTTGTCCAGGCCCCAGCCGTCGCTCATCAGCGTCATCAGCGTGCCAACCACCTCCTGAGGTGCCGGCAGAATGCTGATATCCAGCAAGCCATCGTCGGCCAACGCGCCAGGGCACAGCACATGCCCGCCGCCCGCCTGACGACCGTTGCCGATCCCCAGCGCGAGCAGGTCGCCCTTCCAATGGAAGCCCGGCCCTTCCAGCTCGCCATAGGCAGCCTTCAGCTCACTGAAACGCGTCAACCCGGTGAACAGGTAGGCCGCGCCGCCGAGGACTTTTTTCAGGTCTTCGGAGGTGTTGGCCGTGACCTGGCTGCCAAACCCGCCAGTGGCCATATTGAGGAACATTTGCCCGCCAGCCTGGCCGAGGTCGATGGCTTTGGGCGGTACGTCCAGCAGCGCCAGCGCATGCGCAGGCTGCAGCGGCACACCGGCGGCGCGGGCAAAATCATTGGCGGTGCCCAACGGCACCAGCACCAGGCTGGCGTCGGTCTTGGCCAGCGCCATGGCTTCGGCCACATCGCGCAACGTGCCGTCGCCGCCACCGGCGATCAGGTGGGTATAGCCGTCGGCCAGGGCCTCATTGACGATGCGCTGGGCGTCGCCGCCCTCCCAAGTGACCCGCACCGCCAGCTCCCAGCCCTGCTCACGACGGGCCTGCACGGCGGCGCGCACGTCCTCGTTGAGGGCTTGCTTGCCGTGCAGGATCAACAGTGCCTTGGGGGTGGTCATGCGGGGATTCTCCTGGGTTCAAAGGTGCTTGAAGGATGTGGACCTTGGCCGGAGGAAAAAAAGCCATCGGAGACGCAAATTTATTGGCCGCCTGGAAGTTATCGATCGCGTTGCACATCGATACCTTGCCGTTGGGCACAGGTTCTACGGCATCCCATTGCTTGCCGTCGGCAGACAGCGCATGCCGCTGGATTGAACAGTCGGCGCAAATGCTCGCCTGCACGCTCTAACCCGTCCGAGGGCGAGGCACAAATGTCAGATGGCATCTATCGAGTGTGCCTCGTGTACCGAGGTATCCGCATCGCAGGCAAGCCAGCTCCCACAGCAAAGCCTGCCAGCAACGTCGGACAGGTGCAGCAACCTGCGTCAGCTTTTGTGCAACTTACTCATCAATTGCGCTTCAGCCTGGGTCAAGCCACACGACTGCGTCAGCTCATCCACGGTCGCGCCCATGCCCACCAGCTTCGCCGCCTGGGCGAACGACAGGCTCGAAGGGTCGCGTTGTTCGATCTGCGCCAGCTTGTCCGGCAGCGGCCCGAGAATCGCGCGCAGTTCATGCACCTCGTCCCCGACCTTTACCGCAGTCTGCTGGAAGTGATCCACGCGCTTGACCAGGTCAAGAATGCGCCGGTCACGCACGGTATCGCGCTCGGCCTGTTGCTGGGCCAATTCGCGTTGCTGGCGCATATAGCGCAGCAGAAACGCCAAGGTCCCGGCCCACAACAGGGCCAGGACAATCACCGCCGCTTCAAGAAACAATCAGATGTTCTCCAGGTCCTGCCATTCTTCTTCGCTCATCATCTTGTCCAGCTCAACCAGAATCAGCAGTTCGCCGTTCTTGTTGCACACGCCCTGGATGAACTTGGCCGATTCCTCGTTGCCCACGTTCGGCGCGGTTTCGACTTCCGATTGGCGCAGGTAAACCACTTCGGCCACGCTGTCGACCATGATCCCGACCACTTGCTTGTCGGCCTCGATGATGACGATACGCGTGTTGTCGTTAACCTCGGTCGGCACCAGGCCAAAACGCTGGCGGGTGTCGATCACGGTCACCACGTTGCCGCGCAGGTTGATGATGCCCAGTACGTAGCTCGGCGCACCCGGTACCGGCGCGATCTCGGTGTAGCGCAACACTTCCTGCACGCGCATCACGTTGATGCCGTAGGACTCGTTGTCCAGTTTGAAGGTTACCCATTGCAGGATTGGATCATCGACCAAACCTTGTGCGGATGCTGACTTGTTCATTCCTCGGACCCCTTCAAATACCGTTTTCACGGCGTATGTACTTCGCTGACCGCACTCGCATGCGGGCCTTATTGTTCAATCAACTGCGTTTGTTCTGCGGCATCGCTTTTACCGCGCCGCTGGCGATCAACTCAGCCAGTTCGGCGACGTCGAGCAACGCGCACATGTGTTCAATCACGGTGCCGGCCAACCACGGCCGTTGGCCCCGGTGGCTGCGCCATTTGATTTCATTGGGGTCCAGGCGCAACGAGCGGCTGACTTGATGCACCGCCAGCCCCCACTCGTAGCCCTGAACAGAAATCACATACTGCAAACCCTGGCGAAAATCATCGCGGTAGCGGTCGGGCATTACCCAGCGCGCGGTGTCCAGCACCTTGAGGTTGCCGGCCTGGCTTGGCAGGATGCCGAGAAACCACTCCGGTTGCCCGAACAGCGGCGTCAGCTCCTGGCCTTCCAGCGAATAGATCGAGCCCAGGCACACCAGCGGCACCGCCAGGGTCAACCCGGCGACATCGAACAACAGGCATTCGAACGGCTCGGCGGCCCACGCCGGGCGGCCATCTCCGGTGACTGGCGGCGGGGTGATGCTCGGCGGCAGATGGACTTCCACCACCGGCTCGACCACCACGGGCGCCACCACCGCTGGCGCAATCGGCTCTATCGGCTCAACCACAGGCGCCAGGTGCGCATCGCGGGCTTGTTCTTCGAGCACTGCCAACTGGAACTCATCCAGCGTGCTTTCGGCTTCTACCACCGGTTCAAGCAGCAGAATCGGTTCGGGCAGTTGCTCCGCGGTCGCGTCCTGCAGCAAGGCATCCAGGTAGGATTCCAGCGCCAGTTGCGGCCGGGTCTTGAGTTCAACGGGACGGTTCATCACGCCACCTGCGCCACAAGCTGTTGCGACAGCAAATGCTTGAGCAACGCGCGGTACGCCAGCACGCCACGGCTTTTGCCATCGAACTGCGAAGGCGTCAGGCCCGCGCGGCTGGCGTCGCGCAGGCGCGTGTCGACCGGGATGTAGCCATTCCAGATGGTGTCCGGGTAGGCATCGCGCAAGACCCGCAAGGTGCCAAGGGACGCCTGGGTACGACGGTCGAACAACGTCGGCACGATGCTGAACGGCAGCGCCTGCTTGCGCGAACGGTTAATCATCGCCAGCGTGCTGACCATGCGCTCCAGGCCTTTGACCGCCAGGTGCTCGGTCTGCACCGGGATCACCAACTGCTGGCTGGCCGCCAAGGCGTTGACCATCAGCACGCCCAGCAACGGCGGGCTGTCGATGATCGCGTAGTCGAAGTCTTGCCACAGCTGCGCCAGGGTCTTGGCGATCACCAGGCCCAAACCGCTCTGCCCCGGCGACTGCCGCTCCAGGGTCGCCAGCGCAGTGCTGGACGGCAGCAGGGAAATGCTTTCGTTACTGGTGGGCAGCAGCAATTGCCCCGGCAAGTCGGCGGGCACGCTGCCTTTGTGCAGGAACAGGTCGTAGCAGCTGTGTTCCAGCGCATCCGGGTCGTAGCCGAAATAGCTGGTCATCGAGCCATGCGGGTCGAGGTCGACCACGACCACACGCTTGCCCGCCTCGGCCAGCAAGCCGGCTAAGGCGATGGAGGTGGTGGTCTTGCCGACTCCACCCTTTTGATTGGCAACTGCCCAGACTCTCATTCGGTTGGTTCCTCCCGGCAGGCGATGGCGCGACCGAGACATTGCATAAGTTATTGAGCCGGTGACGGAGAATTGACGGCGCTCTGACGAACCGACGGCTTAACGGTTGGCGGTGCAGTTTGTGTGCCAGCCCGCTTCAGTGCCGCATCCGGTGTTGCATTGGCTGTGCCAGTGCCGGTCAGGCTGCGGCGGACATCCAGGTTGCGCGACACCACCAGCACCACACGACGGTTGCGCGCGCGGCCTTCGGCAGTGGCGTTATTGGCCACCGGCTGGAATTCACCGTAGCCCACCGACGCCAGCCGGCCAGGGTTCACGCCCTGCATCGCGAGCATGCGCACGATGCTTGCGGCGCGCGCCGAGGACAGTTCCCAGTTGGTCGGGTACTGCGCGGTGGCAATTGGGAAATTGTCGGTAAAGCCTTCCACGTGGATCGGGTTTTCAAACGGTTTGAGGATCGCCGCCACCTTGTCGATGATGGTGAAGGCCTGGTCGCTCGGCATCGCATCGGCGCTGGCGAACAGCAGGCTGGAGTTCAATTCGATTTCCACCCACAACTCGTTGCCGCGCACGGTCATCTGGTTGGATTTGATCAGGTCGCCAAACGCAGCGCTGATGTCGTCGGCAATGCTTTTGAGCGGGTCACTGGTGCCACCGATGCCGGCGGCGGTTTCGTCGCTGTCGTTGACCAGCGGCTTGGCCGGGGTCACGGTCTTGGGCCGCTCTTCGCCAATGGGGATCGGCTTGAGGGCACGGTCGGCGTCGTTGAACACGCCGATCAGCGCCTGGGAAATGACTTTGTACTTGCCTTCGTTGATCGACGAGATGGAGTACATCACCACGAAAAACGCGAACAGCAAGGTAATGAAGTCGGCGTAGGACACCAGCCAGCGTTCATGGTTGACGTGCTCTTCAGGCTCGCGGCGGCGACGGCTCACAAACTCCCTCCTACACAAAGCATGCCCATCAATCCATGAAGCCCTGAAGCTTCAATTCGATGGAGCGCGGGTTCTCACCCTCGGCAATCGACAAGATGCCTTCCAACAACATTTCGCGGTAACGCGACTGGCGCATGGCAATCGACTTGAGCTTGCTCGCCACCGGCAGCAACACCAGGTTGGCACTCGCCACGCCGTAGATGGTGGCGACAAACGCCACGGCAATGCCGCTGCCCAGCTGCGACGGGTCGGCCAGGTTGCCCATCACGTGGATCAACCCCATCACCGCACCGATGATGCCGATGGTCGGCGCGTAGCCGCCCATGCTTTCAAAGACTTTGGCGGCGTTGATGTCGCGGCTTTCCTGGGTGTAGAAATCCACCTCGAGGATGCTGCGGATCGCCTCCGGTTCGGCGCCGTCCACCAGCAATTGCAGGCCTTTGCGCGCGTAGCTGTCGGGCTCGGCATCGGCCACGCCTTCCAGGCCCAGCAGGCCTTCCTTGCGCGCGGTGAGGCTCCAGTTGACCACGCGGTCGATACCGCCTGGCAGGTCGACGCGTGGCGGGAAAATGATCCACACCAGAATCTGCATGGCGCGCTTGAACGAACTCAGGGGCGACTGCAGCAACGCGGCGCCCACGGTGCCGCCAATCACGATCAGTGCCGCCGGGCCGTTGGCCAAGGCGCCAAGGTGACCGCCTTCAAGGTAGTTGCCGCCGATAATCGCGACAAACGCCATGGTGATGCCAATCAGGCTCAAGACATCCATCAGAGGCAGGCCTCCACCAGATGCTTGCCGATGTCGTCCAGGCTGTAGACGGCGTCGGCCAGGTCAGCCTTGACGATGGCCATGGGCATGCCATAAATCACGCAACTGGCTTCGTCCTGGGCCCAAATGGCGCTGCCGCCCTGCTTGAGCAGGCGTGCGCCTTCACGGCCGTCGGCGCCCATGCCGGTGAGCACCACCGCCAGAACTTTGTCGCCGTAGGACTTGGCCGCCGAGCCGAAGGTGATGTCCACGCACGGCTTGTAGTTGAGGCGCTCGTCACCCGGCAGGATTTTGATCGCGCCACGGCCATCGACCATCATCTGCTTGCCGCCCGGGGCCAGCAGCGCCAGGCCAGGACGCAGGATGTCGCCATCCTCGGCTTCCTTGACGCTGATGCGGCACAGCTTGTCCAGGCGCTCGGCGAACGCTTTGGTAAAGGCCGCGGGCATGTGCTGGATCAGCACGATCGGCGCAGGGAAGTTGGCCGGCAGTTGGGTCAATACCCGCTGCAAGGCCACCGGGCCGCCGGTAGAGGTGCCGATAGCGACAAGCTTGTAGGCTTTGCGCTTGGGCGCAGGCGAATGCGCGCTCGGTGCAGCGGCGCGCACCGGCGGCGCCGCAGGGCGTGCCACGGGCGCAGGGACCGGCCGCGCAAATGACGACGTCGGCGCAGCAGGCGCTGCCACCGGGGCCGGCGCCGGCGCACTGAACAGGCTGCGACGGTTACTGCGCGAAATGCTGTGCACCTTCTCGCACAGCATCTGCTTGACCTTCTCGGGGTTGCGCGAGATGTCTTCGAAATTCTTCGGCAGGAAGTCCACGGCACCCGCGTCCAGCGCATCCAGGGTGACCCGGGCGCCTTCGTGCGTCAGCGAGGAGAACATCAACACCGGAGTCGGGCAGCGCTGCATGATGTGCCGAACAGCCGTGATGCCATCCATCATCGGCATCTCGTAGTCCATGGTGATCACGTCCGGCTTCAACGCAATGGCTTGATCAATCGCTTCTTTGCCGTTGGTGGCCGTGCCGACCACCTGAATCGTTGGATCGGCGGAAAGAATTTCCGAGACGCGGCGGCGGAAGAAACCCGAATCGTCCACCACCAGGACCTTGACTGCCATAAACACTCCGTTAGGCGGGGCGGGCATTACCGCCCTGCCCCACCAGAATCAAATACGCCGTGCGGCGTAACGCTTGAGCATGCTCGGAACATCGAGAATCAGCGCGATCCGACCGTCACCGGTGATGGTCGCACCCGACATGCCCGGGGTTCCCTGCAGCATTTTGCCCAAAGGCTTGATGACCACTTCTTCCTGGCCAACCAGTTGATCGACAACAAAGCCGATGCGCTGGGTGCCCACGGACAAGATCACCACATGGCCTTCGCGCTGCTCTTCATGCTTGGCCGAAGCCACCAGCCAGCGCTTGAGGTAGAACAGGGGCAATGCCTTGTCGCGCACGATCACCACTTCCTGGCCGTCCACCACGTTGGTGCGCGACAGGTCGAGGTGGAAGATCTCGTTGACGTTGACCAGCGGGAAGGCGAACGCCTGGTTGCCCAGCATCACCATCAGGGTTGGCATGATCGCCAGGGTCAACGGCACCTTGATGACGATCTTCGAGCCTTGGCCCTTGGTCGAGTAGATATTGATCGAACCATTGAGCTGGCTGATCTTGGTCTTTACAACGTCCATGCCCACGCCACGGCCGGACACGTCGGAAATCTCGGTCTTGGTCGAGAAGCCCGGGGCGAAGATCAGGTTGTAGCACTCGGTGTCGGTCAGGCGGTCGGCGGCGTCCTTGTCCATCACGCCACGCTTGACCGCGATATTGCGCAGAATCGTCGGGTCCATGCCTTTGCCGTCATCGGTGATCGACAGCAGGATATGGTCGCCCTCTTGCTCGGCCGCCAGAATCACCTTGCCATTGCGGGACTTGCCCGAGGCTTCGCGCTCTTCCGGCGTTTCGACGCCGTGGTCGACGGCGTTGCGCACCAAGTGGACCAGCGGGTCGGCCAGGGCCTCGACCAGGTTTTTGTCGAGGTCGGTTTCTTCACCCACCAGTTCCAGGTTGATTTCTTTCTTGAGCTGACGAGCCAGGTCGCGAACCAGGCGTGGGAAGCGGCCGAAGACTTTCTTGATCGGCTGCATCCGCGTTTTCATCACGGCGGTCTGCAAGTCAGCGGTGACCACGTCGAGGTTCGACACGGCCTTTTGCATGGCTTCATCGCCGCTGTTCAGGCCCAGGCGCACCAGACGGTTACGCACCAGCACCAGTTCGCCGACCATGTTCATGATGTCGTCCAGGCGTGCGGTATCAACCCGTACGGTGGTTTCGGCTTCACTGGCAGGCTTCTCGGCCACTGGCGCCGCGGCAGCCCGTGCAGGCGCCGGGGCGGCTGCGGGGGCTGGAGCGGGTTTGGCGGCGGCCGGTGCGGCGGCTTTGGCTGGGGCAGGTTTCGCGGCTACCGGGGTGGCAGTCGCCGCGGCGGCCGGGGCCACTTCGGTGAACTTGCCTTTGCCGTGCAATTCATCCAGCAAGGCTTCGAATTCGTGATCGGAGATCAGCCCGTCGCCAGCCGGTGCTGCCGTGGCAGCAGGTGCGGCGGCGGTGGCCGCGACTTCCGGCAAGGCTTCGGCCGCAAAGGTGCCCTTGCCATGCAACTGGTCGAGCAACGCTTCGAATTCGTCGTCGGTAATGTCGGTGTTGGCAGACGCCGCCGGTGCCTGCGGCGCAGCGGCAGGTGCCACGGCGTCGGCGGCAAACTGGCCCTTGCCATGCAACTGGTCAAGCAGGGACTCGAACTCGGCGTCGGTAATGTCTTCGCTGGTCGGCGCCGCGGGCGCAATGGGCGCTTGCGGTGCTTCAGCTTCGGCCTTCACCGCACTGAGGGAGTTGAGCAACTGCTCGAACTCGCTGTCGGTCACATCCGGCTCAGCCTCGACAACCGGCTCAGGCGCCGCTGCCACAGGTGCCGCCGACGTGGCCGGTTCTGCCAGGCGTGCCAGGGCCGCCAGCAGTTCTGGCGTGGCCGCAGTGATCGGTGCACGTTCGCGCACTTCGCTGAACATGCCGTTGACCGCATCCAGTGCTTCGAGAATCACGTCCATCAGTTCCGAGTCGACGTGCCGCTCACCCTTGCGCAGGATGTCGAACACGTTCTCGGCGATGTGACAGCACTCCACCAGCTCATGGAGCTGGAGGAAGCCGGCGCCCCCTTTTACAGTGTGAAAACCGCGAAAAATTGCATTGAGCAGGTTCGCATCATCCGGTCGGCTTTCCAGCTCGACCAGTTGCTCGGACAGTTGCTCTAAAATTTCGCCGGCCTCTACAAGGAAATCCTGAAGGATTTCTTCATCGGCGCCGAAGCTCATGTGGGTGCTCCTTAGAAGCCTAAACTGGATAACAGGTCATCTACGTCATCCTGACCTGACATAACGTCTTCACGTTTATCGGCATGAATCTGCGGACCTTCACCCTTGGCGAGATGTTTTTGTGGATCTTTTTCCGAGAGGATCGCTTCGCGGTCATGTTCGATGCCGGCAAAACGGTCTACCTGGCCGGCCATGAGCACCAGTTTGAGCAGGTTGCTTTCCACTTCGGTGACCAATTGGGTCACGCGCTTGATCACCTGACCGGTGAGGTCCTGGTAATCCTGGGCCAGCAGAATGTCATTGAGGTTGCTGGAAACCGTGCGGTTTTCCTGCTCGCTGCGTGACAGAAAAGCGTCAACCCGACGCGCCAACTCACGAAACTCTTCAGCCCCCACTTCACGACGCATGAAGCGGCCCCAGTCAACGCTGAGCGCCTGAGCTTCGGTGGCCATGCCATTGACCAGCGGCGTGGCGTTTTCCACCAGGTCCATGGTGCGGTTGGCCGCCGCCTCAGTCAGCCTGACCACATAGGACAGGCGTTCGGTGGCATCGGTGATTTGCGAAATTTCTTCGGCCTGGGGCATGTGCGGGTCAATCTGAAAATTGACGATCGCACTGTGCAGCTCGCGTGTGAGCTTGCCCACTTCCTGGTACAGGCCGCGGTCACGGGTCTGGTTAAGCTCATGGATTAACTGCACCGCGTCGCCGAACTGGCCTTTTTCAAGGCTTTCGACCAACTGGTGAGCATGCTTTTTCAGGGTCGACTCAAAGTCGCCCTGTGACGTTTCTTTATGCTCCATAGCTCCCCCGTGGCAGCATCAATGACCGATGCGTTCGAAGATTTTTTCGATCTTCTCTTTCAAGGCCAGTGCAGTGAATGGCTTGACCACGTAGCCGTTTACCCCGGCTTGGGCGGCTTCGATGATCTGTTCACGCTTGGCTTCGGCGGTCACCATCAACACAGGCAGGCTGCGCAGTTTTTCATCGGCGCGCACGTGACGCAGCAAGTCGATACCGGTCATGCCCGGCATGTTCCAGTCGGTTACCAGAAAGTCGATGCTCCCGCTGTTGAGGATCGGAATCGCCGTAATGCCGTCATCCGCCTCGACCGTGTTGGTGAACCCAAGGTCACGCAACAGGTTTTTTATGATCCGCCGCATCGTTGAGAAGTCATCAACGATGAGGATTTTCATGTTCTTGTCCAATTCGACCTCCAAGCAGTCTTAAACGCGCCCAGCACCTGGACGCGCCATTTCAATCAACAGGCGTTACACAAAAAGGACTGCCCAGGGCACCACGGTACGAACCCGCGAAGGCATGAAGCCTTCGCGGTAGCGTCTGCAGTGTCCCCACACTGCCTGTCAGCGCGCGCGCCACTCTCCTAATCGCCCCCGCAAGCGGGCTGCGCACTGGCTGTGCAACTGGCTGACACGCGATTCGCTGACCCCCAGGACCTCACCGATTTCCTTGAGGTTCAGCTCTTCGTCGTAGTACAGCGCCAACACCAGTCGCTCACGCTCCGGCAAATTGGCAATCGCTTCCGCCAGCGCACCCTGGAAACGTTCGTCCTCCAGGTCGCGTGACGGTTCGAGATGAGCACTCGCGCCGTCCTCGTGCAGCCCTTCGTGTTCGCCGTCCTGCAACAGGTCGTCGAAACTGAACAGGCGGCTGCCCAAGGTATCGTTCAAAATCCCGTAGTAATCGTCGAGACTCAATTGGAGTTCGGCCGCAACTTCATGATCTTTAGCGTCACGACCGGTTTTTGCTTCAATTGCGCGAATTGCGTCACTGACCATGCGCGTATTGCGGTGTACCGAACGCGGCGCCCAATCCTCTTTACGCACTTCATCGAGCATCGCGCCACGGATACGGATACCCGCATACGTCTCGAAACTCGCGCCTTTGCTCGCGTCGTATTTGGTCGACACTTCGAGCAGACCGATCATGCCGGCCTGGATCAGGTCTTCGACCTGCACGCTGGCCGGCAGGCGTGCCAGCAAGTGATAGGCAATGCGCTTGACCAGGGGCGCATAGCGCTCGATCAATTCGCCCTGGCTGTCACGTGCCGACTTTTTGTAAAGGTTGTAGCCGCTGGATGTCATAGCACCGGTCCTGCGCTCGTCTGATGCACCAATCGCTCGACGAAAAACTCCAGATGCCCCCGAGGGTTGGCGGGCAACGGCCAAGTATCGACCTTCTGGGCAATAGCCTTGAACGCCAGTGCGCACTTCGAACGAGGGAACGCTTCGTAGACCGCACGCTGCTTTTGCACAGCCTTGCGTACACACTCGTCATAGGGAACTGCGCCTACATATTGTAAGGCGACATCCAGGAAGCGATCCGTGACCTTGGTCAACTTGGCGAACAGGTTGCGCCCTTCCTGCGGGCTTTGGGCCATGTTGGCCAGCACGCGGAAGCGGTTCATGCCGTAGTCACGGTTAAGCAGTTTGATCAGCGCATAGGCGTCGGTGATCGAGGTGGGTTCGTCGCAGACCACCAGCAGCACTTCCTGGGCGGCGCGCACGAAGCTGACCACGGACTCGCCGATGCCGGCGGCGGTGTCGATCACCAGCACGTCGAGGTTATCGCCGATATCGCTGAACGCCTGGATCAGGCCGGCGTGCTGCGCCGGGCTCAGGTGCACCATGCTCTGGGTGCCCGAGGCGGCCGGCACGATGCGAATGCCACCGGGGCCTTGCAGCAGCACATCGCGCAGCTCGCAGCGGCCCTCGATCACATCGGCAAGGGTGTGTTTGGGTGTCAGCCCCAGCAGAACGTCGACGTTCGCCAGGCCCAGGTCAGCATCCAGCAGCATGACGCGACGGCCAAGCTCTGCCAGGGCCAGGGACAAATTCACTGACACGTTAGTTTTCCCGACGCCACCTTTGCCGCCGGTCACCGCGATCACCTGTACGGGATGCATGCTGCCCATTTTATTTCTTTACCTTGTCTTGCTTAGACGCAGGCTACATGGCTTGGCCGCGTGAATCGCTTGCAGACCATCGATGTAGATACATTTCATGGTGTTCATCCTGGCCTTAACCGACCCGTTTGGCGGGGTTGTGGTAAAGGTCGGCGAACATATCGGCCATCGCTTCCTCGCTAGGCTCTTCTTGCATTTGCACGCTGACAGCACGGCTGACCAACTGATGACGGCGCGGCAGATGGAGATCATCCGGGATCCGCGGCCCGTCGGTCAGGTAGGCGACCGGTAATTCATGACTGATGGCCAGGCTCAGCACTTCACCCAGGCTCGCGGTTTCATCGAGCTTGGTGAGGATGCAACCGGCCAGGCCGCAACGCTTGTAGCTGTGATATGCAGCGGTAAGAACCTGTTTCTGGCTGGTGGTTGCAAGCACCAGGTAATTTTTTGACTTGATGCCGCGCCCGGCCAGGCTTTCGAGCTGCATGCGCAGCGCCGGGTCACTGGCTTGCAGGCCGGCGGTGTCGATCAGCACCACGCGCTTGCGCAGCAGCGGATCGAGGGCGTTGGCCAGCGACTGGCCCGGGTCAACGTGGGTCACCGTCACGTTGAGGATGCGGCCCAGGGTCTTGAGCTGCTCCTGGGCGCCAATGCGGTAGCTGTCCATGCTCACCAGCGCGATATTCTGCGCGCCGTACTTGAGCACATAACGCGCTGCCAGTTTCGCCAGGGTGGTGGTCTTGCCCATGCCGGCCGGGCCGACCATGGCAATCACACCGCCCTCTTCCAGGGGTTCGACTTCCGGGGTGACGATCATGCGTGCCAAGTGCGCCAGCAACATGCGCCAGGCCTGGCGTGGTTCTTCAACTTCGGCGGTCAGCGCCAGCAGGTCGCGGGACAACGGGCCAGACAGACCAATGCGTTGCAGGCGACGCCACAGGTTGGCTTGTTGCGGCTTGCTGCCTTGCAACTGGTTCCACGCCAGCGAGCCCAGCTGCACTTCGAGCAGCTCACGCAGGCCGTTGAGTTCAAAGCGCATCGAGTCGAACACGCGCTGGTCGACTGCCGCAGCCGGGGCCGGCGCTGCAGGACGTGGCGGTTCTTTGAAGGTCGGTTCAACCAGCGGCTCGGCAGCGGTCAGCGGCAGGCCGGCGAACAACTGGCGGTTGGTGCTGGCATCGCTGTCGCCACGCATGCTCAATTCAGCCTGGGCCGAGACAATCCGCGAGGCCGTCTTGCGCAGCTCGTCTTCGAGCTCCATGTTCGGCACACGCGGCGCCAGCGCCGAGGGGGTGTAATCCAGGGCAGCCGTCAGCTCGACACCGCCGGCAATACGACGGTTTCCGATAATCGCGGCATCGGCGCCCAGCTCATCACGTACCAGTTTCATGGCCTGACGCATATCGGCGGCGAAAAAACGCTTAACTTGCATAACCCACTACCTCAGCCGTTGGGCCCTACTGTCGCGACAATAGTCACTTGCTTGTTGTCAGGAATTTCCTGATAAGCCAAAACGTGCAAATTCGGCACTGCCAGACGTCCAAACCGCGACAACATCGCGCGGACAGGGCCCGCCACCAGGAGAATCACCGGGTGACCCGCCATTTCCTGGCGCTGCGCGGCTTCAATCAATGAACGCTGCAGTTTTTCCGCCATGCTTGGCTCCAGCAGAACGCCCTCTTCCTGGCCTTGTCCTGCCTTCTGAATACTATTGAGCAATATTTGTTCCAACCTTGGCTCCAAGGTGATCACAGGCAGCTCAGACTCAATCCCTACAATGCTTTGCACGATTGCACGGGACAATCCGACCCGCACCGCCGCCACCAGCGCGGCGGTATCTTGACTCTTGGCGGCGTTGTTCGCGATGGCCTCGGCGATGCTGCGAATGTCGCGCACCGGCACCTGTTCGGCGAGCAAGGCCTGCAACACCTTGAGCAATTGCGACAGCGAGAGCACGCCCGGTACCAGTTCTTCGGCCAGTTTTGGCGAGGCTTTGGCCAGCAAACCCATCAATTGCTGGACTTCCTCGTGGCCGATCAGCTCGTGGGAGTGCTTGTACAGAATCTGATTGAGGTGCGTGGCGACCACCGTGCTGGCGTCTACCACGGTGTAACCCAGCGATTGCGCCTGGCTGCGCTGGCTGACTTCGATCCACACCGCTTCCAGGCCAAAAGCCGGATCTTTGGCGGTGATGCCGTTGAGCGTGCCGAACACCTGGCCGGGGTTGATCGCCAGTTCGCGGTCGGGGTAAATCTCGGCTTCGGCGAGGATCACGCCCATCAGGGTCAGGCGGTAGGCGCTGGGCGCCAGGTCGAGGTTGTCGCGAATGTGTACGGTGGGCATCAGGAAGCCCAGGTCCTGGGACAGCTTCTTGCGCACGCCCTTGATCCGCGCCAGCAATTGGCCGCCCTGGTTGCGGTCTACCAGCGGAATCAGGCGGTAGCCGACTTCCAGGCCGATCATGTCGATCGGGGTTACGTCATCCCAGCCCAGCTCCTTGGTTTCCTGGGCGCGGGCCGGCGACGGCAGCAGGTCCTGCTGACGGGCGATTTCCTGCTGGGCCTGCACCTTGACCAGGTTTTGCTTACGCCAGAACAGGTACGCGCCGCCAGCGGCCATGGCCGCCATGCTCAGGAACGAGATATGCGGCATGCCCGGCACGATACCCATGATCGCCATGATGCCGGCGGCCACGGCCAGCGCCTTGGGCGAGGCAAACATCTGACGGCTGATCTGTTTGCCCATGTCTTCGGAGCCCGAAGCACGGGTCACCATGATCGCGGCGGCTGTGGATAACAACAGTGATGGCAATTGCGCCACTAAACCGTCACCGATGGTCAGCAAGGCGTACACCTTGCCCGCATCGCCGAAGGTCATGCCGTGCTGGAAGATACCGACGGCCATGCCGCCGATCAGGTTGATGAACAGAATCAACAGGCCGGCGATGGCGTCACCGCGCACGAATTTGCTCGCGCCGTCCATGGAACCGTAGAACTCGGCTTCCTGCGCCACTTCCAGACGACGGGCCTTGGCCTGGCCCTGATCGATCAGGCCGGCGTTGAGGTCGGCGTCGATCGCCATTTGTTTGCCGGGCATGGCGTCGAGGGTAAAGCGCGCGCTCACCTCGGAAATCCGCCCGGCACCCTTGGTCACCACCACGAAGTTGATGATCATCAGGATCGCGAACACCACGATACCGACCACGTAGTTACCGCCGATCACCACTTCACCGAACGCCTGGATCACCTTACCGGCGGCGGCATGGCCGTCCTGGCCGTGGAGCATCACCACCCGCGTGGACGCCACGTTCAGCGCCAGGCGCAGCAGGGTCGCAATCAGCAGGATGGTGGGGAATACCGCGAAATCCAGCGGCCGCAGGGCGTACACGCAGACCAGCAGCACGACGACGGACAGGGCAATGTTGAAGGTGAAAAACACGTCGAGCAGGAACGGCGGCATCGGCAACATCATCATTGCCAGCATCACCAGCAACAACAACGGCACACCCAGGTTGCCCCGCGACAGATCAGTCAGGGTGCCACGGGCCGTGTTGAGCATTTGAGAGCGATCTACCACCGGTATTCCTCGTGTTCCTTGAAGCAAAGTTTTGACGCTGAAGCGCGTCCTGAAGGCGGTATTGCAAGAAGCCTTCCAACTTTTGCTTTGAGGCTCAGATGACCGAACAAGCGACCGCGCCTACCGGGTGTCAATCGATTCAGAAATGTGGGAGCGGGCTTGCTCGCGAAGGCGGTGGTTCAGCTTGAACATTGCTGAATGACACACCGCTTTCGCGAGCAAGCCCGCTCCCACATTTGGATCTGTGTACATCTGCAGCTATCGAGGGAATTTCCGAGACGGTTTTGAGGTTGTCCCTAGGAGACTCGCTTTCTAGTCTTCGTACACCGCTCCCCCACCGTATTCTTCACCCTCGCCGACAGCATCAGCACCCAAAACCTGTGCCTAAAGGATTTCAACGTGCTCAGCCTGCGGCCCTTTCGCCCCCTGAGCGACGTCGAACTTTACTTTTTTACCTTCTTCAAGCGTCTTGAACCCTTCACTGACGATGGCCGAAAAGTGAACGAACACGTCAGACCCGCCCCCATCCTGAGTAATGAAACCAAACCCCTTCTCCGCGTTAAACCACTTCACTGTGCCTGTTGCCATTGCCGCTCTCCTTGGATCGGGTTCCATGACCCGCACGGGTCGCTAGATAATCCTGATATGCGCCGCGAAGACGCCCTTGGGCCGATGGATCCTCGCGAATTGCACCCGCAGGCCCTTTTTCAACCAAACCCCGCACGAACTCTTGAGATCCACGTGCACCGGCTCATCGCCGCCATCCAGTGCAATCAAGCCTTCCCCGGTTTTCCGGCTATAGGATTTGATCGTGCCCGTTACCGCTTCCATTACCGCTCCCTCTGCATCTCTACAACGACCTGTGTGCAGTGTGCCGCCATGGAACCGCGAGCAGGCGGCGCTGGCTACTGTCAGAGTTGACAGGTAGACGGGGGTTAACGACGAGTGGTAGCCGATGGCGCGACGAACGTATCGTGGCGAGCAGACGTTTTTGTAGCGAGCGGGTTTGCCCCGCGCGGGGCTGCGAAGCGGCCCTGAAACCGGATGCTGCGGTGGGTCCGAGGGAATGCGGTGGCTTATTGGGGCGGCTGCGCAGCCCAACGCGGGGCAAGCCCGCTCGCCACGAGAAGCCGCTCGCTAACCATTCAGAATCAGGAATCGCGGCGCAAATCCGGCGGGATCGGCAGATCCTTGAGCGGGTCAGGCCGCTTGCCCTTGCCCGCCCTGTACTGGCGGATCTGATAGACATAGGCCAACACCTGCGCCACGGCCAGGTATAAGCCCGCCGGAATTTCCTGGTCGAGGTCGGTGGAGTAGAAGATCGACCGCGCCAATTCCGGCGACTCCAGCAACAGGATGTCGTTGGCCACGGCAATTTCGCGGATTTTCAGCGCCGTAAAGTCGCTGCCCTTGGCCAACAGCATCGGCGCGCCGCCTTTCTCCGGGTCGTACTTGAGGGCCACGGCGTAGTGAGTCGGGTTGGTGATGACGACGTCGGCATCCGGCACCGCGGCCATCATCTTGCGCTGGGACATTTCGCGCTGCAGCTGGCGAATGCGCTGCTTGACCTCGGGGCGACCTTCCTGGTCCTTGTGCTCGTCGCGCACTTCCTGCTTGGTCATCAGCAGTTTCTTGTGGCTTTCCCACAGCTGGATCGGCGCATCCACGGCGGCGATGATGATCAACCCGCAGGCCATCCACAGCGCGCTCCAGCCCACCACCTGCACGCTGTGGATGATCGCCGACTCCAGCGGCTCATGGGCGATGCGCAGCAAGTCGTCGATGTCTGACGACAACACCGTCAACGCCACAAACAGAATCAGGATGAATTTGGCCAGCGCCTTGAGCAGTTCCACCAGCGCCTTGGTGGAAAACATGCGCTTGAGCCCAGGCCCGGGGTTCATGCGGCTGAACTTGGGCGCCATGCTGCCGGCGGCAAACAGCCAGCCACCGAGGGACACCGGCCCGATCAACGCCGCCAGCAACAAGGTGATGAGCACCGGCTGCACCGCCAGAATCGCAATCTTGCCCGAGTGCAGCAGGTACTGGCCCATGGCGCCGGGGCTGAGCAGCACTTCACGCGGCAGCGAGAAGTTGAGCTTCATCAACTCCATCATGTCCAGCGCCAGGCCACCGCCGTAAATCAACAGGCCACCGGAACCGGCAAGCATCACGGCGAGGGTATTGAGCTCTTTGGAGCGGGCAATCTCACCCTTTTCCCTGGAGTCCTTTTTGCGTTTCTCCGTGGGGTCTTCCGTTTTGTCCTGACCACTCTCGCTCTCGGCCATGGCTCAACGCGCCCGTGCCAGATCACGTAAGAACTGCAAGGCGTCGGTCGCCAGCGGTTGATACTGATTGAGAATGTCGGCCATGCCGATCCAGAAAATCCCCATGCCCAGCACCAGGGTCAGCGGGAAACCAATCGAGAAAATGTTCAGTTGCGGCGCCGCGCGCGTCATTACGCCGAACGCGATGTTGACCACCAACAGCGCGGTGATTGCCGGCAACACCAGCAACAGCGACGCGCCCAACACCCAGCTCAGGCGCCCCACCAGTTCCCAGAAGTGACTGACCACCAACCCCGAGCCCACCGGCAAGGTGGTGAAGCTTTCGGTCATGACCTCAAACACCACCAGGTGGCCGTTCATCGCCAGGAACAGCAAGGTCACCAGCATGGTCAGGAATTGCCCGATTACCGCCACCGACACGCCGTTGGTAGGGTCGACCATGGACGCAAAGCCCATGCCCATCTGGATCGAGATAATTTGCCCGGCGATCACAAACGCCTGGAAGAACAATGTCAGCGAAAAGCCCAGCAGCGCGCCAATCAATATCTGCTCGGCGATCAGCAGCAAGGCACTCAGGTCCAGCGCATGCACCGGCGGCATCGGCGGCAGGCCGGGCACGATCACGACGGTAATGGCAAAGGCGAAATACAGGCGGATACGCCGCGGAACCAGGGTGGTGCCGAACACCGGCATGGTCATCAGCACCGCCGTGACGCGGAACATCGGCAAGATGAAAGACGCCACCCAGGTGCTGATCTGGGTGTCGGTCAGTGCCAGCACAGATTGCATGGGGTCAGCCGATCAACTGCGGAATACTGCCGTACAGCTGCAGGATGTATTCCATGAAGGTTTGCACCAGCCACGGGCCGGCGACGATCAAGGTGATCAGCATCACCAGCAACCGCGGGAGGAAGCTCAAGGTTTGTTCGTTGATCTGCGTGGCCGCCTGGAACATCGCCACCAGCAGGCCGACCAACAGGCTCGGCACCACCAGCACGGCGACCATCATGGTGGTCAGCCACAGCGCTTCACGGAACAGGTCGACCGCTACTTCTGGGGTCATGGCGCTATACTCCGCCGAAACTGCTGGCCAGCGTGCCGATAATCAGCGCCCAGCCGTCCACCAGCACAAACAGCATGATCTTGAATGGCAACGAAATAATCAGTGGCGAGAGCATCATCATGCCCATGGCCATCAGCACGCTCGCCACCACCAGGTCGATGATCAGGAACGGGATGAAGATCATGAAGCCAATCTGGAACGCGGTCTTGAGCTCGGAAGTGACAAACGCCGGCACCAGGATGGTCAGCGGCGCCTGGTCCGGCGTGGCGATGTCGGTGCGCTTGGACAAGCGCATGAACAGCTCAAGGTCGCTGGAGCGGGTTTGCGACAGCATGAAGTCCTTGATCGGGCCCTGGGCCTTGTCGATCGCATCCTGGGCGCTGAGTTTTTCCGCCAGGTAGGGTTGCAGGGCTTGCTGGTTCACCTTGTCGAACACCGGCGCCATGATGAACAGCGTCAAAAACAAGGCCATGCCGGTGAGGATCTGGTTCGACGGCGTCTGCTGCAGGCCCAGGGCCTGACGCAAAATCGAAAAGACGATGATGATCCGCGTAAAGCTGGTCATCAGCATGACAAACGCCGGGATAAAACTCAGCGCAGTCATGATCAGCAGGATCTGCAGGCTGACCGAGTATTCCTGAGCGCCGGCGGCGTTGGTGCCCAGCGTGATTGCCGGGATCGACAACGGGTCGGCCGCAAACGCCAGTGGCGCGGCCAGCAACAGCATGAGCGTCAATAAAACGCGCATTACTTCTTATCCTTCTGATCCTTGCCCAGCAACTCCATCAGGCGCTGGGCGAATTCTGGCGTGGCGGCCTCGGTCTTGGCCACTTCCACCGGCGACTTGAGCACATGCAACGGGGTGATACGGCCAGGCGTGATGCCGAGCAGAATCTGCTCTTCGCCGACTTGCACCAGCACCAGACGATCACGCGGGCCGAGGGCGCGCGAGCCGATCATCTCGATGACCTGGCCATTGCCCGGGCCGATACGCTGCACGCGGCGCATCAACCAGGCCAGCACGAAAATCAGACCGACCACCAGCAACAGGCCCAGCACCAACTGGGTCAATTGCCCGCCGATGCCGCTGCTGACCACGGGGGCCGCAGCCGCCGCTTGGGCAACCGGCTCAGCCGCCAGGGCGCTCAATGGCAGCGCCAGAAACAGTCCCGCCATCGAATACTTCATATCAGCGCAACTTCTTGATGCGTTCGCTTGGGCTGATCACGTCCGTCAGGCGGATGCCGAACTTCTCGTTGACCACCACCACCTCGCCGTGGGCGATCAGGGTGCCGTTGACCAGCACGTCCAGCGGCTCACCGGCCAGGCGGTCGAGTTCGATCACCGAACCCTGGTTGAGCTGCAACAGGTTGCGGATGTTGATTTCGGTGCTGCCCACTTCCATGGAAATCGACACCGGAATGTCGAGGATCACATCCAGGTTCGGGCCGTCGAGGGTCACCGGGTCGTTGTTCTTCGGCACGCTGCCGAATTCTTCCATCGGCAGTCGCTTGCCGGCCGGCGCGGTGGCGGCGTCGGCGGCCAGCAGCGCGTCGATGTCGTCCTGGCCGACATCGCCGGTTTCTTCCAGCGCTGCAGCCCACTCGTCAGCCAGGGCCTGGTCTTCGGCGGAAGTGTTTTCGTGTTCGGTAGCCATTACATGTCCTCGGCGAAGCAAAAATAATTGTTGATCAGCGGCGGTTGATCGGTTCGATCACTTGCAACGCCAGGTTGCCTTTGTGCGAACCCAGCTTGACCTTGAACGATGGCACGCCGTTGGCACGCATGATGAGTTCTTCCGGCAATTCCACGGGAATCACGTCCCCCGGCTGCATGTGCAAAATATCCCGCAGACGTAGCTGGCGACGGGCCACAGTGGCGCTCAGAGGTACGTCGACGTCGAGCAGGTCTTCGCGCAGGGCCTTGACCCAACGCTCGTCCTGGTCGTCCAGGTCGGACTGGAAACCGGCGTCGAGCATTTCGCGCACCGGCTCGATCATCGAGTACGGCATGGTCACGTGCAGGTCGCCGCCGCCGCCATCGAGTTCGATGTGGAAGGTGGAGACCACAATGGCTTCGCTGGGGCCGACGATGTTGGCCATGGCCGGGTTCACTTCCGAGTTGATGTACTCGAAGTTGACTTCCATGATCGCCTGCCAGGCTTCCTTCAAGTCGATGAAGGCTTGCTCGAGCACCATGCGCACTACGCGCAATTCGGTCGGGGTGAATTCACGGCCTTCGATCTTGGCGTGACGGCCGTCGCCGCCGAAGAAGTTGTCCACCAGCTTGAACACCAGCTTGGCGTCGAGGATGAACAGCGCGGTGCCGCGCAACGGCTTGATCTTGACCAGGTTGAGGCTGGTGGGCACGTACAGCGAGTGCACGTACTCGCCAAATTTCATCACTTGCACGCCGCCCACGGCCACGTCCGCCGAACGGCGCAGCATGTTGAACATGCTGATACGGGTGTAGCGGGCGAAACGTTCGTTGATCATTTCCAGCGTCGGCATGCGTCCACGGACGATGCGATCCTGGCTGGTGAGGTCATAACTTTTGACGCTGCCGGGTTCGGCAGCCATTTCGGTCTGTACCAGACCATCGTCAACGCCATGCAACAGCGCGTCGATTTCATCCTGGGACAGCAGGTCTTGCACGGCCATGTCGTGATCCTACTGCAATACGAAGTTAGTGAAGAGCGCCTGCTCGACCACGACTTTGCCGAGCTCTTTCTGGGCCACTTCCTGCACGCTGGCAGTGACCTTCTGGCGCAGCATTTCCTGGCCGACCGGGGTCGCCAGGCTGTCGAAGCTCTGCCCGGAGAACAGCATCACCAGGTTGTTGCGGATCACCGGCATGTGCACTTTGAGCGCATCCAGGTCCGCCTGGTTACGCGCCAGCAAGGTGATGCTCACCTGCAGGTAGCGTTGACGGCCGTTCTGATTGAAGTTGGCAACAAAGGCCGGCAGCATCGGTTCGAAGATTGCCGGTTGCTTGACGTTACTGGCGGTTTCGGCGGCGGGTGCCGGCTTGCTTGCACTGCTGTGCATGATGAACCAGGTGCCGCCAATCGAGGCGCCGATGGCCAGGAGCAGGCCCAGCACGATCAGCAGGATCAGCTTGAGCTTGCCTTTGCCTGCGGGGGGAGTTGCTGCGTCGTCGCTCTTCGCCATGCCAATAATCCGTCACTATTCTGGGATTCATAGATCTACGGAAAGGCAAGAGCAAGTGTTATGCCAGAGTTGTCTGGAAACCCGGTAAGCGCGAACACCCCATATCAAATGTGGGAGCTGGCTTGCCTGCGATGGCGGTGGCTCAGCTCACATCTGTGTGACTGATACACCACCATCGCAGGCAAGTCAGCTCCCACATCGATCGGGTTTCAACAGGGGTCAGGCGTAGTAATCAACGGCGCTGGAGCCGATCACTGTCTGGGTCACTGGCGCGACCGCTGCCGCCACCTCAGCGTGATCACCGGCATCCCCGCCATCACCCCGCCCACCGCCGCCACTCACACCGCGCGCCTGGTTCTGCTGCTGTTGATCCTGGCCCTGACCCTGCCACCCACGCGACTGATCCGAGACGTTGACGTCGACCTGCCCCATGCCTTGCTGGGCAAACATCTCGCGCAGACGGCCGGACTGGCTTTCCAGTGCTTCACGCACCACGGCGTGACCGCTCATGAACGTGACTTGGGCCTGCTGGTCCGCGGTCATGTTGACCTTGATGTCCAGGCGCCCCAACTCTGCCGGCTGCAATTGAATTTCTGCCGATTTGAGGTTGGCACTGGACAGGTACATCACGCGGTTGACCACCTCCTCGGTCCAGCCGCTCTGGTGCATGGCCAGCGGCGCATTCGCAACCGGTGGCAAGGCATTCGCGGTTTTCGGCGTGGCGGCCTGGGTCAGTGCAGCGAGGCGGTTGGCGAAATCATCCACGCGGGTGTCGCTGCTGGCGTCTTTCAAATCCTTGAGGCCACCTTCGATCAGCCCGCTGAAGGCTTTGTCGCCGCCCTGGTCAGTGCTGTCCTTGGTGGCTTGCTGATCGACCATAGTCGCCAGGCCCGCAGCAAAGCTCTGCGCAGCGGTCGGCTGATCCTGCGTGGTGGTCGGTGCGGTTTTCTGCGGCGTCTGGCTACTGGCCGAGACGTGACCGCCCTGCTCCATCGCCAGGCGCACGGCAGGCATCGCGTCCAGCGGATCCGCCTCCGGGTCGAAAGCCGGCTGTTTGGCGTCATCGGTGGCTGCCACAGCGGGCGCGACGACTGGCTGGGCCTTGTCGTCCTTGGCGGCTACAGGTGCCGGCGTTTCCACCGGCACCGGCACGGGGACCGGTGTGACCGCGGCAACCACTGCCGGGTCAACCACGGGATCAACCGGAGGCTGCTGCGCCACCGCCGGGTCGGCGGTTTTGTCGTCGTCATTGCTGGCGCTGTGGTCGGATTTGGCCGGCGGCTTGGCAGGCAAGGGATTGCCGCTATCGGCAACGGCCGGCTTGCTGGCGGCAGGCTTATCGTTGCCTGCAGCCGGCCTGGATGGGGTGTCCGAGGGCTTGTCACGCGTGACTTTGGCCGGTGCATCGTCGCTCTTGAGCGTCGGTTTCGGGCTTTGGTTTGCAAACACTTGCGCGAAGCCAGGGCCCTTGCCTCGTGGGTCCGCAGCCGCTACCGAAGGGGTGGCGGCCGGCGCTTGAGGCTTGGCCGCAGCGGCAGCCTGAAGAAGCGAATTGGGGGCGACTGGCATAGGTAAGGGTCTCCACTGCACTGGGATCGGGGATGCAGTAACCAGAGGTAGAGCAAGAGTTGGGCCAGGTTTACCTCGAACCCTCAATCACAGCTGAAAACGCTGACGCTCGTGTTCGTACAAAGGCCGAACCAGCGCGAATTCCTGGTCGATTTCGTCTACCAGTTCATCCAGGTCCACGCGTGTCAGTTGCGCAGAGCCGTCTTCGAGCCGGCGGCAAAGTTCTGCCAACCGCACCGCCCCCAGGTTACCGCTGCTGCCCTTGAAGCTATGCGCGATCCGTCCAAGCGCCTTGGCATCGTCGCGAGCCTTGCGCAACGCTTCGACACGCTTCTGCGAATCGTCAAGGAAGGTATCCAGCAGTTTCGGGTACTCGCCTTCCATCACTTCCTGCAAACCCGACAACACATCGGGGTCCAGATGAATCTCAGCCACTTGTTCGCTCCTTGATCAAGAATCGGCGGATTATGCCAGAGCCCCCCAGCAAAACTCCACGCACACACTGCGCCCGCCATCGGACCAGCGTACATCGCTGCTCAACTGGCGCACCAGGCTCAAGCCGCGGCCAGACAGACGGTCGACATCCATCGGCCGCGCCAGCACCTGTTCCACGTCAAACCCCGGACCGCTGTCCTCAATGCGCAGCGTCATTTTGCCGCCCGTGGCGGTCGGCACCACCTGCACATGCACCCGCACGTAACCGCTGTTCAACTGCCCCAGCCGCTCATTGCGCTGGCGGTAATAGTCGGCGAAACCCTGGGCATCCCGCTTGAGGCGCGAATCCAACTCCAGCACACCATGCTCCAGCGCGTTGGAATACAACTCGGCCATCACACTGTAAAGCGCCCCGCTCTGCCCGCGCAGACCATGAATCTCCAGCAGCAACTGCAGCAGATACGGCAACGGGTTGTAGCTTTTGAGGGTCTGCGCACGGAATTCGAAACTCACCGACCAATCCAGTGGGCACGACTGCCCGCTGTCGGCGTAGACGGGCTCGGCCGCGCGCAACGGCTGGCCGGCCTGCAAGGTGATTTCCACCATGCTGACGTCATCGCGCGCCTGGCCGCGAAACGCCGCCAGCGCCCGCTCGATGTCTTCGAATAACCGGTCGGGCTCGCGGTTGGCCGCGAACACCTGCTGCAAGCGCTCGGCGCCGAACAGCTGGTCATTGGCGTCAGCCGTGTCGAGCACGCCGTCGGAGAGCAAAAACACCCGATCGCCCAGCGCCATGGGCCAGACCTCGGTGCCGTCATCGAACGCCTGAGCCGACAACACACCCAGTGGCAGGTGCCGCGACACCAGCGGCGTGCGCTTGCCCGTGGCGACTTCATGCACATAGCCCTCGGGCATCCCGCCGTTCCACACCTCCACCACGCGCCGCTGGGCGCTCAGGCACAGCAGCGTGGCGCAGCAGAACATGTCCACCGGCAGGATGCGTTTGAGCTTGGCGTTCATCTCGCGCAGGGTCTGCGCCAGGCCGTAGCCCTTGGCGGTCATGCCGTAGAACACTTCCGCCAGGGGCATGGCCCCCACGGCCGCAGGCAGGCCATGGCCGGTGAAGTCGCCGAGCAAAACATGCATGTCGCCGGAGGGCGTGTACGCCGCCAGCAGCAGGTCGCCATTGAACAGGGCGTAGGGCGATTGCAGGTAACGAATGTTCGGCGCCGCATTGATGCAGCCCGAATGCGCCACCTTATCGAACACCGCCTTGGCCGCGCGCTGCTCGTGCAGCAGGTAGTCGTGGTGCCTGGCGATCTGGTCACGTTGCTGCAAGACCGTGGCCTGCAGCCGGCGCAGGCGGTCCATGGCGTTGATTTTCGCCGCCAGGATCAACTGGTTGTAGGGCTTGGGCAGGAAGTCATCGCCGCCCGCGTCCAGGCACTGGGCCAGCGCCTCGCTTTCGCGCAGCGAGGTCAGGAAGATGATCGGAACCAGCGCCTCACCGGCAAGCTGCTTGATGCGCCGCGCGGCTTCAAAGCCGTCCATCACCGGCATCAACGCGTCCATCAACACCAGTTGCGGGCGCTCGCGGGTAAACAGCTCGACCGCTTGCGCGCCGTTGGTGGCGGTAAGTACTTGATGCCCCTGACGCCGAATGATGGTCGACAGCAACAGCAAGTCGGCAGCGCTGTCTTCGGCGATCAGGATGGTCAGCGGTTCCAGGACCGGGGCCAGGCTGCTCAACTGAGATCGAACAGTTTGTCAAAGTTGGAAATGGCGAGGATCTTGCGCACATCGGAGTTGCTGTTGATCACCTGAACTTCGGCATTGTCGCCACCGGCATGGTCACGCAACAGCAGCAACATGCCCAGGGCCGAGCTGTCCATGTAGGTGGTGTCTTTGAGGTCCACCACGTAGACCTCGGGCACCTTGTAGAACCGCTCGTAGGCATCACGAAAGGCCTGGTGGCTACCGAAATCGAATCGCCCTTTGACGGTAATCGTCAATTTTTTCCCATCCAGGGACACTTCTGACACGACTGACATGCGACTGCTTCCTTGTCATTGGCAATGTGCAACAAGGTTTAGCAGGTGAACGGGGTATGGGCAACACAGCAAATCAAATGTGGGAGGCTGGCTTGCCTGCGAGAGCATCACTGCGGGGTGCCTGATTCACCTGGGTGCCTGCATCGCGGGCAAGCCCGGCGCCCACAACAGGCCGGTGGTGGCCGTTAGTACTGTGATTGGCGGGGTAGTCGCTGTGACAGCTCGTCGAGCAGCTTCTGCTCGCGCTTGTCTTCAATCGCCCGTGCTTCATCGATGTAGCGCTGCACCAGTTTGCGCAAACCTTCGACCCGGGCAAACGCCGCCTGCCACGCCTCGCGGGCTTTATCGAGGTTGTTCTGGTGCCAGGCCAGGCTCTGGCGCTGTTGGCCTACGGCGGTTTCCAGCTGGTTGAGAAAGCCCTGGTAACCCATCAGCCATTGGCCGGAAACGCCCTTGCTGCCGCGCTCGATCCATTGCTGCTGGTATTCGCTGCGAAAGCGCTCCAGGTCGCCGAGTTTGCTTTCCGCCAGGCGCACCTGCCCCTGAAAGTAGCCCAGGCGTTGCGCGGCGGTTTTTTCGGCCTTCTCCGCCATGTCCACCACTGGGGCCAGGCGCGAGGAACGGGTGCTGGCCATGGCTTAACCGCCTGGCGCCGGGGCAAAGATGGAGCCCAGATGCGCTTCGCTTTCGCCCATGCTGATCTTGTCGTTGAGGCCCTGGCGCAGGTAGGTCACCAGCTGCGGTTGCAGGGCAATCGCCAGGTCGGTTTCGCGATCACCGCCGGCCACGTAGGCGCCAACGCTGATCAAGTCGCGGCTTTGCTGATAGCGCGACCACAGTTGCTTGAAGTGCTGCGCGCGGGCCATGTGCTCCGGCGTGACCACCGCCGGCATCACCCGGCTGATCGACGCTTCGATATCGATGGCCGGGTAGTGCCCTTCTTCGGCCAAACGCCGCGACAGCACGATGTGGCCGTCGAGCACGCCGCGCGCCGAGTCGGCAATCGGGTCTTGCTGGTCATCGCCTTCGGACAACACGGTGTAGAACGCCGTGATCGAACCGCCGCCGGCCTCGGCATTACCGGCGCGTTCAACCAGCTTGGGCAGCTTGGCGAACACTGACGGCGGGTAGCCTTTGGTGGCCGGCGGTTCGCCGATGGCCAGGGCGATTTCCCGCTGGGCCTGGGCGAAGCGCGTGAGCGAGTCCATCAGCAACAGGACATTCTTGCCCTTGTCGCGAAAATATTCGGCAATGCGTGTGCAGTACATGGCCGCGCGCAAACGCATCAGCGGCGCATCGTCCGCAGGCGAGGCGACGACGACGGAGCGCTTGAGGCCTTCTTCACCGAGGCTGTGCTCGATGAATTCCTTGACTTCACGGCCCCGCTCGCCGATCAGCCCGACCACGATAATGTCGGCCTCGGTAAAGCGCGTCATCATGCCGAGCAACACCGACTTACCCACGCCGGTACCGGCAAACAGGCCCAGACGCTGGCCGCGGCCGACCGTCAATAAACCGTTGATGCTGCGAATGCCCACGTCCAGCGGCACGCTGATCGGGTTGCGGTTGAGCGGGTTGATGGTCGGGCCATCCATCGGCACCCAGTCTTCGGCCTTCATGCCGCCTTTGCCGTCCAACGCGCGACCGGCGCCGTCCAGCACGCGGCCGAGCATGCTCATGCCCATCGGCAGGCGGCCGGTATCGGCCAGTGGCACCACGCGGGCGCCGGGGGCGATGCCCGCCAGGCTGCCGACCGGCATCAGGAAAATCTTGCTGCCGGAAAAGCCCATCACTTCGGCTTCGACCTGCACCGGGTGGTAGCTGTCGTCGTTGATCACCAGGCAGCGGCTGCCCATGGCGGCACGCAGGCCTTCGGCTTCAAGGGTCAGGCCGACCATGCGCAGCAGGCGCCCTTCGAGGATCGGCTGGCCGGGCAGTTCGGTGGCTTCGGTGTAGCCGCTCAGGCGCTTGGCGAAGCTGGTGCGTTCAAGGCGCATCGGCGGCGTCCAGGTCCACACTCATATCAGGCTCGGCCGGGTGCAGGGACTGTTCATGCAATTGATCGAACATTTTCGCCATGATCTGGCTGATGCGGGTTTCCACCGTGGCATCGATGCGGCTGTGCTCGGTTTCGACGCGGCAACCACCGGGCAGCAGCGCCGCGTCCTCGACAATGCGCCAGGTTTCTTCATGGCGCTCGCGCAGGGCTTTGACCTGTTCGAAATCCTGCGGGTTGATGTACAGCCGCACATTGCCGACGCCCAATGGCAGCAGCTTGAGGGCTTCGCGCATCACGCTTTCGATGTGGCTGGAATCAAGCACCAGTTCGCGCTGGATCACTTGGCGCGCGATGTGCTCGACCAGCCCGACCATGGATTTTTCCAGCTGCGAATCCTGTTCGGCGATCGGGTCGAACAGGTTGCCCATCAAGCGCTCCAGGCTGGCCAGTTTGACGCTCAGCGCCTCCTCGGCCTCTTGGCGAACCTTGAGGGTGGTGCTGCGAAAACCGTCTTTTTCACCCGCCGCGAAGCCCTCGTTGTAGGCCTCCTGGCGGATGGTTTCCAATTCTTCGAGGGTCAGTGGCTGGACTTCATCCAGCGGCACTTCTTCCATTTCGGCCGGTGTTTCAATCACCGGCTCTGGCTCAGGTTCCGGCACATGCGGATCGAAACTGGGCAACGACCAGATGTCGAACCCGCCGACATCCCGTGCGCGAATCAGATCGCTGGGCGTCTCATCTTTGTTCGACATGGGCAGCGCCTTAGATCATTTCTTCGCCGCCCTTCCCGCCGAGAACGATTTCTCCGGCTTCGGCCATACGGCGGGCAATGGTGAGGATTTCCTTCTGGGCGGTTTCCACGTCGCTGACACGCACCGGGCCCTTGGCTTCCAGGTCGTCACGCAACAGCTCGGAGGCGCGCTTGGACATGTTCTTGAAGATCTTCTCTTTGACGTTTTCGTCCGACCCCTTGAGGGCCAGCACCAGCACGTCGGAAGACACCTCGCGCAGCAACGCCTGGATGCCACGGTCGTCGACATCGGAGAGGTTGTTGAACACGAACATGAGGTCTTCGATCTGGCCGGACAGGGTGTCGTCGATCTCGCGGATCGAGTCCATCAACTGGCCTTCGACCGAGCTGTCGAGGAAGTTCATGATATCGGCCGCGCGCTTGATGCCACCCAAGGTGGTACGCGAGGCATTCGAGTTGCCCGAGAACTGCTTCTCGAGGATGGTGTTGAGTTCTTTCAATGCCGCCGGCTGCACCGTGTTCAGCGACGACACGCGCAGGATGATGTCCAAACGCACCTTATGGTCGAAGTGGCCGAGTACTTCACCGGCCTGATCCGGGTCCAGGTAGGCGACGACGATGGCCTGGATCTGTGGGTGCTCGTAGCGGATCACGTCGGCAACGGCGCGCGGCTCCATCCATTTGAGGCTGTCCAGGCCACTGGTGTTGCCGCCCAGCAGGATGCGGTCGATCAGGCCGTTGGCCTTGTCTTCGCCCAGGGCCGAGGTGAGCATCTTGCGAATGTAGCTGTCGGAGCCGACGCCCAGGCTGGTCTGGTCGCCGACGATCTCGACGAACTCGCTCATCACCTGCTCGACTTGCTCACGGTGCACATTGCGCATTTGCGCCATGGCCACGCCTACGCGCTGAACCTCTTTGGGGCCCATGTGGCGCAGCACTTGTGCGGCGTCGGTCTCACCCAAAGACAGCAGCAACACGGCGGCTTTGTCGACTTTGGTGAGCTTGGCAACAGCGGCTCGATCATTCATCTGCGTTAATCCACTCTTTCACGACCTGAGCCACACGGCCCGGGTCTTCTGCTACCAGACTCTTGATTGCGTTCAACTGAGCGTCATAGCCTTCGCTCGGGCTTGGCAACAGGATGCTTTGCGGGCCGCCAAGGCTGACGCGGTCGTTGGCCAGTTCGCCGTCCAGGCCGCCCATGCCACCCAGCTCGACGTCACTGCCAGCCAATGCCAGCTGCTTCTTGCCATGGCCGGTGATGTTGTTGAGCACCGGGCGCAGCACGCCGAACACCAGCACCAGGATGAACAACACACCCAGCACTTGCTTGACGATGTCCCAGAACCACGGCTGCGTGTAGAACGCCGGATCGGCGATCACTTCGCCGCGCTCGGCGGAGAACGGCATGTTGATCACGCTGACGCTGTCGCCACGGCTGGCGTCGAAACCGACAGCGTCCTGCACCAGGCGGGTGAAGCGCGCCAATTCGTCGGCGCTCCATGGCGCACGGGTGACGGCGCCGTCTGCGGCATTGACCTTGACCTGATCATCGACCACCACCGACACCGACAGGCGATTGATTTTGCCCTGCTGCTGCTTGGTGTGGCTGATGGAACGGTCGAGTTCGAAGTTCTTGGTGGACTGGTTACGCTTGTCCGCCGGGTACGGCGCGAGCATCGGCTGGCCGGTGGCCGGGTCCATGATCTGCTGGCCGTTGGCGTCCAACAGTGGCTGACCAGGCTGAATCGCAGCCGCCGTCGCGGCCGCGCCACCGGTGGTTTGCGGCGCCGTGGCCGGGGCCGGTGGCTGGTTGCTCAGGGCACCCGGCACACCTTGCGGGCCATTGCTGGCGGTGCGTTGTTCGCTGGTCGATTGCTCGCTGCGCAGCGCCGGCTGGTCCGGGTTGAACTGCTCGGAGGTCGACTCGACGGCGCTGAAGTCCACGTCGGCAGACACCTCAGCTTTATAGCGGTCGTTGCCCAGCACCGGCTGCAGAATGTTATGCACACGCTGAGTGAGCATGCTTTCCATGCGGCGGCTGTAGTCGAACTGCTTGCCGGCCTGGGTCAGCGCGGAGTTCTCGGCCTGGTCGGACAGCAGGTTGCCCTTCTGGTCTACCACGGTGATTTGCGACTTGCTCAACTCAGGAACGCTGGTGGCCACCAGGTTGATGATCGCCAGGACCTGGCCAGGCTCCAGGGAGCGGCCGGAAAACAGCTCGACCAATACCGAGGCGCTTGGCTTGCGCTCGTCGCGCACGAACACCGAGCTTTTCGGAATCGCCAGGTGCACGCGGGCGCCCTTGACGTTATTCAAGCTTGAGATGGTGCGTGCCAGTTCGCCTTCCAGGCCACGACGGTAGCGCGTGGCTTCCATGAACTGGCTGGTGCCCAGGCCCTGGTCCTTGTCGAGAATTTCAAAACCGATATTGCTGTCGGACGGCGTAACGCCGGCGGCCGCCAGCTTCATGCGCGCACGCGCCACGTCATCGGCCTTGACCAGCAAGGCCCCAGAATTGGGCTCCACGGTGTAGGCGATGTCGGCGGCGGCCAGGGTTTCCATGATCTGCTTGGAATCCATCCCGGCCAGGCTGCCGTACAACGGGCGGTAATCAGGTTGCTGCGACCACAGCACCACGGCAAAACCAATCGCCACGCTGGCAGCCAGGCCGACCATCAGGCCCACCTGACGCAACATGGTCATTTCGGAAAGGTTTTCCAGGAACGACAGGCCAAACAGCGGCGGCTTGCCGTCTGCCTTGGCGGGTACGTTGTCCACGACTGCTTCTGCCATGACTTAAATCTCGTCCTTAAACCGGCATCTGCATGATGTCTTGATAAGCCTGAACCAACTTGTTACGCACTTGGGTCAAGGCCTGAAAGGAAACGCTGGCCTTTTGCGAAGCGACCATTACATCGGTGAGGTCCACGCCGCTCTTGCCGATCTCGAAGGCGGTAGCCAACTGATTCGAGGCTTGCTGGGTATCACTGACTTTGTTGATTGCCTGACCGAGCATGTCGGCAAAACTGCTTTGGCCCAATTCCGGCGCTGGCGCGACGGATTTCGGTTGAGCCATGGCATCCATTTGCATGGAGCGCATATCCAACATCAACCGATTGAACTCAATACCCTGGCTCATGACCTTCTCTCTCCGACGACCCGCAATTTTTTGACACTACGCAGCGGTTACTAGGGGTGGTAGCAACAAGGGTGCCAGCTCCGTGGCTATTCGTAAGAAAAGGCGACAAACCCTGTCAGCCTGAGTATTTCTAAGACAGCGATTTGTCAGGTCGCGAACAGGTAGGCTTCGACATCCATCCCCGCGTCGCGCATCTGCGCCAGCTTGTAGCGCAAGGTGCGCGGGCTGATGCCCAGGCGCTCGGCGGCTTCCTTGCGGCGGCCGCGTTCGGCACGCAGGGTGTCGATGATCATCTGGAATTCGCGGCGACGCAGGTCGTCGCCCAGGGCGCCGCCAGACTCGGCTTCGGCCACGACCACCGGTGCCGGCGCCAGGCTCGGCAACGGCGCCGCGCCACTGCCCATGGCCAGGCAGAAGTCCTGCGGCTGAATCAACCCGCCCTGCTGCAAAATCAGCGCGCGCTGGATGGCATTGTCCAGCTCCCGCACATTGCCAGGCCATGGATAGCCGATCAGGCAGGCCTGGGCCTCGGCCGACAGCCGCGCCTGGGCATGCTTCATTTTTTTGACGTGGTTGTTCAGCAAGCGCTCGGCCAGCGGAATGATGTCCGCCGGGCGCTCACGCAACGGGCGCCAGGCCAGCGGGAACACCGAGAGCCGGTAGAACAAGTCTTCACGAAAGCGCCCTGCCGCCACTTCACCCGCGAGGTCGCGGTTGGTGGTGGCGACCACGCGGATGTCCAGCTGGATGGGCTTGCGTGCGCCGACGCGCTCGACTTCGCGCTCCTGCAGCACCCGCAGCAGCTTGGCTTGCAGGCCCAGGGGCATTTCCGAAATTTCGTCGAGCAGGATGGTGCCGCCGTCGGCCTGTTCGAACTTGCCGGCCTGCGCCGCGATAGCGCCGGTGAACGAGCCCTTTTCATGGCCGAACAGCGTGGCTTCGAGCATGTTGTCGGGAATCGCCGCGCAGTTGATCGCAATAAACGGTTGTTTGGCGCGGCCCGACTGCTGGTGAATGTAACGCGCCAGCACTTCCTTACCGGTGCCGGACTCGCCGGAAATCAACACGGTCGAATCGCTGCGCGCCACCCGGGCTGCCAGTTCCAGCAACTGCGCGCTGGCCGGCTCGAAGGCAATCGGGCCTTCACCCTCGGCATTCGACACCACGCCCAGCGCATGCCGGGCGACCAGCTCGATCAGCGCCTTGGGCTCGAAGGGTTTGACCAGGTAATCCGCCGCCCCTTGGCGCATGGCGTCCACCGCCCGCTCGACGGCGCCATGCGCCGTCATCAGCAGCACCGGCAGTTGCGGCTGGCGTGCGCGCAACAAACCAAGCAACTGGTGGCCGTCCATGCCGGGCATGTTCACGTCACTGACCACCAGACTGAAGGACTCTTGTTCAACGGCCTCCAAGGCATCCTCGGCAGAACCGACCGCGCGGTAGTCATGGCCCGCCAACAGCAGCGTGTCAGCCAATGCTTCACGCAGGGCGCGGTCGTCTTCGACCAATAAAACCTTGATAGCCATAGTCCTCTTACTCCGCGCTTGCCGCGCTGGAAAACAGCGGCAAGGTCATCAATGCACAGGTGCCACGCCCCAACCGGGAGTGCAGTTGCAATTCTCCCTGATGTGCACGCGCCACTGCCTTGACCACGGTCAGGCCCAGGCCCGTCCCGTTGGTCTTGGTGGTAAAAAAGGGTTCGCCCAGGCGTTGCAGCACGACCGGGTCGATGCCGCTGCCGCTGTCGCTGATGCACAGGCGCAGGGTTTGGTCGCGGGTGTAGAGGTGCACTTTGAGCCGCGCACCCGGGCCGCTGGCCTGGGTGGCGTTTTCGATCAGGTTGAGCAAGGCGCCGACCAGCGTGTCGCGATTGCACAGCAACTCGCCCAAGTGGCTGTCGCACTGCCAGCGCACATTGACGTCCTGGATATGCGTGGCGGCTGCCGCTTGCAGCGACTGCATCAGCGCCGATGGCGTGACGCGGTCGGTCAGCGGCAATTCGCCGCGGGCAAACACCAGCATGTCGCGCACCTGATGCTCCAATTCATGCAGGCGCTCCTTGAGGCGCCCGGCAAATCGCTGGTGGGTGGCGGCTGGCAGTTGCTCATCAGTCAAATGACTGGCGTAGATCAACGCTGCCGACAATGGCGTGCGGATCTGATGCGCCAAAGAAGCAACCATCCGCCCCAGCGACGACAAACGCTCATGGCGCGCCAACTGGTCTTGCAAGTGACGGGTTTCAGTCAGGTCGTTGAGCAGCACCAGTTGGCCGGGCTCGGCGTCCAGGGAACGGGTGGCGATGGACAGGCGCCGGCCATCCTTGAGGGAAATTTCATGGCCGTCGTCTTCGCGTGGCGCAAAGCAGCGTGTAATCACCTGGCGCCACAACTCGCCTTCCAGCGGCTCGCCCAGCAAGTCACGCGCGGCCGGGTTGGCTTCGCGGACACGGCCCATTTCATCGATGACGATTACGCCGCCGGGCAACAGGTCGAGGAGGTTTTGTAGACGGTTGGCCAGACGCTCTTTCTCGGCGAGCTCTTGCATGCGCTGGGCGCTGACCACTGCCAGTTCGCCTTTAAGCTCGGAAACCCGCGCCTCCAGCAGACTGTAGGAGTCGGTCAGCTGGCTCGACATCTGGTTGAATTGCGAGAACGCCTGTTCAAGACCCTGCCGGGTCAACGGCTCTGCGCACGGAACCAGCCCAGGAATAGCAGGGGCTGAAGAAAGTTTGGCGGCGTGGGGCATCATGCTCTCTCGCTGGCTGACCGTCAGTTAAACGGAACGTTGCGAGGGCTGTAGCAATACCCGTGCCGAAAAAAATAGACCTATATATCAGTCAGTTAAAAAACAGGCGTCAATCATCCGCCTGTTCATCACCTTCGCGACGGCTCATGCCGTACTTGCGCATCTTCTCCACCAGGGTGGTGCGACGGATGCGCAGGCGCTCGGCGGCGCGCGCGACAATGCCATTGGCATCGTCCAGCGCCTGCTGGATCAGGCCTTGTTCGAGGCTACCGAGGTAGTCTTTCAAGTCCAGGCCTTCGGGCGGCAGCATGGCGGTGGAACCGAAATCCGGCGTATGGCCGTTGATGGCCACGCGCTCTTCCAGGTCACTGCGCAGGCTGTCTACCAGTTGCTCGTCTTCATCGTCGACGTAGCGGAATTTCTTCGGCAGCTCGACCACGCCAATCACCCCGTACGGGTGCATGATGGCCATGCGCTCGACCAGGTTGGCCAGCTCGCGGACGTTGCCCGGCCAGCCGTGACGGCACAGGGACATGATCGCGGCGGAGTTGAAGCGAATCGAGCCGCGCTTTTCGTGCTCCATGCGCGAAATCAGTTCGTTCATCAGCAGCGGGATGTCTTCCACGCGCTCGCGCAGCGGGGCCATCTCGATAGGGAATACGTTGAGGCGGTAGTACAAGTCTTCGCGGAAGCTACCGACCTCGATCATGCTTTCGAGGTCTTTGTGCGTGGCCGCGATAATGCGCACGTCGACGCTCTGGGTCTTGTTGCTGCCCACGCGCTCGAAGGTGCGTTCCTGCAACACGCGCAACAGCTTGACCTGCATCGGCAGCGGCATGTCGCCGATTTCGTCAAGAAACAGGGTGCCGCCATTGGCCAGCTCGAAACGCCCGGCACGGCTGGTGATCGCCCCGGTAAAGGCGCCCTTCTCGTGGCCGAACAGTTCGCTTTCGAGCAATTCTGCCGGGATTGCCCCGCAGTTGACCGGCACGAAAGGCCCGTCGCGGCGTTTGGAGTGATAGTGCAGGTTGCGTGCGACCACTTCCTTGCCGGTACCGGACTCGCCGAGGATCAATACACTGGCGTCGGTATCGGCCACTTGCTGCATCATCTGGCGTACGTGCTGGATCGCACGGCTGGTGCCGACGAGGCTGCGAAACAGGTTGGGTTCGCGATGACGACCGCGCTCGCGAGCCTGGTCATACATCTCGCGGTAGACCTGGGCACGGTGCAGGGAATCGAGCAATTTGCTGTAGCTGGGCGGCATTTCCAGGGTGGAGAGCACGCGGCGGCGCTGGTCTTCCGGAAGGTCCACGGAAGAAATATCGCCCATCAGCAACACCGGAAGGAACTCATCCCAGGTTGACAGTGTCTTTAACAAGCCCAGAACTGCGCCAGGAGCGTTTACCGTCCCGATCAACACACAGATGACTTCACGGCTCGACGACAAAGAGCTGACCGCCTGCTGCCAGTCATGGCTACCGCAGGGCAAATTTTCTTCACCAAGAAAATTCAAAATTACCGCTAAATCGCGGCGGCGGACGCTATCGTCATCAATCAGCAGAATTTTGGTTTCACGCCACATGCAATAGCAACTTCCCTAGTAAAACGCTCTGCCCCAGAGTGAGGGCAATCTAGACGTTTGTAAGATTTCTTACCCTACTAGACGTCTGAAATCTGAAAACAGCACTAGTTAAGTCAAAAATGCTGGCACAGTCAAATATATGACGCGCCGTTCGGATTAACTGAGCCCATTCAGCCGAACAGATGGTAAACCTTTGACGCGCTTTCCGCTCGGTTGATCTGCGACATCTCTTCGAAAATCGCCTGGCGTTCGCCAGTCGTCACTTCAAGCAACTGCTGATACACCGCCAGCAAGCTTTCCAGCTTTTCCCGCAGGGCACCCTCGTCCACCGGCGCATTGTTAAGCGCCTCATCGATCACCGCACGACACCCCATGTCCAGTTCGCCGATAGCGTCCCAGTTACGGTGGGCCAATGCGTCAACCAGGGCTTCGCGGGTCTCGTCAATCCGTTGCAGGGCGTGGCTCATGACATCATCCTCAGGCCAAAGGCCTACAGTGTTGCAATACCGTCCCAGCCTTCCTTGAGCGTAATCATCAGGCCGGCTACTTCGTCGATCATGGCGACATCGCTTTTGCTGTTTGCTTCCAGCAAGCGCGTGGTCATGTAGGCATACAGGTTATCCAATTGCTGCAACGCGGCCGGATCATCGGTTTTTTCCGGGTTCAGGCCGTCACGCAAACCGATCAGAATGTCGATCGCCTTGCCCAGCAACAGTCCTTTTTGCGCGATATCACCACGAGCCATGGCGCCCTTGGCCTGAGCCATGCGATCCAACGCGCCTTCCATCAACATCTGGACCAGACGGTGTGGACTGGCCTCGGAGACCTGGGCATGGGAATTGACCTTCTGATATTGGCGAAGGGCTCTCATGGGATTCATGTTTCTACCTCGTGACAGGCAACACTAAAAGAATGGGTTCTGACTATTATGTCGACGGCGTCGCAAAAAACTTTAAGCCGGTGGTCTTGCGAAGGTCACGCCCGACAAAGTCAATCACCTCGCCGGGCGGCCTCATTGAGGATCAACTGGTCTTCGGATTATTCAGCGCGTTAAGCGTGGTCATGACGCTGGAACGTTGACTGGTGAGCTGGGCAACCAAGTTGTTCATCGTGGTGTATTTGGCGGTCAGGCTCGTCTTCAAGGCCGCCATGCGCGCGGTCAGGGTGTCCTGCTGGTTTTGCAGGTCCTTGATGTTTGCCGACAGCGTCGATGTACGCGTAGCGAGAACCCCGGTACCACTGAGCGCATAGCTGTCGGTCGCGGTTTTCATCCGTGCCAGCAGCCCCTTGTCACCGTTGAAAATGCCGCCAATGTCAGTGGGGTTGGTCGCGATCGCTGCACTGAACAACTTATCGTCGATGCTCAGCTTGCCGGTCTTCTGGTCAGTGTTCACACCAAACTGGGCCAGGGATTTCAACGAGCCCGTGCCACCCAATGCGTTCAGTTCGCTACGAACGGCCGAGGTCAGAGTACGCAGAGTGGCGTCGCCGGTCAGCGCAGCCGACGTGATGGAACCGTCGGCATTGGTGGTCACCGCGGTCTCAGTGTTGATCGCTGTCATCAGGGCGTTATAGGTGTCGACAAAGCCCTTGACCGAACTCTTGAGGGTGTCGGTGCTTCGCGCGATGGTAATGGTCGAACTCAGGCGCGTAACGATTGAGTCAGCGGGTAGCGGATCTGTAGAACCGGCAGGCAGAGGCGACACTGCCGTCAACTTGATGCTCACACCACTGATCGCGTCGCCCAGGGTATTGCTCTTGGATTCCTGAGCGGTACCGTCAATGGTGTACTTCGCGTTCTGCGGCACGGTCACGACCGAGGCTCCGGCTTCCAGGCCGGAGTTACCGCCGAGGGTAATGTCGGTGCCGACGCCGGTATTGGTCGACGTCATGACCAAACGGGAACCGGTGGCGTCAGTCAGGATGTTGGCACTCAAGCCAGCACTGCTGTATTGCGCGTTGATCGAGTCACGCACCTGCTGCAACGTCGCACCTGGCGGAACGCTCACACCATAGCTCTTGCCCGACTGGGAGATCTCCAAGGTGGTCGACGTAGTGCCGGTATTGACGACAGCCTTCGCCCCGGCTGCAAAAGTCTGGGTAGCGACCTTCGAGGCCGTCGCCAACTGATTGACCACCAACTGGTAGCTGCCCGCGGAGGCACCGGCGCCCAGCGTGATGGTCGATACGTTGTTATCCGAGGTCGTTGCCGACAAACCGCCGATACTGGCGTCTTTGGCCATGTTGTCCATAGCGCCGCGGAACGCATCCAATGCCGCTTGAATCTTGCCGATCGAGGACAGCTGGGCGGTCGACGTTTGCGTCTGCTTGTTGATCTGCGACTGCTTGGGTGCCTGTTCCGCGTTCACCAATGCCGTCACGATCGACTGGGTATCGATGTTCGTAACTGGACCGCTAACCGTAATATCACCCATGACTGTTCTCCTGATCCGGGGCTGGCGCTTTCTTGACGTACGACGCCTCAAGCAGCTACAGCAACAAAATTCATGCCAGCTCAGACTTTGGCGTCAAACAACACGCTGCTGGCGTCGTGAAGGCTTTGTGCGAGTTTCAACGCAGTTTCCGAAGGGATCTGCCGAATCACCTCGCCGCTGTCGGTCGCAATGACCTTGACCACCACCTGATGGGTGGTGTCATCAATGGAAAAATCCAGGTTGCGCTGGGCAGCCTGGACGAATTTGCGAATATCCGTGACCGCCTGTTCAAGGTCGGACGGTTTCGAGTCCTGCTTGGGTTCGACCGGGGCAACTGTAGGGTCTACCTTGGTTTTCTGCGGACCGGCACTTACTGGAGCAGGAGCACTTTGCGGCGCCGCTGCCGGATAAGACAGGTTCAACTTGACGCTCATGTCCATGTCCAATCTCCTCATCACGCAAAAGACAAAAGGGCACGTAAACGCGCCCTTCCGTCAGTCATCTACCGATGGCTATTACTGAAGCAGCTTCAGTACAGCGGATGGCAGTTGGTTGGCCTGGGACAGGATCGCAGTGGAAGCCTGTTGCAGGGTTTGCTGCTTGGTCAACTGAGCAGTTTCAGCAGCGTAGTCAACGTCCTGAATCTGACCGCGAGCGGCGCTGGAGTTGTCTGCAATGCTCTGCAGGTTGGCAACGGTGTTGTCGAAACGGTTTTGTACAGCACCGAGGCCGGCACGCTGGGAGTCGATGTCCGAGATCGCCTGGGTGATCACGTCGATCGCGTTTTGCGCGTTGGCAGCGGTGGTAACGTCGGTGTTGTTGACGGTGGTTTTGGCGGAGTTGGCAGCGGTAGCAGCACCGGCAGCGAACACACCGGCTACACCAGCGCCATTCAGCGCGTAGCTGCTGGAGGAGTTCAGCGAAACAGCACCGGTAGCAACGATAGCGGTGGCGGCCAGTGCAGTAGCAGTACCGAAGGTACCGTTGCCGTCTTTGGTTGCAACCGAGATACCAGCAGCACCGCCGTCACCAGCGTTGAAGGTCAGGTTCTCACCGGTGTCGGACTTGACCGACAGAGCGTTGGTCGACGAATCGTAGTTAACGCTGATGCCCAGCTTGGCAGCGTTGGACGCCAGTTGGCTAGCCAGGTCGGAAGTGCTGGTCACGCCAGTGAACTGAACGGCTGCACCGCTGCCCACTTGCAGGGTGAAGTTAGCGTTTGGAGGAGTTGCAGCACCAATGGTAGCCGCGTTCACGGTGAACTGAGCTTCGGTGCTGGCGGTAGCAGCCAGGCCGCCGACGGCGCCGTTCATTTGAGCAGCGATCTGCTTGGCGGAAGCGCCAGCTGCCAGGGTAACGGTTGCAGACTGGCCACCACCGGTAACGGTGATCGCGCCACCAGCAATACCTGTTGCCGAAGGCGTCAGGGATTGGGTTTTCAGCTGCTGCGAACCAATGTTGTTGGCTGCAACGTTACCGATGCTCATGTCGATGGTCTGGTTGGCGTTGGCGCCGACCTGGAACGAAGTGGTACCGAACGAACCGTCCAGCAGGTTCTTGCCACCGAAAGTAGTGGTGGTAGCGATACGGGTCAATTCAGCGGTCAGAGCAGCGTATTGAGCCTGGTTCGACTTACGGTCTTCAGCGCTTGGCGAGCCGTTGGCGGATTGCAGAGCCAGGGTACGCATGCTTTGCAGGATGTTGGTGGACTGCTGCATGGCGCCTTCAGCGGTCTGAGCAATCGAGCTACCATCGTTGGCGTTTTTGATCGCAACGCCCAGGCCGTTGATCTGGCTGGTCAGACGGTTGGAGATTTGCAGGCCGGCCGCATCGTCTTTGGCGCTGTTGATACGCAGGCCGGAGGACAGACGCTGCATGGAAGTTTGCAGGGCGCCGGAAGCCTTGTTCAGGTTGTTCTGAACGGTCAACGAAGCAAGGTTGGTGTTTACTGTTAAAGCCATGACGAAATCCTCGTGGGTGGTGTACTGCGGCTTCCGGCCCTGGCAACCGCCGGGTGTGGCCTAGAGAACCTTCGTAATAGTTATCGTCGTGAATGCAGGTCTCTTGAGGACTTTTTTGATTTTTTTTACTAGCACGGGGCCACCCTTTGTAATTCAAGCATTTACGATAGCCCAAAGCCTCGCATTTGCTGGGTTTTCTGGCGCCAAATAAAAAACGCCCAGGCTTTTTCAAGCCTGGGCGTTTTTGTGTGCAGCGCTATCAGCAGGTCACGGACGATAGAGAATCGCCGAACCCCACGACAAACCGACACCAAAGCCACTGATCGCAACACGCTTCCAGTCGCCGTCCATCATGTGCTTTTCCAGCAGCAGCGGAATGCTCGAGGACACGGTATTACCCGTCTCGACCATGTCCTTGATGAATTTCTCCACCGGTGCGTCTTCAAAACGTCGCGCCACGGCGTCGACAATCGCCGCACTGCCCTGGTGGATGCAGAAGGCATCAATCTCGTCAGCCTTAAGCTCAGACTCGTTGAGCAGCTCGTGCAAATGCGCCGGTACTTTGAGCAGGGCGAAGTTGAACACCTGGCGGCCATTCATGAAAAACACGCCGTCGCTGACCTTCAGGTGCGGCGCGCCGGAACCGTCGGTGCCGAACTTCGACTTGCCGAGCAACCACGGCGCATCTTCGCCCATCCAGGTGGCGGTGGCGGCGTCGCCGAAGAGCATGGTGGTGTTGCGGTCTTCCGGATCAACGATCTTCGAATACGGGTCGGCGGTGATCAGCAGGCCGTTTTTCAGGCCAGTGGCTTCCATGAAGCCTTTCATCGCGTAGATGCCGTAGACATAGCCTGAGCAACCCAGCGAGATATCAAACGCCGCCACGTGGGTCGGCAGGCCCAGCTTGTCCTGGACGATGGCGGCCGTGTGGGGCAAGCCTTCCTCATCGCCGTTCTGGGTCACGACGATCAGCGCGTCGATGGACTCGCGCTTCAAATCAGGGTTGTTGGCAAACAAGGCGTTGACCGCCTCGACGCACAGGTCGGAGGTTTCCTGCGCAGCATCCTTGCGCGGCAGGAACGCCGAACCGATCTTGCCAATGATGAAATCCTCATCCTTGGCGAATTTGGCGCCCTGGGCGTAGTTGTCAACCCCGTCTGCCGGCACGTAACTGGCGATGCTTTTTATGCCAATCATTGTGGCTTCCCAATACTAAATAGCTGGATAACACCCCTCGGACTACGCCGGGAGCGCTGACAATAAAGGGGATAACCCCGTAAAAATATCGCTGAAAGCCCCCGCGCAAAGACCCTGCGACGACTTATCCTTTTCACACGATACAGTGAAGATGCGCTTTATGACTCACAGGTCACTCAATTTTGTGCGCTTTATGCAAAACCCTGCAACATTCCCGCCCCCAGAAACGACAACGGCCCACCCTGTTGCCAGGGTGGGCCGCTTGTAGGCTCGCCGGTTACATGCGGCTGAACAGGCTCAACTGGGAGATCTTCACAAACGCCAGCTGCGAAGCCTGCAGCATGGTCTGCTGCAATGTCAGATCAATGGCCGCCTGGCCCATGTCGACGTTCGCCAGCGATGACATGGTGGAGGTATTGGCCAGCCCCAAACTGGTGTTTTCCTGGCTCTGGATATCCAGCGCGTTCTGGCGCGCACCAATCGAGCCACGCACCTGGTCAATCTGCGCCGAAGCGTTGGCCAGGTTACCGATGGAGGTATTGATCACGTCCTTGAGCTTGTTCATGGCCACCGGGTCGCCATCGGCCGGAGTTTCCAGCGCCTTGCGCAGTTGGCCCAGCGTGTCCAGGGCGTTCATGTTCTTGTTGCTGGTGGCACTCACGGAAAACTGATCACCCGCCCCCGGCGCGCCGCTCACATCGAAGGTCACCCCGGCAGCCGTGATCGACGTCGCGCCAGTGGCCATGGTGCCGGTGGCAATCGACTTGCTGTTCGCCGAGTACGGCTGGGCGTACACCTCGTAGTCATTGCCGCTGGTGAACTTGATCACCGCGCCGGAGTTCGGAAAGGTGCTGGCGTAGGCTGCCTGGTCCGTGACCCGACCACCGGTCAACTGCGCCGTAGACGGATTACTGGCTGTGCGCGAACTGCTGAACGTGTCCGGTTTGCTTTCCAGCGTAAAGGCCTTGCCTGCCACCAGCGCGTCAGCCGGTGCGCCCGAGGCCACGTCAGGCCCAAGATTCAGGCTGATGTCGAACTTGACCCCGCGCAGGTTGACGCTGGACGCGCCTTCCTTGGTGGAATCAAATGTGCCGTTACCGGTGATCTCGGACGTAACGTCGTTGCCGTCCTTGTCGGTCACGCTGTATTGGGTACTGCTGGAGAAGGTCAGCTTGTATGGCTGGCCGTCGGCAAAATTCTTCGTGTAAGCGGTGCCCGAGGTGACCAGGCCGGCCGAAATCGCGACTTTGCCGTCGTTGACCGCCGGCGGCAAAATCGTCGCCTGAGTGCGCCCGGTGTTGCCGGAGCTTTCCAGCAGCGTCTTGCCGGTATCGCCCGCCGCAATCGTCAAGTTGCTCGACACTTGCAGGCTCAGCGGCGTCTCATCACCCTGGTAGGTGTAGGTGCCATCGTTGTTACGGCTGTAGGGCGGCGTGTCGGTCTTGGCCCCGGAAAACATATAGTTGCCGCTGGAATCCTTGGTGTTGAGCAGGCCCAATACCTGGTCTTCGAGCGCGCCAACCTGAGCGGCGATGGCCTTGCGGTCGTCGTTGCTGAGCTTGAGGTTACCCGCCTGCAACGCCAGGCCGCTGGCGGTTTGCATGGCCGTGTTGATGCTCGCCAACACGCTTTCCTCGTTGGTCAGCGAGTTTTGCAGGCTGGTGATGTTGCCGTTGTACTGGCCCAGCATGTCTTTTTGCTGTTGCAGCATCAGCAGTTGCGCGGCGGCTACCGGATCATCCGCAGCAGTCTGCACGCGCACACCGGAGCTGGCCTGGTCCTGAGCCTTCACCACACCCGAGTAGTTATCCTGATATTTGGCGGAGCTGGTGTCGAAATACTGCTGTGTAGAGATACGCATCGTTCCAGACTCCTTTAAAGGGCGTTGATCAGTGTGCTGAAGGTTTCTTGCGCGGCCTTGATGATCTGCGACGACGCGGTGTAGTACTGCTGGAACTTGATCATGTCGCCCGCCTCCTCGTCCAGGTTGACCTGGGACACGGAGTTGCTGGCCGCCTTGTTCGCGGCCAGCAAAGCGCCGGTGGCGGTGCTGTCGGTGTTGGCCTGGGCGGCCTTGGAACCGACTTGGGACACCAGCCGGCTGTTGGCGCTGACCAGGCTCACGCCCGCATTGCCATCCACCGCACCGACCGTCGCCTTGGTCTGCAAACCCAGCAATTGCTGAGCGTTGCGGCCATCGGAGGTGGCGCCACTGTTGAACGAAAAGGTCGTGCTGTCGCCGTTGGCGGGCGTGCCCGCCACGGTGGTGTCGAAACTGAAGCTCTTGCCTGGAATCAACGTACCGCTGGCATCACGCATCGGCACACTGATAGAGACCTTGTTGCCCTGGCCCGGAATGATGCTGCCGGTGCCGATCGGGTTGCCCTGGGCATCGCTCACTGTGTAGGACTGGGTGCCGTCTGCCGCAGGCTTGCCAAATACCATCTTCACCGGCATCGAGTTTTCGATCCCGGTGCGCAACTGCGCGCTGGCAGCGCCACCGTTGATATCGATCGGCAGCGTCAATGTCGGCGGCGTGAACGTGCCGGTGCCGGTGTTGGTAGTGCTGGCATTGCCGGCCAGTGGCGCCGCGAACGCGAGCTTGTTCGGGTCGTTGAGGTCAACGCTGATGTTGCTGGCCCCGGTGGCCGTCGGGCTGACCTTGAAGCTGTCACCGGCAGCCATCGGCCCCTTGCCATCGAGCGCCAACGTGAAGCCGTCGATCACGGGCGGCGGCGTGGTGGTGGTGTCGAACGAGCCCATGGCTTTGCCGTCGGAGCGCACCACGTTGTACTGGTTGCCGCTGGTGAAGGTGACTTTGTAGTCGAAGGTCGAGAGCTTGCTGCTGTCGGCAATCGTCACATTCAGGTTGCCCGAGCCTGCGCTGTTGCCCGAGGCTGCCTGGCTACGCTGGGCAATGGCCGCGGCGCTGTTGATGTCGCTGAACAACGACGAACCGAAATCGCTGTTCAGGTCCAGGCCCTGGCCCAACTGGCTGTTGACGCTGTCAGCGGTGGCAATGGCAATGCGGCCCAGGTCGTTGATGGCCGGTATCAGCGCATCACTGCGGTAGCGCAACAGACCGCCGATGCTGCCGCCGGACACCACGTTGCCGATGTCCATCGGCGTGTCGCCCATGTTGAGCTGAATGGTGTACTGGCTGTTGTCGGTTTTGCTCGGCACGGCCGAAATCGTGTTGGCCACACCGCCTTCTACCAGCGACTGGCCGGTGCCGGTGGTGATGCTGAACTGGCCGTTCTTCTCGGTGGCCGTTACGCCGATCAGCTCGTTGAGCGAACGCACCGCCTCGTTACGCGCATCCAGCAGGTTGGCCGGCGCACTGGTCGACGAGCCCTGGGCGGTTGCGATTTGCGTGTTCAGCGACGCAATCGACGACGTCAGCTTATTGACCTGATCACTCATGGTGCTCAGTTGACTGTTGATGCTTTCTTTTTGCTGGGTCAGCTGGGTCGAGATCGCGTTGAAGCGGTTGCTCAGGGTCTGGGCGCTGGTCACCAGCAGTTGGCGCGCGGACACGTCGCTCGGGGTCGCTGCCGCGGTTTGCAGGGACGCGAAAAACGCGCTGAGCACCGCAGACATGCCGGTGGACTTGTCAGACAGGGTCTTGTCAATCGCAGCCGCCTGGCCCGCGTAGGCGGTGGCGTCGCTGTTGAGGGCCGTGCTGCTCTGGTAAGCGGCGCCCAAGAAATCGTTATAGATGCGGCGCACATCCGCCAGGGTCGTGCCGCTGCCGATGTACACGCCGCCGTACTGATTGTTGGCGCTGGCGTTCTGGGTGGTCTGCTGACGCGAGTATCCCGGGGTGTTGACGTTGGCAATGTTGTTACTCAGGACCGACAACGATCCTTGAGCGGCGTTGAGCCCCGACATCCCGATATTGAGCAAACTCATGATTCAGACCTTATAAATGAGTGGATGCGCCCGCGGCAGCGTAATCCTGGTAACTGTTCATCGTTTTGGCGATCTGCGAAATCTTGCTGGCGTAGTCCGGGTCGGTTGCGTATCCGGCTTTTTGCAACTCGCGCACAAACTGTTCCGGGTTGTCGGCTGATTTCACAACTTCTTTATAGCGATCATTGCTTTGCAGCAATGTCACGAGGTCGTGGAAGCTGTCCTGATAGGAGTTGTAGGAACGGAATTGCGCCGTTTCCTTGACCATCGACCCATCACGAAACTCGCTGGTAATTGCACGCGCCTGGCCGCCCTGCCAACTCTGCCCGGCCTTGATGCCGAACAGGTTGTGACTGCTGCTGCCGTCCTCGGCGCGCATTACCGATTTGCCCCAACCGGTTTCCAGCGCGGCCTGGGCCACCAGGTACTTGGGGTCGACACCGATGCGCGCGGCGGCCGCCTTGGCCATCGGCAGCATGGTGGCGACGAATTCATCCTGCGAGCTGAAGGCTTTCTTCGCCGGCGCCAGCGGTGGCTGGGCGATGGCGCGGCCATACACCTGCATGCGCCCGCTCGGTACGGCAATGCTGCGCGCGGTGCTGTTGACCACGTTGTCGGCGGCTGCGCTGTTACGCAGCGGCGCGCTCTTGGCATCGATGGCGACCGGCGCGTTCGGCACGATGCCGGCCAACAGACGATCAGTCAGCTTGCTCGGCAAGGCGATACGGCGCTGGTTCATCAGCTCCATGTCGTTGGCGTGCGCGCTCGCGCCTTCAGGCACGGCCACGCGATAGGCCCATAGCGGACGCTGGCCGTTGGAGCGGCCCAACGGCCCTTCGGCTTGGGTGCCTGCGCCGATTTCAGTCGGCACATCGACCTTCTTCACTGGCGCTTGCGCCGCCTCCGGGCCCTGCAACGTGGCCGCCTGGGCGTCCACCGGTTTGTTCTTCTGCATCTGGCGCATCAGCACGTCGGCCAGGCCAATACCACCGCCTTCGCGAGACATCGAAACCGCCAACTGCTGGTCGTACATTTCCTGGTATTGCTTGGCCGCCGGCGTATTCAGCGGGTTGTCCTTGCCCAGCGCTTCCGTGGCCGAACGCATGGACTTGAGCATCTCGCTGAGGAACAGCGACTCGAACTCCTGCGCGACTTTGCGCATGTTGCCTTCGCTGTTCTTGTCGGCGCCGACCTTGAGCTGGTTAAGCCGGTTCAGGTCGGAGTAAGACCCCGAATCCGCCGTGCTGCTGATCCCGCTCTTGCGCATATCCATGACCATGGCTCAGATCACTATCAGGTCGGCTTGCAAGGCGCCGGCCTGTTTCAGCGCTTCGAGGATCGCCATCAAGTCGCCTGGGGCCGCGCCCACCTGGTTCACCGCGCGGACAATCTCGTCCAGCGTGGTGCCGGGGCCGAACTTGAACATCGGCTTGGCTTCTTGCTGAGCATTCACCCGCGAACGCGGCACTACCGCCGTCTGGCCGTTGGACAAAGGCCCAGGCTGACTGACGATCGGGTCTTCGGTGATGGTCACGGTCAGGCTGCCGTGGGTCACGGCCGCCGGCGATACCTTGACGTTCTGACCGATCACGATCGTGCCGGTACGCGAATTGATGATGACCTTGGCCACCGCCTGGCCTGGATCGACCTCGAGGTTTTCCAGGATCGATAGGTAATCGACACGCTGGCTTGGGTCCAGTGGCGCGGTAACGCGGATCGAGCCGCCGTCAATGGCCTGGGCCACGCCAGGGCCGAGCATGTCGTTGATCTTGTCGACCACGCGCTTGGCGGTGGTGAAGTCCGAACGGTTGAGGTTCAAGGTCAGGCTGTTGCCCTGGTTGAAGCCACTGGGCACGGTGCGTTCCACCATGGCGCCGCCCGGGATACGCCCGGCCGATGGCACGTTAACGGTGATCTTCGAACCGTCACGGCCCTCGGCGTCAAAACCACCGACCACCAGGTTGCCCTGGGCGATGGCGTAGACGTTGCCGTCGATACCCTTGAGCGGCGTCATCAGCAACGTGCCGCCGCGCAGGCTTTTGGAGTTACCGATGGACGAGACGGTGATGTCCACCACCTGACCCGGCTTGGAGAACGCCGGCAAATCGGCACTGATGGACACGGCCGCGACGTTTTTCAGTTGCACGTTGCCCGAACCCGGCGGCACCTTGATGCCGAACTGCGAGAGCATGTTGTTGAACGTCTGCAGGGTGAACGGGGTTTGGGTGGTCTGGTCACCCGTGCCGTTAAGCCCCACCACCAGGCCGTACCCGATCAGTTGGTTGGAGCGCACGCCGGAAATACTGGCGATGTCTTTCAACCGCTCAGCCAAGGCCCCTGTGCTCAAGGCCAGCAACAACGCGGCAGCCATCAGCTGTTTGAGTTTCAAAGTGGCCACCTAGAAAGGGAACAGCGGGCTAAGGAAGAAACGGTCGAACCAGCCCGGCTGACTCGCATCAGCAAACGAACCTGTACCCGAGTAGGTAATGCGCGCATCGGCAATCCGCGTCGACGGCACGGTGTTGTCGGTGGAAATATCATCGGCGCGAACCATGCCCGCAATGCGCACCAGCTCGTCGCCGGTGTTGAGGGTCATCCACTTCTCACCGCGTACGGCGATGATGCCGTTGGGCAGTACATCGGCGACGGTCACGGTGATCGAACCGGTCAGGCTGTTGCCCTGCCCCGCCGCACTTTTGCCGTTGGTGGCGCGGTCGCCGCTGTAGCCGGCGTCCAGGCTCAGGTCACCGCTGCCCAGCGGGTTATTGGTGTTGGGCACGCCACCGAACAGCGACGTCAGGCCAATGCTGGTCTTGCTGGTCTTGCCGATCTGCGAGTTGGCATTTTTGCTGGCCTGGGTTTTCTCGTTCAGAGTGATGGTGATGATGTCACCCACACGGAACGCCTTGCGGTCGCTGTACAGGTTCTGTTCGAAACCGGCCTGGTAGATCGAGCCATTGTTGGCCGCCGCCGGCAACGGCGTGCGTGGCAACACCGGCGCGTAGTACGGGTCATTGGGTTTTGGCGTCGGGGCGACACAGCCCGCGAGCACGGCGATCCCACTCAATGCCAGAACAGAAACATAGCGATTCATGACCCTTACCTCACGGTGTTGCAGGCGCCGTCGATGGCGCCCCATAGACTTGATTACAGATTCTGCGTTACGAACGAAAGCATCTGGTCGGCGGTGGAAATCACCTTGGAGTTCATCTCGTAGGCGCGCTGGGTGGTGATCATGTTGACCATCTCCTCAACCGTGCTGACGTTGGAGGTTTCCAGGGTGCTTTGCAGCGTGGTGCCAAAACCGTTCAGGCCAGGGGTGCCGATTTGCGGCGCGCCGCTGGAGGCGGTTTCCAGGAACAGGTTGTTACCCATCGCTTGCAGGCCGGCCGGGTTGATGAAGTCGGCGGTTTGCAGGTTGCCGATCACTTGCGAAGCCGGGTTGCCGGCCACGGTGATCGACACAGTGCCGTCGTTGCCGACGGTAAAGGTCTTGGCATCGGCGGGAACCACAACAGCCGGCTCCAGGGCGAAACCGTTGGCCGTGACGATCTGGCCATTGGAGTCGAGGTGGAACGTGCCGTCACGGGTGTAGGACGTGGTGCCATCCGGTTGCAGGATCTGGAAGAAGCCGCGCCCGTTGATGGCCATGTCCAACGGCTGACCGGTTTGCTGCAGGTTACCGGCGCTGAAGTTCTTCTGCGTGCCAACGATCTGCACACCGGTACCCAGTTGCAGGCCCGACGGCAATTCGCTGTCCTGGGTCGATTGGGCGCCCGGCTGCTTCTTGATCTGATAGAGCAAGTCCTGGAACTCGGCGCGGTCACGTTTGAAGCCCGTGGTCGACACGTTCGCCAAGTTGTTGGAAATGGTGGTCAGGTTGGTGTCCTGGGCGGACAAACCTGTTTTGGCAACCCATAGAGCCGGAAGCATGCTGTTCTCCTTCGTGCGCCTGTTTGTTGGCGCTGCGCTGCAAAATTAGTAGTCGGTCAGTAACGCGGCAATCAGCTCATCGCCAGAACGCGGGTCATGGCCTGGTCGTCTTCCTTGGCGCTGTTCATCATCTTGATGTGCAGCTCGAACTGCTTGGAAAGCGACAGCACCGCGGTCATTTCTTCAACGGCGTTGACGTTGCTTGCCTGCAGGAAGCCCGACGTCAGCGTGACGTTGGCGTTCGCCTGGGCCGGCTGGCCATCCTTGGTGTGGATGGTGCCGTCGAGGCCCTTGGTCATGTTCTTGAGGTCCGGCTGGACCAACTTGATGCGGTCCACTTCAGCCATTACCCGCGGGCCTTCGCCCATGGCGCGGATGCTGATGGTGCCGTCGGCACCCACTTCAATTTTCTGCTGCGGCGGCACCGCAATCGGGCCACCGTTGCCCATGATCGGCATACCGTTGCCGGCCCGCAGCACGCCCAGCGCATCCACATTCATGCTGGCGCTGCGCACGTAGGCTTCACTGCCATCGGGGGTTTGCACGGCCATCCAACCGTCGCCGCTGACCGCCACGTCGAGGTCACGACCGGTTTCGATCATGGCGCCCGGGGAGAAGTCGGTGGCTGGCCGCTCGGTCATGGCAAACGCGCGCGCCGGAAAGCTGTCACCAAACACCGGCATCGAACGCGCCTGCTCCAGGTCACGCTGAAAACCGTTGGTGGAGATGTTCGCCAGATTGTTGGCATGGGCCTTCTGCGCCAGTGCATTCTGGCTGGCGCCGGTCATTGCCACATAAAGGTACTTGTCCACGCTCTATCCTCTTTCTGACGGACGCTTGCCGCCCACCGCTGTACTGATGAGGCTTAAGCAATTTGCGAACCAACTTTTAAAAACGAGGAAAAGTCCAGGCGGGACGGGGGTTTGCGCGCAGGCATGGAGATTAGGTGGCTGGGCGAGAGTCGAAAAAACGGCGGACTACTGCCGCCTGCGGCAAGCACCGGTCTTGAAGATGACAAATAACAAATGTGGGAGCGGGCTTGCTCGCGAATGCGGTGTATCAGTCTGCACATGTAGTGACTGACACGTCGCATTCGCGAGCAAGCTCGCTCCCACAGTTTTAATCGTGTGTAGACCGCCAGTTATTTATCGGCCTTGAGAATTTCATAATCACGCAGCTTATTGGCGATGGTGGTGTGCGACACGCCCAAGCGCTTGCCCAGTTGCCGGCTGCTGGAATGCTCGGCATATAAGGCTTCCAGCACCGCTTTCTCGAACCGGCCGACGATCTGCTCCAACCCTCCCTCCAACGAGAAATCGCCAAGCGGCTGACGCACCCCATAATCCGGCAAGCGAATATGCTCTGCCTTGACCGTCCCGCCTTCGCACAACGACACCGCCTGAAACAGCACGTTTTCCAGCTGGCGCACATTGCCCGGCCAGTGATAGTGGCTGAGCCGGTCCATCGCAGCCGGTGCCAGCTTGGGCAGCGGGCAGCCGATCTGCCGGCTGGCTTGATCAAGGAAATGCTCAACCAACGGCGCCAACCCATCCAGGCATTCGCGCAACGGCGGGATATGCAGCGACAGCACATTGAGGCGGTGATAAAGGTCCTGGCGGAATTCGCCGCGGGCGCAAAGCTCAGACAAGTCCACCTGCGTCGCACAGATCACCCGCACATCCAGGTAGACCTCTTCATCACTGCCCACGCGGCGAAAGCATCCGTCCTGCAGAAAACGCAGCAATTTCACCTGCAGACGTGCGCTCATTTCACCGACGCCATCCAGAAACAACGTACCGCCGGCCGTCAGCTCCAACAGACCCAGCTTGCCTTCGGCCCGCGCGCCTTCAAACGCACCAGGCCCGTAGCCAAACAGCTCGGTCTCGGCCATGGACTCCGGCAAGCCTGCGCAATTGAGCGCCATCAATGGCGACTGCCCACGCGGGCTGGCCAGGTGACAAGCGCGGGCCAACAGCTCTTTGCCGGTGCCGGTTTCGCCTTCTATTAATAGAGGCGCATCCAAAGGCGCCATGCGCCGCGCCTCGCGCACCACGGCCGCCATGACCCTGGAGCTCTGGAAGATGCTGTCGAAACCACGCAGTTCCTGCTTGCGCACGTTGTAGATGCGCTCACCGACGCGGTCGGCGCGGTGCAGGGTCAGCACGGCACCCGCCATGGCTTCGCTGTCATCGTGTTCGCAGGATTGCAGCGGCGCGATGTCCGCCAGGAATACGTCGCCCTTGACCTTGACCCGCAAGCCATTGATCCGCGACTTGCTCGCCCGCACCAGTTCCGGCAGGTCGAAGTCCTCGGCATAGCGCGACAGTGGAATTCCCGGGACCTCGTCCACGCGCACCCCGAGCAACTGCGCCGCCGCGCGGTTGGCGGCAACGATGGAGCCGCCCATGTCGATCGACAGCACCGGAAACTCCAGGGCGCCAAGCAGCGCATTGAGCTCCATATGCCGACGTTCGCTGGGCATCAGCCCTACCCGCTTGACACCAAACACCCCGGCAATGGCTTCAAATTGCGGGCGCAGCGCCTGGAATTGCATGTTCACCAGGTTGGGGCAAAACAGGTAAATCGCATTGCCATGTTCGCCACCGACCTCGCCCTTGGCGACGTTGACGCCGTACTCCACCAACAGGTTGAGGATGTCCCGCAGGATGCCGATACGGTTTTGGCAGTGCACTTTAATACGCATGAAAAAGCCCGAAAGGTGGGAAGGCGCCGCGTCTTTTTGCCGCTGGGCGCAGATAGTCGTCAAGATTATGTGACAGCCCATGGGCATTTCACAGCCCAATACAACGATGAGTCCGGCCATCGTAACGAATACTTTACAAAAACCGGTAACATTTCCTACAGCATTAGGCCGCAGCCCGATGGAATCCGGCGCCTTGCGGGTTATCAATAGGCTCATCGCAGGACATAACAAGAACGAATGCCTAGCAGGAGAGCCGTATGAAGCAAACGCACTACGTGGCCCGCGAGCCCGATGCGCAAGGTTTTATCCACTACCCGCCGGAAGAACACGCGGTGTGGAACACCCTGATCACGCGCCAGTTGAAAGTGATCGAGGGTCGCGCCTGTCAGGAATACCTGGACGGCATCGACAAGCTCGGCCTGCCGTTGGACCGCATTCCGCAACTGGGTGAAATCAACCAGGTGCTGGCCGAGACCACCGGCTGGCAAGTCGCCCGCGTGCCGGCGCTGATCCCCTTCCAGACCTTCTTCGAATTACTCGCCAGCAAGCAGTTTCCAGTGGCGACCTTTATTCGTACCCGCGAAGAACTGGACTACCTGCAAGAGCCGGATATTTTCCACGAGATCTTCGGCCACTGCCCGCTGCTGACCAACCCCTGGTTCGCCGAATTCACCCACACCTACGGCAAGCTCGGCCTGGCCGCGACCAAGGAACAGCGCGTGTACCTGGCGCGCCTGTACTGGATGACCATCGAGTTCGGCCTGGTGGACACCCCGCAAGGCCGGCGCATTTACGGTGGCGGCATTCTGTCGTCGCCCAAGGAAAGCGTGTATTGCCTGTCGGATGAGCCCGAGCACCAAGCCTTCGACCCGCTCGAAGCGATGCGCACGCCGTATCGGATCGACATCCTGCAACCGCTGTATTTCGTCCTGCCCGAGCTCAAGCGCCTGTTCGAAGTGGCGCAGGAAGACATCATGGGCATGGTCGAGCGCGGTATGCAGCTGGGTCTGCACGCGCCGAAATTTCCGCCCAAACCCAAAGCGGCTTGAACCTTATGTTTTGAGGCCAGGTGAGTCTGTTCCCTGGCCGCGCGTTGCTTTAGGGTGACGCCACTGACGACCGTTTTTCAAACACTCGAATTCAGGACACATCCCATGACCACCTTGAACCAAGCCCACTGCGAAGCCTGCCGTGCCGACGCCCCGCAAGTCAGCGATGAAGAGTTGCCGGTACTGATCAAGCAGATTCCCGACTGGAACATTGAAGTACGCGACGGCGTGATGCAGCTGGAAAAGGTTTTTCTGTTCAAGAACTTCAAATTTGCCCTGGCCTTTACCAACGCCGTGGGTGAAATATCTGAAGCCGAAGGCCACCACCCAGGCCTGCTCACCGAGTGGGGCAAAGTCACCGTGACCTGGTGGAGCCACTCGATCAAAGGCTTGCACCGCAACGACTTCATCATGGCCGCGCGCACTGACGAAGTGGCCAAGGACGCCGAGGGCCGCAAGTAATGCATTTCGATGCCATTGGCCGCGTGCCCGGCGACCCGATCCTCGGGCTGATGGACCTGTATGCCCAGGACGGCAACCCGAACAAGTTCGACCTGGGCGTCGGCGTCTATAAAGACGACCAGGGCCTCACGCCGATTCCGCATTCGGTAAAACTCGCCGAACAGCGCCTGGTAGACACCCAGACCACCAAGACCTACATCGGCGGCCACGGCGATGCGGCATTCGGTGCGCTGATCAGCGAACTGGTGCTCGGCGCCGACTCGGCCTTGATCCGCGACCGCCGTGCCGGTGCAACGCAAACCCCAGGCGGCACCGGCGCCCTGCGCCTGAGCGCAGACTTTATCGCCCATAACCTGCCGGGGCGCGGCGTGTGGCTGAGCGACCCGACCTGGCCGATCCACGAAACCATCTTCGCCAAGGCCGGGCTTAAGGTCAGTCACTACCCCTACGTGGGCGCCGACAACCGCCTGGATGTGGCCGCGATGTTGGCCACACTCGCCACGGTGCCCGAGGGCGACGTGGTGTTGCTGCACGCGTGCTGCCACAACCCGACCGGTTTTGACCTGTCCCAGGACGACTGGCGCCAGGTGCTGCAGATCGTGCGCGAGCGCCAATTGCTGCCGCTGATCGACTTCGCCTATCAAGGCTTCGGCGACGGCCTGGAGCAAGACGCCTGGGCCGTGCGACTGTTTGCCGCCGAGCTGCCGGAAGTGCTGATCACCAGCTCTTGCTCGAAGAACTTTGGCCTGTACCGCGACCGTGTCGGCGCGTTGATCGTGTGCGCGGCGGATGCTGAAAAGCTCACGGATGTGCGCAGCCAGCTGGCAAACACCGCGCGTAATCTGTGGTCGACGCCGCCGGACCATGGCGCCGCCGTGGTGGCGACCATCCTTGGGGATGCCGAGCTGAAAAAGCGCTGGAGCGACGAAGTCGAAGCCATGCGTTCACGGATCGCGCAGTTGCGTTCAGGCCTGGTAGAGGCGCTGGCGCCCCACGGGCTGGCCGAACGCTTTGCGCATATCGGTGCGCAGCGCGGGATGTTTTCCTACACCGGCTTGAGCGCCGAACAGGTCAAGCAACTGCGCGAGAAGCACAGCGTGTACATGGTCAGTTCGGGACGGGCCAACGTGGCGGGCATCGACGCGACGCGTTTGACCCTGCTGGCCGAGGCCATCGCCGACGTTTGCCACTGAAGAAACGGGGAATAAATGGGGGAGCGGGCGTGCTCGCGAATGCAGTGTGACAGTCACCCAATAGATTGACTGACACTGCGCATTCGCGGGCAAGCCCGCGCCCACATGTGAACGGTGTTGTTTTTTAGCCCGCAACCATCTCGGCTTTGATCTGCGCTTCCTTCGCCTGCGCATCCGCCAACCGATACAACTCGATATGCCCGTCCCAGTGCTCGATCAACGCCGTGCACGACTCCACCCAATCCCCGCAGTTAAGGTAATCCACCTCGCCCACCTTGCGGATTTCCGCGTGGTGAATATGCCCGCAGACCACGCCATGCAACTCGCGCTTGGTCACTTCGTGGGCGATCGCTTCCTCAAAGTCGCTGATAAAGCTCACTGCCGTTTTGACCTTGTGCTTGAGGTACGCCGACAGCGACCAGTAGCCGTAGCCATACCGCGCCCGCCAGTGATTGAGCCAGCGGTTCAGCGTGAGGGTGAATTCGTAGGCCGAGTCGCCGAGAAACGCCAGCCAGCGGTGGTACCGGGTGATCACATCAAACTGGTCGCCGTGGATCACCAGCAAGTGCCGGCCATCGGCGGTGACGTGCACCGCTTCGTCGACCAGTTGGATATTGCCCAGGATCAGCTTGGAATAGCGCCGCAGGAACTCGTCATGGTTGCCGGTGACATAGATCACCTCGGTGCCGCGCTTGGCCATGGTCAGCAGGCGGCGGATCACGTTGGTATGGGCCTGGGGCCAATACATGCCGCCGCGCATTTTCCAGCCATCAATGATGTCGCCAACCAGGTACACCTTGTCTGCGTGGTAACCCTTGAGAAACCGCGACAAATGTTCGGCCTGGCAGTCCCGCGTGCCCAGGTGCACGTCGGAAATCCACAAGGTACGAACCCGTTGTTTACGACCGGGTTTGGCGAATTCGGCACGGGTCATGGGCATCCCTCGACGGTGTTTTCGCGAGCTTGCGCCCTGGTGGTTAATAGCCCATGACAGCGGTGCGTCAGTCTGATGACAGCGCCTGGCGCCCGCGAAGCGTTGTAGACTGGCGCCCTGCACCCTCAGGAGACTGCGATGAGACCGACGCTCACGCTGCGCCACTACCTCGAAGAGCCGCTTGCCCACAGCCATGACCATGCGCAGTTGGTGTTTGGCCTGTCCGGGCACCTGGACCTGGAAGTCGATGGCCGGGGCAGCCAGGTGCACGAAAACAGCGTGATGGTGCTGCCCTTCTCCGCCCACCACGCCTGCGGCAGCCGTGATGGCAGCCGTTGCCTGGTGCTGGACGTGCCCACCGAACATTGGGTCGTGCAATCGCTGGGCGAGCATGCCGATGCCAGCCGCCGCCTGCTCGACCAATCGGCACGCCTGACCCTGGACTCGCGGCAAAGCCAACTGGTGCAATGGCTGGCGCACAGCCCGGTGGATGACCCGCTGATCGTGCAGCAAGGCGCGGTGCTGTTATTGGCCAGCCTCAATCACCCGCTGGCCCAACCGATGCCGGGACGACGCCTGCCGTATGCGGCGTTTGATGCGCATATCGAACGACACGTTGCGCACCCATTGCAGGTCGCGGACCTTGCACGCATTGCCGGCCTGTCGGTCGCGCGCCTGCACGCGCGCTTTATCGCCGAGTGCGGGCAGACGCCGATGGACTACATCCGCGGGCGCCGCCTGCAGATGGCCTTGAACCTGTTGCGCAACACGCCGCTGCCCATCGGCGACATTGCCGAGCGCGTCGGCTACAGCTCGCAAAGTGCGTTTGCCGCCGCGATGTTGCGCGAATTTGGCGCATCACCGGGCGCATTGCGGCGCTCATCATAGTCTTGCGACAAAAAACGCGAGCCGGACGACAGACGCCCACACCTCCAACCTCTAGACTGCGATTCTGTCACCCCGTTGGTTCAAGGATCGCAATGACTCCCCGCTCAGCCCTCGGCGCCCTGCATATCGGCGCACTGATGTTTGGCCTCACCGGCGTATTCGGCAAGCTGGCGGCGGCCTCGCCCGCCATTATCGTCTTTGGCCGGGCGGCCTTCGCCGTGGTGGCGCTCGCCGTGTTTGCGCGATTCGCCAGCAACACCACCTGGAAAACACTTCAGATGCGCGACTGGCGCCGCCTGCTGATCAGCGGCGTGCTGCTCGCGGCGCATTGGGTAACCTTCTTCATCGCGGTCAAAGGTGCTGGCGTCGCCGTCGCCACGCTTGGGTTTACCGCGTTCCCGGCGTTTACCGTGATTCTCGAAGGGCTGATCTTCCGCGAGCGCATTCGCGCCAATGAAGTGCTGCTGGTGGTACTGGTCAGTGTCGGCCTGATCCTGGTGACGCCAGACTTCAACCTTGCCAGCGCAGCCACCGGCGGCCTGCTCTGGGGCATTGCCTCGGGCCTGCTGTTTTCGCTGCTGTCGCTGAACAACCGCGCCAGTTCCGGGCGCATCCCCGCGGTGCAGGCGGCGCTGTGTCAGAACGTGGTGGTCGCGGCTTGTCTGCTGCCGGTAGCGGCACCCGGGCTGGCGGATGTGCGGGCAATTGACTGGTTGTGGATCGGGCTGCTCGGGGTGTTCTGTACCGGCCTGGCCCACAGCCTGTTTGTCGCCAGCCTGGCGGTGATCAAAGCGCGCACCGCCTCGGTGGTGTTTGCCATGGAGCCGGTCTACGGCATCACCGCGGCCTGGGTGCTGTTTGCCGAAACCCCGACCCTGCGCATGCTGCTGGGCGGCGCGCTGATCATTGTCGCCATCGTGCTTTCCGGGCTGATGGGCAGCACCAGCCAAGCCAAGGCGCCTGCGGCGACGGCCTGATGTTCAGGCTGTGCGGTCGTTGTGGCCCAGATCCCGCTGTGGGTCGATCTGGTCACGCACGCGCTGCTTGAGCACCTTGGCTTCGGGGAAGCCGCCGTCGGCCTTGCGCTCCCAGATCTGCACGCCATCGCAGGTGATGCGAAACGCGCCGCCGGTGGCCGGCTCCAGCGCCACACGGCCCAGGTCATCGGCAAACGTACTCAACAATTCCTGGGCCAGCCACGCGGCGCGCAACAGCCACTGGCACTGGGTGCAATAGGTGATGACGATCTCGGGTTTGCTCAGCGACATAATTTGAGAGGTTCCTGGCATAACGGGCTGGGTGAATCGGGTGGCTATAATACCGGCCTTTATTGCCCAGCCTCGAGATTCATGATGCGCCGCCTGTTGTCTTGCCTGTTTCTGTGTTTGCTTCCATTGCTCGCCGACGCCGTTGAAACACCCCGCCCCAAAATCGGCCTTGTGCTGTCCGGCGGCGCCGCGCGTGGCCTGGCGCATATCGGTGTGCTCAAGGCCCTGGAGGAGCAAGGGATCCAGATCGATGCGATTGCCGGCACCAGCATGGGCGCGGTGATTGGCGGGCTGTACGCATCGGGCTACAAGATTGATGAGCTGGAAAAGCTCGCGCTGAATATCGACTGGCAACAAGCGCTGTCCGACGCACCGCCGCGTGAAGACGTGCCGTTTCGACGCAAGCAGGACGACCGCGACTTTTTGGTCAAACAGAAGCTCAGTTTCCGTGACGACGGCAGCCTCGGCCTGCCACTCGGAGTGATTCAGGGTCAGAACCTGGCACTGCTGCTGGAAAGCATGTTCGCCCACAGCAGCAATACGCGTAACTTCGACAAGCTGCCGATCCCCTTCCGCGCGGTGGCCACCGACATCACCACCGGCGAAAAAGTCGTGTTCAACAAAGGCCACTTGCCCCAGGTGATCCGCGCGAGCATGTCGATCCCGGCGGTGTTCGCCCCGGTGGAAATCGACGGCCGGCTGCTGGTGGACGGCGGCATGACCGACAACATCCCGCTGGACGTGGCACGCGAGATGGGCGTCGACATTGCCATCGTGGTCGACATCGGCACCCCGCTGCGTTCGCGAAAGCAACTTGCCACTGTCGTCGATGTGCTCAACCAGTCGATCACCCTGATGACCCGGCGCAACTCTGAAGAGCAACTCAAGGCGCTGCACCCCAAGGATGTGCTGATCCAACCGCCGCTGGCGGCCTACGGCGTGACGGACTTCGGCCGCGCCAAGGACATGATCGACGCTGGCTACCGCGCCACCCGCGCGCTTGATATACGCCTGGCGCACCTGCGCCCTGCTGAGCCTGTCGACCCGCAACTGATCGCGGCCCGCACGCCCGGCGAGCGCACGCCCGTGATCACCGCCATCAAGGTGGAGAACGACTCGAAGGTCAGCGATGACGTGATCCGCTACTACATCCGCCAAAACCTGGGCGAACCGTTGAACCTGGGCCGTCTGCAAACCGACATGGGCACCCTGTACGGCCTGGACTACTTCGAGCAGGTGCAATACCGCGTGGTGAAAAAGGGCCAGGACAATACCCTGGTGATCAGTGCTCGCGGCAAACGCAGCGGCACCGACTACTTGCGCCTTGGCCTGAACCTGTCGGATGACATGCGCGGCGACAGCGCCTTCAACCTCGGCGCCAGCTACCGCATGAATGGCATCAATCGCCTCGGCGCCGAATGGCTGACGCGGGTGCAGATCGGTGATCGCCAAGAGCTGTACAGCGAGTTCTACCAGCCACTGGATGTCGGTTCACGCTACTTCGTCGCGCCCTATATCAGTGCCCAGGCGCAGAACGTTGAACTGATTCTGGACAACGATCCCATCTCCGAATACCGCCTGGAGCGTTATGGCTTTGGCTTGAACGTCGGTCGCCAGATCGGCAACAGCGGCGAGATCCGCTTCGGCGTCGGCGAAGCCTGGGGCAAGGCGGACGTGCGCATCGGCGACCGCGACCTGCCGAGCGTGAGCTTCAGCGAGGGCTTCTATGAACTGAAGTACTCGTTCGACTCGCTCGATAACGTGTACTTCCCGCACACCGGCGAAGACATCGGCCTGGCGTTCCGCGAATTCGAGCCCGGGTTAGGCTCGGACCAGCGCTATCGACAATGGGAGTTCAAACTGGACAAGGCCATGAGCCGCGGCCCGGACACGCTCATACTGGGCGGCCGTTACGGGCGCACTCTGGATAAATCCGACGTGGTGGTGTCCAGCTTCCTGCTGGGCGGTGCGCGGCAATTGTCCGGCTTTCGCGAAGATGCGATCTCGGGGCAGAACATCGCTCTGATGCGCGCGGTGTACTACCGCCGCCTGACGCCGCGCTCGTACCTGCCGCTGGATTTCCCGCTGTACCTGGGGGCCTCGGTGGAACGCGGCCGGGCGTGGAACAACGACAATCAATTCGACAGCGGTTACATCAACGCTGCGAGTATTTTCCTGGGGTTCGATACCCCGCTGGGGCCGCTGAATTTCAGCTACGGGTTCAATGATGACAATCAGCAGGCGGTGTACCTGAACCTCGGCCAGACGTTCTAGGCACAAAAAAAAGTGGGAGCTGGCAAGCCAGCTCCCACTTTTTGATCCCTGGCGAATCCCAGATCAGGACTTTTCCAGATTCGCCAGGATGTGCCCATGCACACGCATGCACACGCGCAGATCCTCTTCATCCACGCCCACAAACAGCTCATGGCGCAACGCTGTGGCAATGGTTTCAATCTGATCGATCAACGGGCGGGCGGTGTCGCACAGCAATATGCGTTTGGCACGACGGTCTTCCAGCACCGCCTGGCGTTGCACCAGGCCCTGACCTTCAAGGCTGTCGAGCAGGCGGGCCAGCGTCGGCCCTTCGACGCCAACACTTTGAGCCAGCTCGCGCTGAGTGGGCGCTTCCGCAAAACGGGCCAGGTGCAACAGCACCAGCCAACGCGCCTGGGACAAACCCAGCCCCGCCAAGCGGCGGTCCAGTTCGGCGCGCCAACCTCGGGACATTTGCGCCAACTGCATGCCAAAGCGGTGTTGATCGGTTAAAGGCATAAAAAACTCATGGTTTAGACTGAAAATAAAGTGTGGCTAATTATTAGTCAGCTAAGCATGAGCCATGCCAGGAGGCAAGCGCCGCTCTGTACTGATTCGTTACATTGGCGCAATTGGCACACTAAATTTCGAATTCCGACTGCAAAGCAGCCCGCACACAATACAAAACACCTTCAGGCACACGACCGGTAAACAGCGGCGCGATCTCCGCAACCGGTGGCAATTCGCCCTCTCCGTCAAGGAATGCATCCTGGATTTCACCGAGCAGATCTTCCGGCAAATCAAGGGCCTGCTCCAACGACAACTGCTGCTTGCCGATGGATTCGGCCAGCAGGGTATAGACGTTTTTTTCGGAACATTGCAGTTGGCCGGCAATCTGGATCGGGGTCATGCCGGCACGCGCCAGGCTGATCAATTCGTGGCGAATATCGGCGACTTCCTTCGGCGCCTCGGCCTGGCCGCCGAGCACTTCGAGGAAGGCTTGCCCGTAGCGTTCCAGCTTGCGCGCGCCGACGCCGCTGACCCGGGCCATTTCGGCCATGGTGGTCGGCTGCTCGCGCAGCATCTCCAGCAACGTGGAGTCGGGGAAAATAACGTAAGGCGGCACGCTGTGTTCCTGCGCAAGTTTACGTCGCAGGGTGCGCAAGGCTTCCCATTGCTCGCGCTCTTCGCCACGGACCAACTGGCTGGCCTGGCTGGTGCTGCTCTTGGCCGTGGTCTGCGGTTTGAGGTCGCGACGCAGCTCCAGGCTCACTTCGCCCTTGAGCAATGGCCGGCAACTGTCGTTCAGGCGCAGGCCGCCATACCCTTCCAGGTCGATGTCCACCAGGCCGCGGGCGACCATCTGGCGGAACAGTGAGCGCCACTCGCCTTCAGCGCGGGCTTTGCCGACGCCATAGACGGAGAGTTTTTCGTGGCCGAAGCTGCGCACTTTTTCGTTGTCCTTGCCCAGCAACACATCCACCAGATGGCCCACGCCGTAACGCTGGCCGGTGCGATAGATGGCTGACAACGCCTGGCGCGCCGGCTCGGTGGCGTCCCAAGTCTGCACGCCGTCCACGCAGTTGTCGCAGTGACCGCACGGCTCGGGCATGTCTTCGTCGAAGTACGCCAGCAGCGTTTGGCGGCGGCAGCGCGTCTCTTCACACAGCGACAGCATTGCGTCGAGCTTGTGTTGCTCCAGTCGCTTGTGACGCTCGTCGCCCTCGGAGTTCTGCAGCATCTGCTTGAGCATCACCACGTCTTGCAGGCCGTAGACCATCCAGGCATCCGCCGGCAGGCCATCACGGCCGGCGCGACCGGTTTCCTGGTAATACGCCTCGAGGGACTTGGGCAGGTCCATGTGCGCGACAAAGCGCACGTTGGATTTGTCGATACCCATGCCGAACGCGATGGTCGCCACCATGATCAGGCCTTCCTCGTTGAGAAAGCGCTTCTGGTGGGCAGAGCGCGTTTCATTGGGCAGGCCCGCGTGGTACGGCAGCGCCGGGTAGCCTTGCTCGCAGAGGAACGCGGCCACTTCATCGACCTTCTTGCGCGACAGGCAATAGACGATGCCCGCATCGCTGCGCCGCTCGGACAGGAACGCCAGCAACTGCTTGCGCGGCTGCTCCTTGGGCACAATGCGGTAGAAGATGTTCGGCCGGTCGAAACTCGACAGGAAGCGCTCGGCGTTCTGCAGGTGCAGGCGCTCGACGATTTCTTCACGGGTGCGTTTGTCGGCAGTGGCCGTCAACGCGATGCGCGGGACGTCGGGAAACAATTCCGCCAATTGGCCCAGCTGCAAATATTCGCGACGAAAATCGTGGCCCCATTGCGATACGCAGTGGGCTTCATCGATGGCGAACAGGGCGATTTCCAGGCTCTGCAAAAACGCCAGCATGCGCGGCTGCACCAGACGCTCAGGGGCCAGGTAAAGCATCTTCACTTCACCGCGCTTGATGCGCGCGGCCAGGTCGCGCTGCTGCTCGGCGCTGAGGGTGGAGTTCAAGGAGGCGGCGGCGACACCAAGCTCTTCAAGGGTGGCGACCTGGTCGTCCATCAACGCGATCAGCGGCGACACCACCACGGCCAGGCCGTTACGCAACAGCGCCGGCACCTGGAAGCACAACGACTTGCCGCCGCCGGTAGGCATCAGCACCAGGGCATCACCGCCACTGGCCACGCGCTCAATGATCGCACCCTGGCGGCCACGAAAACTGTCGTAGCCGAAGATGTCCTTGAGGACGCGTTGAGCCTGCTCGAGCATGTAAAACTCCAAAATGGTGCCGAAATCCCTCTGTACAGGCTGGCCGAAAAACCCCGGCTTCACGGGAAATAATCCGTAAGCGAAGTTTTCGCGGGTTGGCGCTTGGCCTGCAGGGGCATCACAAAACGCGGCAGTATACCCGAGCGTCGGTCCGCAAAGGGCGCCACTGACGAACAGCGACTGCTATCTAAAACCTGGCAAATATGCCTTGCAGCTGGCCTGGGGGCTCAAGAAAGCCTAGAATTGCGCATCGTTTATTCCCAAGGTATGCCGTAATGTCCTTCGCTGAGCAACTAACCCGCCTGCAAGCCTTCCTCGACGCCGATGAGCTGCATGACGAGGCGCTGGACTACGTGGCCGCCCACGGCTACCTGACCGCCCTGTCGATCTCTTCCGACATCGTGCCGGACCGTGAGTGGATCGACGCCTTGTTCGCCGAAGAGCCGCATTACGCCGATGCCGCCCAACGCGAAGAAATCGAATCCACCCTGCTGGCCCTCAAGGCCCACATCGGTCGCCAACTGGCTTCCGACGAGGAATTCGAGCTGCCTTGCGAGCTGGACCTGGGCGAAGACCCGGATGACTCCGACCTGCGCGGCTGGTGCATCGGTTTCATGGAAGGCGTGTTCCTGCGCGAAGCCGCCTGGTTCGAAACCGCCGAGGAAGAAGTCAGCGAAATGCTGCTGCCGATCATGGTCGGTTCGGGTCTGTTCGACGACCAGCCGGAATTCTCCGACATCGCTTCCGACGCCAACCTGATGGACGACATGATCGTACAGATCCCGGAAGCCCTGACCGCCCTGTACCTGTTGTGCAACGCCCCTGACGAAAAACCGGCGATCCTCAAGCCCCGTCACCACTGAGTCGTTTGCCCGTGTCCCCCATGGGCGATCGCTCGCTACTCCTGCGTTACGCACTGCTGGCCATCGGCTGGTTGAGCGTGGCGCTGGGAGTGATCGGCATCTTCCTTCCAGTACTGCCGACCACGCCCTTCCTGCTACTCGCCGCCGCCTGCTTCGCTCGAAGCTCCCCGCGTTTCTACCACTGGCTGGTGGAACACCCGCGCCTGGGCCCGTGGATCAAAGACTACCTGGACGGCAATGGCATTCCGCTCAAGGGCAAGGTCTACGCACTCGGCTTGATGTGGCTGAGCATTGGTTTCTCCTGCTACCTGGTGCCGCTGCCGTGGGCACGCGGTTTCATGCTGACCAGTGCCGTTCTCGTGACTGTGTATATTCTGCGCCAGAAAACCCTGCCGCCCCGCGAACGGTAGGCGCGGGCTTGGGTGGTAGCCGGGCTTGCCCGCGATAGCATCGCCACGGTGCAACTGTCACACCGCAGCGCCTGAATCGCAGGCAAGCCAGCTCCCACACTTGCCAGCAGCTACATAAGCCAGATCCTGCACACGACCTTGGTCGACACTGACTAACCCCAAGCATCATGCGAGACTGTCCCACCGGGCCTGGAATGCCTGGGTGTTCTTATGCTCGGAGTTACCATGACGCTGTCCAGCGGGCTGATCGCCGCCGTTGCCCTGGCCTATATGGCCATTATGTTTGCCATCGCCTTTTACGGTGACCGCCGCCATGCGCCGTTGCCGCCGAAAGTACGCGCCTGGGTGTACAGCCTGTCGCTGGCCGTCTACTGCACCAGTTGGACCTTCTTCGGCGCAGTAGGCCAGGCCGCCGAACAGCTGTGGGCATTTTTACCGATCTATCTAGGACCGGTACTGCTGCTTGTGTTGGCACCCTGGGTGCTGCAGAAGATGATTCTGATCAGCAAGCAGGAAAACATCACCTCCATCGCCGACTTTATCGCCGCGCGCTACGGCAAATCCCAGTCGCTGGCGGTGGTAGTGGCGCTGATTTGCCTGGTCGGCGTGTTGCCCTACATCGCCCTGCAGCTCAAAGGTATCGTGCTGGGCGTGAACCTGTTGATCGGCTCCGGCCCCGACACCACTGGCACGCGCGCCCAGGACACGGCCCTTATCGTGTCGCTGGTGCTGGCGCTGTTCACCATCGTGTTTGGCACGCGCAACCTCGACGCCACCGAGCACCACCGTGGCATGGTGCTGGCGATTGCCTTTGAATCCTTGGTCAAGCTGTTCGCCTTTCTCGCTGTCGGCGCGTTTGTGACCTACGGCTTGTATGACGGTTTCGGCGACCTGTTCAGCCAAGCGATGCTGGCCCCGCGCCTTGAGGAATACTGGAAAGAAACCATCAACTGGCCGTCGATGGTGGTGCAAACCGGCGTGGCGATGATGGCGATTATTTGCCTGCCCCGGCAGTTTCACGTCACCGTCGTGGAAAACATCGACCCGCAGGATTTACGCCTGGCCAAGTGGGTGTTCCCGGCCTACCTGATCCTCGCCGCGCTGTTCGTCATCCCCATCGCGCTTGGCGGCAAAATGCTGCTGCCCGGCTCGGTATTGCCGGACTCCTACGTGATCAGCCTGCCCATGGCCGAGGCGCACCCGGCCCTCGCCGTGCTGGCGTTCATTGGCGGTGCGTCGGCGGCGACCGGCATGGTGATCGTGGCCAGCATCGCCCTGTCGACCATGGTGTCCAACGACATGTTGCTGCCATGGCTGCTGCGACGCTCCAGTGCCGAGCGGCCGTTCGAAGTGTTCCGCCACTGGATGCTCTCGGTGCGCCGGGTCAGCATTGTGATCATCCTGCTGCTGGCCTACGTGAGTTACCGGCTGCTCGGCTCCACCGCGAGCCTGGCGACCATCGGCCAGATCGCCTTCGCGGCAGTCACCCAGCTGGCCCCGGCGATGCTGGGCGCGCTGTACTGGAAGCAGGCGAACCGGCGCGGCGTGTTCGCTGGGTTGGCGGCGGGCACGTTTTTGTGGTTCTACACGTTGGTCCTACCGGTCACGGCGAAAAGTCTGGGCTGGTCGCTGAGCCTTTTCCCCGGGCTGACGTGGATGCATTCACACCCGTTTGGCTTCTCCGTGACCTCGCTGACCTTGGGCACCGTGTTCTCGCTGGCGGGTAACTTCACGCTGTTTGTGTGGGTCTCGATGCTGTCGCGCACACGGGTCTCGGAGCATTGGCAGGCTGGACGCTTTATCGGCCAGGAAATCAGCCAACGCGCCAGCGCGCGCTCGATGTTGTCGGTGCAGATCAGCGACCTGCTCAGCCTGGCGGCGCGCTTTGTCGGTGAAGAACGTGCCCAGCAGAGTTTTATCCGCTTCGCCTATCGCCAGGGCAAAGGCTTCAACCCCAACCAGAATGCCGACAACGATTGGATTGCCCATACCGAACGCCTGCTGGCGGGCGTGCTCGGCGCCTCTTCGACACGCGCTGTAGTAAAAGCCGCAATTGAAGGGCGGGAAATGCAACTTGAGGACGTCGTACGCATCGCCGACGAAGCCTCCGAAGTGCTGCAGTTCAACCGCGCGCTGCTGCAAGGCGCCATCGAAAACATCACCCAGGGCATCAGCGTGGTCGACCAGTCGCTGAAGCTGGTGGCCTGGAACCGGCGCTATCTGGAGCTGTTCAACTACCCAGACGGTTTGATCAGTGTGGGCCGGCCAATTGCCGACATCATTCGCTATAACGCCGAGCGCGGCCTGTGCGGGCCAGGGGAAGCCGAAGTGCACGTCGCGCGGCGCCTGCACTGGATGCGCCAGGGCCGTGCGCATACGTCCGAGCGCTTGTTTCCGAATGGGCGCGTGATCGAGCTGATCGGCAACCCAATGCCCGGCGGCGGGTTCGTCATGAGCTTCACCGACATCACCGCGTTCCGTGAAGCCGAACAAGCCCTGACCGAGGCCAACGAGGGCCTGGAACAACGGGTGACCGAACGCACCCACGAACTGTCGCAACTGAATGTGGCGCTCACCGACGCCAAAGGCGTGGCCGAATCCGCCAGCCAATCGAAGACGCGCTTTCTGGCGGCAGTGAGCCACGACCTGATGCAACCGTTGAACGCGGCACGATTGTTCTCCGCCGCCCTCTCCCACCAGAACGACGGCCTGTCTGCCGAAGCCCGCCAGTTGGTGCAGCACCTGGACAGCTCGCTGCGCTCCGCCGAAGACCTGATCAGCGACCTGCTGGATATCTCGCGCCTGGAAAACGGCAAGATCAATCCACAGCGACAGCCCTTCGTCCTCAACGAGTTGTTCGACACCCTGGGAGCAGAATTCAAGGCACTGGCCCACGAGCAAGGCCTGCGTTTTCGCCTGCGCGGGAGCCGTCTGCGGGTGGACAGTGACATCAAGTTACTGCGGCGGATCCTGCAGAACTTTCTTACTAACGCATTCCGCTATGCCGACGGCCCGGTGCTACTTGGCGTACGCCGACGCAAGGGCGAACTGTGCCTGGAAGTGTGGGATCGCGGCCCTGGCATCCCGCTGGATAAACAACAGGTGATCTTCGAAGAGTTCAAGCGCCTGGACAGCCACCAGACCCGCGCCGAAAAAGGCCTGGGCCTGGGCCTGGCAATCGCCGACGGCCTGTGCCGAGTGCTCGGCCATCGTTTGAGCGTACGTTCGTGGCCGGGCAAAGGCAGCGTGTTCAGCGTGCGTGTGCCGTTGGCGCGTAACCAGGCCAGCCCCAAGGTGAAGACTACGCAGGATAACGGGCTGCCGTTGAGCGGTGCCCAGGTGCTGTGTGTGGACAATGAAGAAAGCATCCTGATCGGCATGCGCAGCCTGCTCACGCGCTGGGGTTGCGAGGTGTGGACCGCTACCGACCAGGCGCAATGTGCGGTGTTGCTGGCCGAGGGCGTGCGCCCGCAACTGGCGCTGGTGGACTACCACCTGGACCACGGCGAGACAGGCACTGAGTTGATGGGCTGGCTGCGCGCGCAACTGGCGGAGCCGATTCCCGGGGTGGTGATCAGCGCCGATGGGCGCCCGGAAATGGTGGCCGAGGTGCATGCCGCAGGGCTGGATTATTTGGCCAAGCCGGTGAAGCCTGCGGCGTTGCGGGCATTGATCAGTCGGCATTTGCCATTGTAGGAATCACCGAATTCATTCCCCCTGTGGGAGCTGGCTTGCCTGCGATAGCAGTGGATCAGTCACCAAAGCTATCGCAGGCAAGCCAGCTCCCACATTGACCGCGCGCTATTCCGGTAAGTGTGCGACGCCGTCCGAGTCGGTCATCGCCCGTTCGAGCAAGTCCGCCGGCAAGCTTTTGCTCGCACGCGCACCCAGCAACCTTAACTGCTCGGTTCGGCTGACCAGATTTCCACGGCCATCCGTCAGCTTGTTTCGCGCCGCGCTGTAGGCCTTATCCAGCTGCTGCAGGCGGTTGCCGACTTCATCCAGGTCCTGGATAAACAGTACGAACTTGTCATACAGCCAGCCGGCGCGCTCGGCAATTTCCCGCGCGTTCTGGCTCTGGCGTTCCTGCTTCCACAGGCTGTCGATCACCCGCAGGGTGGCCAGCAAGGTGGTGGGGCTGACAATCACGATATGGCGGTCGAACGCCTCCTGGAACAGGTTCGGCTCAGCCTGCAACGCGGCGGAAAACGCAGCTTCTATCGGCACGAACAACAGCACGAAATCCAGGCTGTGCAGACCTTCGAGGCGCTTGTAATCCTTACCGGCCAAGCCTTTGACGTGATTGCGCAGGGACAGCACGTGCTGTTTCAGCGCCGCCTGGCCGATCACATCGTCATCCGCTGCAACGTATTGTTGATAGGCGGTGAGGCTGACCTTGGAGTCGACCACCACCTGCTTGTCGCCGGGCAGCATGATCAACACGTCCGGCTGGAAGCGCTCACCGTCCGGGCCTTTGAGGCTGACCTGAGTCTGATACTCACGGCCCTTCTCCAGACCGGCATGTTCAAGCACGCGCTCAAGAATCAGCTCGCCCCAGTTGCCCTGGGTTTTCTGGCCCTTGAGCGCGCGCGTGAGGTTGGTGGCCTCGTCTGACAGTCGCAGGTTCAGTTGCTGCAGGCGCTCAAGCTCCTTGGCCAGGGAGAAGCGCTCGCGCGCCTCATTCTGGTAGCTTTCTTCCACGCGTTTTTCAAACGACTGGATGCGTTCCTTGAGCGGGTCGAGCAACTGGCCCAGGCGCTCCTGGCTGGTTTCGGCAAACCGTTGCTCACGTTCATCGAAGATCTTGCCAGCAAGCTCGGCGAACTGCGCACGCAGCTCGTCCCGCGAGCCTTGCAGGTCAGCAAGGCGTTGTTGATGGCTTTCCTGTTGTTCGCGCAGTTCGGCGCGCAACGCCGAGGACAGCGCATCCAGGCGGCGCAGCTCGGTTTCCTTGGCACTGCGGTCGAGGTTCCAGGCGTGGGCGGCGTCGCGGGCGTTATCGCGGTCGATCTGGAGCAACTCGACTTCACGGCGAACGGCGGCCAGGTCAGCTTGTTTGGCGGCGTTGGCCTGGCTCAAGTCACTGATCTCGTCGCGACTGGCGTCGAGTTGCGCGGCCAGCCCTTCCTGGGCCAGTTGCGCGGTGGCCAGGCGCTCTTCGAGCAGTTCCCAGCCGGTCATGCGCGCGCTCAGCCGCCGTTGAATCTGCCAGCACACAGCCAATAAAGGCACTGCAGCGCCAGCCAGGCCCAAGGCAATACTGGTCCAGTCAAAAGCCATCGCCATTTCTGCCATTACCGAAAAAGAGCAAGGTTAACCAAGCCTAGGGCTTGAGGACAGCTCAGTCTTCGACCTGCCCCAGTTCGCGCTGGGCGCGGCGGTCGCCGGCACGGGCGGCCAGGCGCAACAGGTCATGGCCGATGCGGCGGTCGCGGGCATTGCCGCACTCCCGGCACATCAGCTGGCCCAGGCGACTCTGCGCGGCAACCACACCTTCACGGGCCGGCTGCTTGAGCAAGCGCCCGGCGAAGTGCTTGACGTTGGTACTGTGCCCCAGGCGCGGGCTGTCGAGCAGCCACAAGGCAACTTTCAAGGAGAAACGCTTGGGTGCGGTAACAGTCTGAGGGGTGTCGGTAACAGAAGGTGATACTGAGCGAAACTTCATAAAGCACTGCGGGACAGAACGGAAGGCGCGCCACTCTACTCTTTTTTTCCTACAGGTAAAGCTGAAAAATCCCTGCACGCCCGTTCTAGAGCAAGCGCTTGGGACAATCCACAGAAGCTGTGGATAACTCAGTGGACAACCCACCTTTAACGCGCGCAAAGGCCCATGGAACGGGGGCCGCAGTCAAACTGACGATTTTTTCACCAATAAAAAAAAGCGATATTTTTCATTGACTTAAATTTTCATTGCAGGCAAATGGCGGCGCTTCCAGGCCATAGACGGACTGATTACATACCCCGCAACTAATGTGCACAAGTACCCACCCACTGGTTATATGGCTGAGGTTTTTTGCTTCGACACGTCCGAAAAATGTTACCGACAGGCCAAGCCAGGCACTTTTCAAATCCGCGCCGGCTCGCCACACTGACCGACTCCCCCACGCAACCTCCTAAGGCTCGATGAAAGGAATCCTCTTATTCGCCGTGTTGCTGCTGGCCATCTGTGTAACCTCATTGGCGGTCAATGCCGCACTGCCCTCCCCCGACGGTGCGCTGTTTGCCATCGCCATCCTGGTATCAGCCGCGTTTACTGCCGTAACGCTGTGCATAGAGTTGGGTGAAGGCAGAATCAACGACATGCGCGAGGTAATGAACGTGATCGAGACCGGGCGGTCCTGGCGCTTGACCCTGGCGGCCTACGGGCTCGGCTGCTCACTGGCCGCGGCGGCTACCGTGCTGGTCTACCGCGGTTTGTTGGGCAGTTGAATGAAGTTTTTTGGCTAGCACACTTCCTTTCCGTGTTTCAATCCGTTACTATCCGCGGCGTTAGTACCAAGCTGAAAGTCAATTCTGGTCGAACAACTCCCCTGAACAACACGGGATCGACCACCTCGATGGTTTCCAGGTATTCCTTGCGACGACACTGCCTTTGAACAAGCAAAGGGTGTCGCGAAGTTTCAATACTCTGACCGAACCAGCCTGCAAATTGATCAGGATCTTCACCCCGGGCCCAGAACCTTTGCCCCTGTTGTGTTGCCTGCCCTCCTAAGTACCTACCTGCCAGCCCAAGCGCGCCTAACTTATTAGCGCTTCAAACTGGCTGCTTTGTTCCAGTCGGGTTCTTCGTTTGATCAATGGTGATCAACGTTACTGGAACGTTTTAACGTTGCACGGTTCTTAACCGTGTCATTTGTAGGAACACCAATAATATGTCCGCTCAAATCCACACTCAGGATGCCATTCGCACCCTCACCAACGCTTTTGCACCAATGAATTGCCTGATCATGGCCGCTCGCAAAGGCTGCTTCAGCTTCACCCTGGTCAACGAACACGGCATCGCTCGTCACAGCGAACGCCTGTACCCCGATCAATACTCCAGCGCAGAGCCGCTGCAGGCCGTGATCGAGCGTACCCGTCAGGCATTGATTGCCTGATCGACCCGAGTCGCTGAAACCCAAAAAACCCTGCTTGAAACGCAGGGTTTTTTATTGCCCAAAATTCGGCTTTTGAGTACTTGCACTAAGTTCGAATAGGTATAAACGTTATAACTAAATGAAGAAGATGTTTTAAAAACAGTCCTTTACATCACAAATATGACACTACACTTCAACTCAAGCGGCATGATCCGCTTGCGACGAGCCTGAGGTCCGATTCACTGCTGCCAAGCTCCCCTCTCAGGCTTCGTCGACCACTTTCATGGACTGAGGCTCGTATGGGTATCGCCGCCAGCGAATTGTGTCGTTATGTGATCAGGCCGACGTTGATTTACCTCGGCCGCCATAACCCGACAGCCGAATCCCTGTTGCTGGGCATTGCCGCCAGCCAATCGGAACTCGGCTCCGCCCTGCATGATCGGCGCGGCCACGGCCTGTACAGCATCACCGAACCTCGTCATCGCGCGCTGTGGGACGACTACCTCGCCCAGGACCCCGAGCGCGCCAGCCTGGTACGTGGGCTGGCCAGTCAACATGCCTTCCTCAGCGCGCCCCAGCTTGAGCTGACCGTCAACCTGCGCTACGCCACCGCCATCGCCTGGCTGCTGGTAGAACAGCATCGTCCTGCCCTGCCGCCACCGGGTGACGTACTGGCCATGGCGCGTATCTGGAAAGAAATATTTCACCCTCAAGGTCGGCTGCGGGATTTCACCCAAGCCTGGCAAACCTGTGTTTTACCCATGAATCAGGCCATATGTTGATCAGGCGTTTTGCAAGATTCGGCTAAAACCTTCGAATCTGGTCGGATTGTCCTACAAAACCGCTCTATCTCCGACATTACAGCCTATAGCGCTAACTTAAATTTATTGTTACTTTCCGCAGCGGTGATCACCACGGAGTTCTAATAATGAAAAAATTAATGCTCAAGACCACACTTAGCCTCACCGTTGCCATGGCATCCTCCCAACTGTTCGCAAGCGGCTTTGCCCTGAACGAACAAGACGTCGCCGGTATGGGTACGGGTTTCGCAGGCCGCTCTTCTTCTGCCGATAACGCCAGCACTGTCTACGGTAACCCTGCCGGTATGGCTCGCCTCGAAGGCCAGCAGATTACTGGTGGTGTTGCCGCTATCGATGCCTCGACTGACATCAAAAACGCCAGCGGCCGTTCTTTCGGCAGCAACAAAGGCGACATGGTGCCATTCACGGCGGTCCCGTTTGGTTTCTACACCAACAAACTCAATGATCAGTGGGCCGTCGGCGTTGGTGTCTATGCACCTTTCGGCCTGGTGACCGATTATGAGAGGGGCTTCCAGGGTCGCTCGTTCGGCAGCTACAGCAAAGTGTCGGTTATCACCTTGCAGCCAACTGTCAGCTACGCCTTCAACGACCGGGTTTCCATCGGTTTCGGCCCGACCATCAACCGTATTTCCGGCAAGCTGGAATCGGAGTTGGCCCTGTCGACCAACCCTGCCGTCCCGAATAGCAACGTCACAATCAAAGGTGACGATACGGCTGTTGGCTTCAACGTCGGTGTGCTGGTACAAGCCACCGATACCACGCGCGTGGGCCTGACTTACCACTCCAAAGTCAGCTACAAGCTTGATGGCCACACCGAAGTCACGGCACCGACCCCGACGGCTCCACTGCTGGCAAGCGGCCGCTACGATGCGTCGTTGAGCATTGATACGCCAGAGTCTTACGACCTGTCCGTGACACAGGACCTGAGCGATGCCTGGAAACTCTACGCCGGTTCCACCTGGACTCGCTGGAGCCGCCTGAAAGACATCACTGTCGACAACCAGGGCGTTACCCGAGCTGGCGGCCTTGCCGCTCCGCAGATCGTGGGTACCATCAGCGAGCCACAGAACTGGCATGACACCTGGGCCTATGCCTTGGGTACTTCGTACCAAGTCACCAAACAAGTGGTACTGCGTACCGGTCTGACCTTCGACCAGTCGCCAACCAACAACACTGACCGTTCGCCACGCATCCCTACCGGCGACCGGACCATTTTCAGTGTTGGCCTGGGCTACGAAGTAATGCCAAACATGATCGTCGACGTGGCGTACTCCTACCTGAAGGAAGAGCCAGTCAAGGTCAACAAGGCCAACGCGCTGGGTTCGTCCTACAGCGCCAAGTACGAAAACAGCGCCAACGGCTTCGGCCTGGGCGTGACGTACAAGTTCTGATCCAACGCGTATAAAAAAGCCCCGCTCTCCTGCACAGGAGGCGGGGCTTTTTAATGACCTGCGATCAGGGCTTCGAGGCCAGTGCAGCCTCCACCGCCTTGATCAGGTCCGGGCTGTCCGGCTTGGTCAAACTGGAAAAGTTGGCAATCACCTTACCCTGGCGATCCACCACGTACTTATAGAAATTCCACTTCGGCGCGCTGGTCTGCTGCGCCAGAATCTTGAACAGGTGCACCGCATCCGGCCCCTTGACCGTCTGCGGCTCGGTCATCGTGAAGGTCACGCCGTAATTCACGTAACAGACTTTGGCGGTCTCTTCACCGGTCTTGGCTTCCTGCTTGAAGTCATCGGACGGCACGCCGATCACTTCAAGACCCTGGCCCTTGTAGCGCTGATACAACGCTTCGAGGCCCTTGAATTGCGGCGCGAAACCACAAAAGCTCGCGGTATTGACGATGACCAGAGGTTTGCCGGCAAAGCGCTGGCACAAATCGATGGATTCCTTGGCCCGTAACTTGGGCAATTGCCCCTCCAGCAAGGGCGGACAGCTGGCGGCCATGGCCACACTGCCTACAGCCATCAGGACGGGTACAGCGAGCCAGCGCATCAGCATGTCGAAAGTCCTTGAGTCAGATCAGACACAGAACTTAACAGATCGACATACCCAGTTGCATCAATGCCAGCCCGCCATGCTGCCAGCCCCACCAGGCCAGCAGCAACAGCACCAGGCCTGCCGAGATCACCAACCCTCTTGCCGTCAAACTCATGCCGCCTCCATCTGCGCCTGCAAGCGCGCCACCGGCCGCTCGCGCACCGGCCAGTTGAGGGCCGCAGCGAGCAGGCTCAACAGAATCGCCACCTGCCAGATCAAATCGTAGTTGCCGGTTCGATCATAGACCACCCCGCCCAGCCAGCCCCCGAGGAACGAACCGAGTTGGTGGAACAGAAACACAATCCCACCGAGCATCGAGAGGTTTCGCACGCCGAACAGCGTCGCGACAGTGCCGTTGGTCAGCGGCACGGTGGACAGCCACAAAAAGCCCATGGCCATGCCGAACAGGTAAGCCGTGATTTCGGTCACCGGCGCCCACAGGAACAGCACAATCACCACCGCGCGCAACAGGTACAGGCCGGTGAGCAAACGCGGCTTGGACATGCGCCCGCCGAGCCAGCCAGCGGTGTAGGTACCAAACACGTTAAACAGGCCGATCAACGCCAGCACCGTGGTACCCACCGTGGCCGGCAGATGCTGGTCCACCAGGTACGCCGGCAAGTGCACGCCGATAAACACCACCTGGAAACCGCAGACAAAAAAGCCGAAGGCCAGCAGCCAGAAGCCGGAGTGCGAGCAGGCCTCTTTCAGGGCTTCACGCAGGGTTTGCTGGCCGACCATCGCCGGCAGCGGTTTGTCCTTGAGCATCGCCACCAACGGCAGGATCAGCGCCACCATCAGGCCCAACGCCAACAAGGCGGCCGACCAGCCCAGCCAGCCGATCAGGCCCAAAGTGCCCGGCACCATCGCAAACTGGCCGAACGAACCTGCGGCGCTGGCAATGCCCATGGCCATGCTGCGCTTTTCCGGCGGCACTGCGCGGCCGACCACACCGAGAATCACCGAGAACGAAGTGCCCGACAGGCCAATCCCAATCAGCAAACCCGCACTGAGCGACAGCGACCACGCCGAATCCGACATGCCCATCAACACCAGCCCCACGGCGTACAGCACCCCACCGACAAACACCGCCTTGGTCGCGCCGAAGCGGTCGGCCAAGGCGCCGGTAAACGGCTGTGCCAGGCCCCAGATCAGGTTTTGCAGGGCGATGGCGAAGGCAAAGGTCTCACGGCCCCAGCCAAATTCCATGCTCATCGGCGTCAGGAACAGACCAAAGCCGTGCCGCACGCCCAACGACAACGCCAGGATCAGCGCACTCCCCACAAGAACCCAGCCACTGGTGCGCCACATCGAGGTCATTTCTTATTCTCCGCTCGCGGGTATATACCCGCTTGTAGTCGAACAAACCCGCGCTCAGGCGAGTTCGTCCAGCAAGGCCAACAAGGTTTCGCGCTTTTCAGCGCCCAACTGATCTATCAATTTCTGCTGCGCCGCCTCCCAAGCCGGCAACGCGGCAGCCAGGCGTTCTTCGCCGGCGACGGTCAACACCACCAAGCGGTTACGCAGGTCATCGCCCTCGACCAACTGCACCAAGCCCTCGCCTTCCAATACCCGCAGGTTGCGCCCCAGGGTACTGCGGTCCAGGCCCATGGCTTCGGCCAGGCTGGAAATGCTCGGTTGATCGAGGCGCTGCAGGTTACACAGCAAAGAATACTGGGCAACGTTGATCCCGAAGCCGTCGAGAGCGCCGTCGTAATGCCTGCTGACGCCACGGGCGGCACGTCGCAGGTTGGTGCATAAACATTGGGAGGCAAGCATGGAGCGTGTATATACCCGCGATTGTGAAAATGCAAGAAAGTGTTACAGCGCCAAGCCGACCAAAACCGCGACTTCCAGCAACTCCAACAATGCGCCGGCCGTGTCACCCGTGGTGCCACCCAGCCGGTTGACCATCAACTGACGCAGCCCGATAAAGCACAGCGCAGCGAGTAAAACAGCGATCCCGCCACTGAAACCGCCGATCAGGACGCAGCCCAGACCGCTGAGGATCAGCACCTGTTGGCCGACGATCCTGGGTAAATGATCCGACAGTGCCTGGCCCAAACCGCCTGCACGCACGTAACGCGTGGTAAGGAACAGCGCCAGCATCGACGCACGCCCGATCAGCGGCGCCAGAATCAGCGCCGTGCCGTTGTGCTGCTCGATCAAGGCCACCAGTGCGGTGAATTTGAGCAACAACACCAGCCCCAGAGTGACCACGGCAATCGGCCCGCTACGCGGGTCTTTCATGATGGTCAGCGTGCGCTCGCGGTCGCCAAAGCCACCAAGCCAGGCATCGGCGCTGTCCGCCAGGCCATCCAGATGCAGGCCACCACTGAGCAACACCCAGGCGGTCAGCACCAGCGCAGCATGCAGCAATAACGGTGCGCCCATCAGGGCTGTGTTCAGGGCCCACAACAGCAGACCGAACAGCAACCCCACCACCGGGTAAAACAGCAACGAACGCCCCAATTCCTGAGGCTGTGGCATGCCGGGCAGGCGAATCGGCAGGCTGCTGAGAAATTGCAGGGCGATCCAGAACGCCAGCATCCTCAGACTCCTTCCTTCAGCAGACCGTCGGCCGTCACCTGCAGGCTGAACAGCCCACCGTGGCCGACCTCGACATTCAGTAGCTGCTCACGCGGCAAACCGCGCGCCTGCGCCAGCAGCAGCCGCATCACGCCACCGTGGCTGATCAACAGCACGCGCTGTGTGGCATATGCCTGATGCAAGCGTGAGACGGCGCCGAGAACGCGTGCCGAAAAGTCGCTGACGCGCTCGCCTTCAGGCGGTGTAAAGCTGTAAGGATCGGCCCAGAACCGGCCCAAGCCTTCGGCATCGGTTTCCATCAGCGCCGCCGCGCTCTGCCCTTCCCAGGCGCCGAAGTGCAGCTCCTGCAGATCCTTTTCCAGGCTCACCGGCACCCGCAGCCGTGCGCCCAGCTCGTGGGCGAACAGCGCACAGCGTTGCAGCGGCGAACTGACCAACCGGTCCCACGGCCCCTGGTCTGCCACGGCGGCACGCATCTGCTCCCAGCCTTTGGCGGTGAGCGCGTCGTCCAGGCTGCCGCGCAGGCCGCCGCCCAGTTCGGTTTCGCCGTGGCGCAGCAGGTCCAGGTGCAAGGTCATGCGGGGCGGTCTGCCACGGCGGCTTCGGCGAACGTCGCCATCTGCCCATGCAGCGCGCAGGCCAGGCGCAACAACGGCACCGCCAGCGCCGCACCGCTGCCCTCACCCAGGCGCAGGCCCAGTTCCAGCAGCGGTTGCGCGTCAAGGCTGTGCAGCACGTGACGATGACCGGGCTCCGCACCGCGGTGGCCGAACACCAACCACTCACGGCTCGCCGGATTCAGGCGTGTAGCCACCAGCGCCGCGACCGTGCAGATAAACCCGTCCACCAGCACCACGATGCCTTCCTGGGCGCAGGCCAGATAAGCCCCCACCAACGCGGCAATTTCGAAACCACCCAGGTTGAACAACGTGTTCAATGCGTCGTCACGTTGCGCTGCATGCAAGGCCAGCGCGCGTTCAATCACCGCCACTTTGTGGCTGACGCCCTGGGCGTTCAAGCCGGTGCCCGGGCCGGTCAGGTCGCTCACCTGGCAATCGAGCAACGCGCACGCCAAGGCACTGGCGGCGGTGGTATTGCCGATGCCCATCTCGCCGCCGATAAACAGCTGTGCGCCGCTTTGCAACGCACGGTGCGCACTGTCACGCCCGGCTTGCAGGGCAAGTCGCCCTTGCGCTGCGGTCATCGCCGGGCCGTTGACGAAATTGGCCGTGCCGGCGCCGATATTCAAATGACGCACACCCGGCAGATCCAACGACGGCGTGACGGTCCCGAGGTCGACCACTTCCAGCTGCGCATTCAACTGCCGCGCCAATACGCTGATGGCCGCGCCACCGGTGACAAAGTTGTGCAACATCTGGCCGGTCACTTCCTGTGGAAATGCCGATACGCCTTCTGCAACCACGCCGTGGTCACCGGCAAAGATGGCGATCCACACCTGATCCACCGCAGGTTTGACCTGCCCCTGCAAGCCGGCCAATTGCACCGCTAGGGCTTCGAGCTGGCCGAGCGAGCCGGCTGGCTTGGTCAGTTGCTGCTGACGAGCCAGCGCGTGTTCATGCGCCGAAGTGTCGACGGCCTTACAGGGGTTGAGCCACCAGGAGTCAGTCATAACGCAGTACCTTTCAAAGTCAGGGGCAGGCCGGCGACGGTCAGGACCACACGCTGACACCGCTCGGCCAAGGCTTGATGCAGCCAACCGGCTTCATCCACATAGCGGCGAGTCAATTCGCCCAGCGGCACGACACCCATTCCGGTTTCGTTGCTGACAAAAATGATTTCACCCGGCAGCGAGGCCAGGGTTTGCAGCAGTTGATCGCGCTCGAACGCCAGGCGTGCCGGGTTCTCCAGCATCAACAAATTGGTGAGCCACAGGGTCAGGCAATCCACCAGCAGGCAGCGGTCGGCGGCGGCGCTTTCGCGCAATACACGCGCCAGCTCGATGGGTTCTTCGATCAGCCCCCAGTGATCGGGACGGCGCTGGCGATGCAGTGCGACGCGCTCGTTCATCTCGCCGTCCAGCGGCTGGCTGGTGGCGATGTAGGTGACAAGCAAGCCACAGTCACTCGCCAGCTTTTCGGCGAGGCGGCTCTTGCCGGAACGGGCGCCGCCTAGGATCAGTTGATACATGGGAAGGCACCTGTGTTGGCCGGCTGACAGTGTGAGGCGGGCACTGGCCCGTGTGGGAGCGGGCTTGCTCGCAAACGCGGTGTGTCAGGCCGCCGATTTGTCACCCAAACACCGCATTCGCGAGCCAGCCCGCTCCAACCTTTAAGAAGCGGTGCAACAGTTGAACCGGGGTTGGCTGGCCGGGCGCCCTCGCAGGCGAGCCGGCAGCTGATGGGGGATTGGGTGTACACCGTCAGATCCCGCATAGCTTGCGCAACAGTTCAGTGTCCAGATGGTTCTCCACCAGGTCCGCCAGGCGCTCAATGTCGCGCTCGCGCAGGGCGTGATAATCCACCTCTTGTACATCCTGCAGCCCAGCCCAACGCAGTAAAGCACTGCACGCCGCCGGGGTTTCGAACACGCCGTGCAGATAGGTGCCAAGAATCTGACCGTCTTCACTCAGGGCACCGTCACGGCGGCCGTCATCCAACAGCACGGCAGCGTTCGACAAGGCACTGCCGGAGGTCACGCCGGCATGGATTTCATAACCACTGACCTCGGCGTCCTCCAGCAGCAACCGTCCGCGCACATTGCGCAATTGTTTCTCTTGTTCCAGCGTCGTGCTGAACGCCAGTAAGCCCAGAGCCTCGCTGGAACCGGCCAAGCCTTCCAGGCCGAGCGGGTCATGCACCTGCTCGCCGAGCATCTGCAGGCCGCCGCAAATCCCCAGGACCTTGCCGCCATAGCGCAAGTGCCGCGCAATGGCAGTGTCCCAGCCGTTGGCGCGCAAATAGGCCAGATCGCTGCGCACGCTTTTGGAGCCCGGCAGGATAATCAGGTCGGCAGCCGGAATGGCCTGGCCTGGACCGATAAACTGTAAATCCACCTGGGGATGTAAACGCAGCGGGTCAAAATCCGTGTGGTTGCTGATGCGCGGCAACACCGGTACCACCACCTTGAGTACTTGGGCGGCCTTGTCGATCTGACGTTGGTCAATGCCGTCTTCGGCTTCCAGGTGCAGGTCCATCACGTAGGGCAACACGCCCACCACCGGCTTGCCGGTGCGCGCTTCGAGCCAATCGAGCCCCGGCTGCAACAGCGCGATATCACCGCGAAAGCGATTGATAATGAAGCCTTTGACCCGTGCCTGCTCGGTCGGCGACAGCAATTGGAGGGTGCCGACCAGATGCGCAAACACGCCGCCGCGATTGATATCGGCGATCAACAACACCGGGCAGTCCACCGCCTCGGCGAAGCCCATATTGGCGATGTCATTGGCGCGCAGGTTGATCTCCGCCGGGGAGCCCGCGCCTTCCACCATCACCACCGGGTAGGCCTCGCTCAACCGTGCATGGGAGGCGAGCACCGCCTGCATCGCGATGGCCTTGTAGTCGTGATAGGCCACGGCGTTCATGCTGGTCACGGCACGGCCATGGATAATCACTTGGGAGCCGGTGTCACTGTTGGGCTTGAGCAGCACCGGGTTCATGTCGGTGTGCGGCGCCAGATTGGCGGCCTGGGCCTGCACGGCCTGAGCGCGGCCGATTTCGCCGCCCTCAGCGGTGACGGCGCTGTTGAGTGCCATGTTCTGTGGTTTGAACGGCACCACGCCAATGCCTTGGCGTACCAGCCAACGGCACAGCGCGGTCACCAGCGTGCTTTTACCGGCGTCAGACGTGGTGCCTTGCACCATCAACGTACTCATGCGGCGTCCTTGTAAGCGGCCAGGGCCTCATCGAGTCGCAACCAATCGGCCTCAGTGTCGGGCAGACCGAAGCGCAGGCTGCTGTCGTGGGCAAACAGGCGCAGCAGAATGCCGCGTTGGGCCATGAATTCGTGCAGGCGTTCGGCGTGCGGGGTGATCAGCCATTGGAACAACGCGCAGCCGCCCTGGGGCTCAAAACCGTGCCGCTCAAGCAGCGCAAACAAGCGCTGGCCAGCCTCGATACAGCGATGACGCTGCTCGGCATGCCCGGCCGTATCGCGCAGGCACACCTGGCCAAGCACCCGCGTCGGCCCACTGACTGCCCACGGGCCAAGCTGTTCGGCCAACAGCTTGAGCAGCTTGCGTTCCGCCAGCACAAAGCCCAGGCGCACACCGGCCAGGCCAAAGAACTTGCCGAATGAGCGCAACACAATCAGGCCGACTTGATGGGCCTGGCTGGCGAGGCTCAATTGCGGGGTCACGTCCATGAACGCTTCGTCCACCACCAGCCAGCCGCCACGCTGGGCCAGCCGTGAGTGCCAATCGAGCAGGCGCTGCGGCGGCAGACTCAGGCCGGTGGGGTTATTCGGATTGACCACCACCAGCACGTCGAGGCCGTCGAGAAAAAAGTCGACTTCCTGCTCCTGCACTTCGCGCACCACGTAACCGGCGCGGCGCCAGGCTTCGGCGTGTTCGGCATAACACGGCGACAACACGCCGACCTTGCCGGAGCGACGCAAGCGCGGCAGCAACTGAATCGCCGCCTGGGAACCCGCCACCGGCAACACGTGGGCGGCGCCGTAGTACTCGCTGGCGGCCTTTTCCAGGCCGTCGTCGGTTTCCGGCAATCGCGCCCAGGCCCGCAGCGGAATCTCGGGAATCGGCCACGGCCAGGGCGCCAGGCCGCTGGACAGGTCGAGCCAGTCCGCCTCGGCAATCCCGTACTCAATCACTGCCTTACGCAGCCGGCCACCGTGCTCAAGCATAAAATTGCGCCCCCGCGCACAGGATCAACAGCCATAACCATACGCCGCGCTGCACCAGTTGCCAGCCACGCTCGATGGCGTCGGCATCGGCCGCCGGGCCTTCGCCTAACTGCGCACGCTGATGCAGCTCGCCGTGATAAATCGCCGCCCCGCCCAATTCAACACCCAGAGCGCCCGCACCGGCCGCCATCACCGGCCCGGCGTTGGGGCTGTCCCAGGTCGGTGCCTGGGTGCGCCAGCATTTAAGCGCCAGGCGGGTTTTGCCGAGTACCGCGTAGGTCAACGCCACCAGACGCGCAGGAATGTAGTTGAGCACATCGTCGATTTTTGCCGCCGCCCAGCCGAAACGCTCAAAGCGCTCGTTGCGATAACCCCACATGGCATCAAGGGTGTTGCTCAGGCGATAAAGCACCACGCCGGGCACGCCGGCCACGACAAACCAGAACAGCGCGGCGAACACCGCATCGCTGCCGTTCTCGAGCACCGATTCAGTCGCAGCGCGCGCGACTTCAGTGCTGTCCAGTTCGCTGGTCTGACGGCTGACGAGGTAGCTCACGCGTTTACGCGCTTCTTCCAGGTCACCGCTGCGCAACGCCTGGGCGACTGGAAGCACGTGCTCGCCAAGGCTGCGCATGCCCAGCGCCATGTACAGCGCCAGAATCTCCAGCACCCAGCCGATATACGGCGCCCACGACAGCACGGTGGCCAGCAACGTCAGCGGCACCACCGCGATAAACCAGGCGGTCACGCCATGGCTGCGCCACCCGCGGCCGCCGCTGTTGAAACGTTGCTCGATACGCCCGGCAAAGTTGCCGAACGCCACCAGCGGATGCCAGCGCCTGGGCTCGCCCAGCAGCGCATCCAGCGCCACCGCAGCGACACACAGCAAGGCCACACTCATTGACTCACTCCCCACACATTCTCATACACCATGTCACTCAGCGGCCGAGGCTCGGTCCAGCCTTCGAGTTGCAACATCGGTGCCGGGTAGAACTCGGCCACCGGGCCCAGGCACAACACCGCCAAGGGCTTTGCACCCGCCGGCAGCCGCAGCAGATCGGCCAGGGCCTGGGGTTCGAACAACGAAACCCAGCCCATCCCAAGGCCTTCGACGCGGGCGGCCAACCACAGGTTCTGGATTGCACAGGATAACGAGGCCATGTCCATTTCCGGCAAGGTGCGCCGGCCAAAGATGTGGCGCTCGCGATCATCCATCAGCGCGGCCACCAGCACTTCGGCGCAGTCATGGATGCCTTCGACCTTGAGCTTCATGAAGTCGTCGGAGCGCTGGCCCAGGGCCTCGGCGGTGCGCACGCGCTCTTCTTCCACCAACTGTTGGATTTGGCCGCGCAGCGCGCGGTCGCTGATTCGGATGAATCGCCACGGTTGCATCAAGCCGACGCTGGGCGCCTGGTGTGCGGCCTGGAGCAGGCGTTGCAGCAACTCGGGGGCCACGCTGCCACCGATGAAATGGCGCATGTCGCGGCGTTCGGCGATGGCGCGGTAGACGGCGTCGCGTTCGGCTTGGGGGAAGGCGTTGTCCGTCATGGCCTCTTCGCGAGCAAGCCCGCTCCCACATTGGATTGAGTTTCAACTCGGTCAGTTGTGGGAGCGGGCTTGCCCGCGATAGCGGTCTCAGGGCTAGGCGCAAACAATGCAGCCACCGCCGCCGGATTGGAGGGGAAATAAAAGTGCACGTAGGAAGCCGTCATCCGCCCCTGCCTGTAAACCGCTTCGGCGCCACGCCCGCCATTAGGGCTCAAGCCTCGGGCGATCGGCGCCCATTCGGTGCTGGTCAGCGAATGATGATAGGTATGGCCGCGCAGCACGCCTTCCGGCAACTCGACACTTTGCAAAGCCAGCGCCGCCAGCTTCTTTTGCATCACCGCGTCGCCCTGCAGCAGGCCAACCAATTCGGCACGGGTGCCGTCGACATCGGTCAGCGAGTCCAGCAGGTAGAGCATGCCGCCGCACTCGGCGAGCAACGGCTTGCCTGCCGCGTGATGCGCGCGAATGGCGTTAAGCATCGGGGTGTTTTCCGACAGCGCCTGGTGGTGCAATTCCGGGTAGCCACCGGGCAGGTAGAGGCTGTCGGCCTCAGGCAATTGGCTATCGTGAATCGGCGAGAAGAAGCGCAATTCGGCGCCCATCGCGCGCAGCAGGTCGAGGCTGGCGCCGTAGGTAAACGCAAAGGCTTCGTCGCGGGCCACGGCGATGCGCACGCCCGCCAGCAGCGGCTCGGCCTCGATCACTTCGGGCGCGGCGAACGTCACCGGTGGCGGCACGGCGACTTCGCAGCTGCTGCCCAGGGCTTGGGCGGCGGCGTCCAGGCGCATATCGAGGTCATTCAATTCGCTGGCTTGCACCAGGCCCAGGTGGCGGCTGGGCAACTCGATGCCGGTTTCACGCGACAACGCGCCGTACCAGCGCAGGCCTTCAGTGAGGCTGCCTTCAAGCAATTGCGCATGGCGCAGGGTGCCAACGCGGTTGGCCAGCACGCCGGCGAACGGCAGGTCCGGCTGATAGCGCGCCAGGCCCAAGGCCAGCGCGCCGAAGGTCTGGGCCATGGCGGTGCCGTCGATCACGCCCAGCACCGGCACACCAAAGTGCCGCGCTAGGTCGGCGCTGGAGGGCGTGCCGTCGAACAGGCCCATCACGCCTTCGATCAGGATTAGGTCAGCTTCGCCCGCCGCTTCCCACAGCAAACGGCGACTTTCCTGCTCGCCGACCATCCACATGTCCAACTGGTACACCGGCGCACCGCTGGCGCGCTCGTGAATCATCGGGTCGAGAAAGTCCGGCCCGCACTTGAACACGCGCACCTTGCGTCCCAGGTTGCGGTGCAAACGCGCCAGCGCCGCGGTGACGGTGGTTTTGCCCTGGCCGGATGCCGGTGCGGCGATCAGTACGGCCGGGCAATGACGGGGCTGGTTCAAAGTTCGACGCCCTTCTGTGCCTTGATACCGGCCTGGAACGCGTGCTTGAGCATGCCCATTTCGGTGACGGTGTCGCCCATTTCGATCAACTCGGGCTTGGCGCCACGGCCGGTGACCACCACGTGCTGCATTGGCGGGCGGGCTTGCAGGTCGCTGAGTACCTGGTCCAGATCAAGGTAGCCGTGCTTGAGGGCGATGTTCAGCTCATCCAGCACGACCAGGCCGATCGACGGGTCTTGCAGCAATTGGCGCGAAACTGCCCAGGCGGCTTCGGCGGCGGCGATGTCGCGCTGGCGGTCCTGGGTTTCCCAGGTAAAGCCTTCGCCCATCACGTGAAAGCGCACTTGCTCGGGGAAGCGACGGAAGAACAACTCCTCGCCGGTGCTGTTGCGCCCCTTGATGAACTGCACCACGCCACACTGCATGCCATGGCCCATGGCGCGGGCGAGCATGCCAAACGCCGAGCTGCTTTTGCCTTTGCCGTTGCCGGTCAATACCAGCAACAAGCCGCATTCGTTCGGGGAATTGGCGATGCGTTCATCGATCACGGCTTTTTTGCGCAGCATGCGCGCCAGGTGGCGTTCGTCGCGGTCGGGGGAATCGGTCATGGCAGCTCTCCGTTGGGGCTGGACAAAAAACGGCGGGCAGGAAAATAGACACACAGACAGCCAAGCATCGCCCACCGTGATGCTGTTGGATGATCCAGGCCGGTCTCCGGGCTCATGAGTGGCGCTTGCTCAGCGAGCGAGCAGGCCGACGGCGCGCCTTCCCATATCACGCGGATACAGTGGCAAAAGGCACCGTCTTGACTCATTTACCGTTGCGGGGGCAGCGCCGGAATCGCGGCAGCACTGTGTACAAGTGCGCTCACTCACCGGCTTCCCTGTTTCACTCTGTCGACCCACAGGTCACAGAGCACCTGGAACAAGCCGCGAAGGTTAGTGGGTTGGGGGTGGAGCGTCAATTAAAGCCGGCCTTGCACTTGAACGATCGGACCGGCAAACGCCTCTACCCTTACAGGTATCAAGGAGAAAACCATGCATAAAACCAGACTTGCCTTACTGATCATGCTCGCAGGCACCCTCGCCGCCTGCGGTGAAAGCTCTACTCTGCAGGTGTCCGACGGCACCGGGCCTTCACCCAAGCTGCCGGAGCCAAACAAAACCCTGATCCCCACGGTGAACATCGCCCCGGCGATTGGCTGGCCAGACGGCGCGAAGCCGACAGCTGCCGCCGGCACTCAGGTCGCGGCGTTTGCAGAAGGCCTGGATCACCCGCGCTGGCTGTATGTATTGCCCAACGGCGACGTGCTGGTGGCGGAAACCAACGCGCCGCCCAAGCCGGATGACGCCAAGGGTATTCGCGGCTGGGTGATGGAGAAGGTCATGGGGCGCGCCGGTGCCGCCGTGCCGAGCCCGAACCGCATCACCCTGCTGCGCGATGCCGACCACGATGGCGTGGCCGAGACCCGCACTGTGTTCCTGGAGAACCTCAACTCGCCGTTCGGCATGACCCTGGTCGGCAACGACCTGTACGTGGCGGACTCGGACAAACTGCTGCGCTTCCCTTATCAGCCGGGCGAAACCGCGATCAAGGCCGCCGGCACCAAGGTGGTCGACCTGCCGGGTGGCAGCATCAACCACCACTGGACGAAAAACGTGGTGGCCAGCAAGGACGGCAGCAAGCTGTACGTGAGTGTCGGCTCCAACAGCAACGTCGGCGAAAACGGTCTGGCAGCCGAGGAAGGCCGCGCGGCGATCTGGGAAGTCGACCGTGCCACAGGCCAACACCGTATTTTCGCCTCCGGCCTGCGCAACCCCAACGGCATGGCGTGGGAACCGCAGAGCGGCAAGCTGTGGACGGCGGTCAACGAACGCGACGAGATCGGCAGCGACCTGGTGCCGGACTACATCACGTCGGTCAAGGATGGCGCGTTTTATGGCTGGCCATTCAGCTACTACGGGCAACACGTGGATGTGCGCGTCACGCCGCAGAACCTGGACCTGGTCGCCAAGGCCATCGCTCCGGACTATGCCGTGGGGCCGCACACCGCGTCATTGGGCCTGACCTTCGCCGAGGGCAGCAAACTGCCGGCGCAGTTCAGCAACGGCGCGTTTATCGGCCAGCACGGTTCGTGGAACCGCAAACCGCACAGTGGCTACAAGGTGATCTTCGTGCCGTTCGAAGGCGGCCAACCCAAAGGCCAGCCGGTGGATGTGCTGACCGGGTTTCTCAACAGCGATGAGAAAGCCATGGGCCGACCGGTCGGCGTAGTGATTGATCAGCAGGGAGATTTGCTGGTAGCCGACGACGTAGGGAATAAGGTGTGGCGGGTGTCGGCAGCCAAATAGCCGATCTCGGGTACAGCGCAAACCAATGTGGGAGCGGGCTTGCTCGCGAAAGCGGAGTGTCAGCCATCAGGCGTATCGACTGATCCACCGCCTTTGCGAGCAAGCCCGCTCCCACATCGGGATCTGCACGCGCCTTACGGGTTGCGCGCCAGATTCGCCGGTAACACGCGCTTGGCGCTCAGGTAGGCATTTTGCCAATAGGCTTTGGACAGCGTATCCAGCTTCACCGTGCCGCCGGTCTGCGGTGCATGCACGAATCGCCCTTCGCCCACGTAGATACCCGCGTGGCTCACTTGTGAGCCGCCGCCAGTGGCAAAGAAAATCAGGTCGCCGGTCTGCAGGTTATTTTCGCTCACGTCCTGGGCACGCATCACGATCAATTCACGGGTGGTGCGCGGCAGGCTGATGCCCGCAGCGTCACGGTAGACAAACCCGATCAGGCCGCTGCAATCAAACCCGGAGTCCGGCGTGTTGCCGCCCCAGCGATAAGGCGTGCCCACCAGGCCCAGCGCACGGAAGAGCACGTCTTCGGCGGCCGGCGAGAAATTTTGCGTGGAGTAATTGAACACCGGCTTAGGCTTGACTACTACGGGAGCGGGCGGCGGTGGATGGCTTGCGCAGGCGCTGAGGAGCGCGGCGCAAACAAGAAGAATGAGGCGGGCTGAGGTCGACATGGGCAGAACAATCCTGGTCTGGATGCGGCTTTTCGCTGCCGAACGCTGAAAACCAGAACGCGCAAGCAAAGCTCGCGCGAACGGATTACAACAATATCCAGGGATTCTAGCGCTTACACGTCAAACTTCAAGTATCACTTTAACTTTACTTGCTAGCGGTAACCGTCGTCGGGGCCATGGCGAGTGCACGCTTGGCTTCGATGAAGGTTTTGCTCCAGTAACTGTCACCCAGGTTGTCGACGCGGACACCGCCACTGCGACGGCTGCTGGAGTGAATAAACTGGTTATCGCCCAAGTAGATACCGGCGTGGCTGACACGACCACGGCCCGCCGTACTAAAGAAAAGCAGATCACCGGGCTTGAGGTTGTTGCGTGCGACCAACGGTGCATCCACGTTGATCATTTCGCGGGTCGAGCGAGGCAGGTTCATGCCGGCTTCTTCACGAAACAGGTAGCCGATGAAGCCGCTGCAGTCGAAACCGGCTTCAGAGGTACCGCCGAAACGGTAACGGGTACCGATCAGGGACATGCCGCGTTCAAGAATGCTGTCGGCCAGAACTGGAAGCTGGTAAGGCTTGCTGCCGGCGAAGTCGGCGAGTTCTTTTTCAGTTGCAACTTCTTCCTCGTAAACAGTGGAAGACTGCGTTGCAACGAATTTTGCCTGGGACTGTTGTGCTGGTTTTTGCTGCTCAGCCACGTTTTGAGTGTGGGTGGCGCAACCAAACAACAGGGTAACGAGTGCGAGAGGCACGAGGGGTGCGAAGCGATTTAGCATGGGCACGACCGTGGCTGGTATGTAAAGAAGTCGAGACTATGCCCACTATCACATCGATTTGCAAATTCAATCGTGATCTAAGTGACTTCTTGTTTGAACGATGACATCTAACCGCTTAACACCCATTACACGCCTTTTGCGTGGCCAAAGCGGCCCAAACGCAGGTTTTCTGGCGCCTGAAATTTGCCGGAAGCCGCGCAATACAAGGGCTGGCTACCAGCCGAGGGTTTCTTTGAGGAAGGGTATGGTCAGCTTGCGCTGAGCCTGCAGCGAGGCCTGATCGAGCTGTTCGAGCAAATCGAACAATGCACTCATGCTGCGGGTGCCGCGGGTGAGAATAAAATGCCCGACTTCGTCGGTAAGGTGCAGGCCGCGACGGGATGCACGCAATTGCAGGGCGCGCAATTTGTCCTCGTCGGACAATGGGCGCATCTGGAAGATCAGTGCCAGGGTCAGGCGCGACTTGAGGTCGGCCAGCTTCACCGGCAGTTCACGCGGCGAGGTAGACGCGGCGATCAACAGGCGCCGGCCACTGTCACGCAGCCGATTGAACAGGTGGAACAGCGCCTCTTCCCAATCCGCCTTGCCGGCGATGGCCTGCAAATCATCCAGGCACACCAGCTCGTATTGCTCCAGGTGATCGAAGATGCCGATACCACGGTCCATCAACTCCGCCAACGGCAGGTAAACCGCCGGTTCGCCCATTTGCTCGAAGCGCAGGCACGCCGCCTGCAACAGGTGGGTACGCCCCACGCCGTGCTTGCCCCACAGATAGATCAGGCTTTCAGTCCACCCGGCGTCGGCTTCGCAAAGCCGCTCGACATAGCCGAGTGCAGCGGCATTGGCGCCTGGGTAGTAATTGATAAAGGTGGCGTCGTCACGCAGACGCACACCCAAGGGCAGCTGAATCGGTTTCATGCTGACTGAACGGCTCCAAACGAACCGTTAGTGGCCTCTGTGTAAAGTTTGCAAAGTTTATACCCGTGACGCCGGGCGCACAATGCAGCAGACCACAAGCAAAATCAAAGGTTTGCGTTAACTTGGGCGATTTGCGCAAATTGTTTGACACCCCGCCCGTAGAAACAACAAACCCGGCCTGGGCCGGGTTTGTGACGAAGCGGTTACAGATCGGGGTCTTCGACCCCGGTGTACACATCCGAATCCTTGTACAGATCATGCACATGGCGCACCAGCACCATGATCACCGCCGCCACCGGCAGCGCCAGCAGGATGCCCGTAAAGCCAAACAGCTCACCGCCTGCCAGGATCGCAAAGATCACCGCCACCGGGTGCAGGCCGATCCGGTCGCCCACCAGCAAGGGCGTCAACACCATCCCTTCAAGGGCTTGGCCGACCATAAAGACTGCAACAATCCCGAGCATCGGGTACAGGTCGCCGCCAAACTGGAACAACCCCGCCACCAGCGCCGCGCCAATCCCGATCACAAAGCCCATGTACGGCACGATGGCAGCCAGACCGGCAATCAAGCCGATCAACAGGCCCAGCTCCAGGCCGATCGCCATCAACCCCGCGGCGTAGATGATTCCCAGCGCGAGCATCACCAGCAACTGGCCACGCACGAACGCGCCCAGCACCTCGTGGCACTCCTCCGCCAGCGAGACGATGCGCTCCTCGTTGTTGCGCGGCAGCAGGCTGCGGATCTTGGCCATCATGATGTCCCAGTCACGCAGCAAGTAGAACGCCACCACCGGAATCAGCACCAGGTTGGTCAACCAACCGATCAACGCCAAACTGGACGCCGTGGCCTGACTGAGCACGACACCGACGATGTCGGTGGTCTGGCCCATGTGGTCACTGATCGCCGCCTTGACCTTGTCGAACTTCCAGAAGCCGTCCGCCAACCCCAGCTTGGCCTGCGCCCACGGCATTGCCGTGTGCTGCAGCCAGTCAAGCATCTGCGGCGCCAGTTCATACAGGCGAAACAGTTGCTTGGCCAGCATCGGCACCAGCACCAATACCAGCGCGGTGATGATCAACGTGAACAAGGCAAACACCGCCACCACCCCCAAGGTGCGCGACAGGCCGGCCTTCTCCAGGCGATCCACCACGGGATCGAACAGGTAAGCCAGCAGCAGCGCGACCAGGAACGGCGTCAGGATCGAATGCAGCAAGAACACAAAAACGCACAGCAGGACAATCCCGCCAAGCCACACCCAACGACGCGTATCCGCCATAAACCACTCCATTATTTGCTTCTATCTATATAGGAAGAACAGTTACCACCGAAAACGCAGCTGCGCCTGAGGTTCAGGTGCTGCGGGCGCCTGCGCACCCTCCGCCACCGGCGGCTGAACAGCAGCTTCGCCCGCAGGCACTTCCTGCAACTTGGCCAGGCCCAACTGGGTACGCAATTGATCAGCACTGCCGTTGACGCGGTACACAATGCGAGTGCCGTCGACCAACTGCGGCTGACCACCAAAAGGTTCGAGCAGATGGCCCAGTGCAGCGTAGCGCTCCAGGTTCATGCCCTGCACTTCGAGCAATTGTTCACTGCTCACGCCGGGCTTGACCGCAAAGCGTGGCGCCAGCTTTTGGCTGACAGCCAGCAATACGGCGTCGGCCACGGCAGCGGTGTCGGCGCCCTGCGCGGTGCCTTGCTCAGTTTTGTCGCCCAACCACAGGCGCCATTTGGCCTGCCACTGGTTGCCTTCCTGACGGGCGTGCACCGCGAGCAACGCGTCGGCACCGTAGCGCTCGGAGGCTGCACGCAGTGGCGTGGCATCGGCGCTTTCCAGATTCGGCGCGGTGGCGACGACCTGCTCATCCAGATCACCCAGCGGCAGGCGCAACGGCAAACCTCGGTGTTGCGCCGCACGGCGCAAGGCACCGGCAACGGCTTGACCATCACCCACCAGGCTGCTGCCTTCGGTGGAGTCGTTCAGCCACCAGCCGAGAATCGACGGCCGATTGCTGCCCCAGATCGACAGGCCCGCTGCACGCAGGGCGCGATCGGTGCTCACCGGGTCGAAATCCACTTGCAGGCTCTCTGGGGGACCAGCGTCGTAGCCATACTGGCTGATGATTTGCTGCGGATCTTTGCGAATCGCCGCCAGGCCCGGGCCTTCGGCAGCTTTGGCGTCGCCAGTCAAACGGATCACCAGGGTTTGCACGGCACGCTGGGTGGCCTGGTCGCGCTCTTGGGGCGACTGGCTGCTGACCGGTTCAAGTACTTGATACAGGCCATTGAGGGTTTCGGCATGACTCGCCAGGCTGACCAACGACAAGCAGCCTACAAAGAAGAATTTACACAGACGCATGGAAGATTCCCGAACGACAAATTTAGCGGCTGGAACAGACCGCGTGAACCCGGCTTGCCAGGCTGTGACCACAGCAGCCGGTAAAACATTCACAGGGTCGCGGTAAGTTTTCGTACTGTCATAACGATAGCGGGTTAAAGGCTATACCTTAATACGCGCCATCACAGAGACGATTAGCAATTTTTTAACCGCGCTTTTTAACCTTTATGGCCCTGCCCGTCGGCCCGAGGATGGCCGCTGCCCCTCAAGCCTGATAAAATCGCGCGCCTTCGCAGACCGTCAACGGCTGGGCCTCTTCATGAAAGCCTTCGCCAGCTCGGTCGTTACCCAGAAATCCCCCCTAAAGGCCTGGATCATGAGCAAGCAACCCTCCCTGAGCTACAAGGACGCCGGTGTAGACATCGACGCCGGTGAAGCATTGGTCGAACGCATCAAGAGCGTCGCCAAGCGCACTGCGCGCCCCGAAGTCATGGGCGGCCTGGGCGGTTTTGGCGCCCTCTGCGAAATCCCGGCCGGCTACAAACAGCCTGTGCTGGTCTCCGGCACCGACGGCGTGGGCACCAAGCTGCGCCTGGCCTTGAACCTGAACAAGCACGACAGCATCGGCATCGACCTGGTTGCCATGTGCGTCAACGACCTGGTGGTGTGCGGGGCCGAGCCACTGTTCTTCCTCGACTACTACGCCACCGGCAAGCTCAACGTTGAGACCGCGACCCAGGTCGTGACCGGCATTGGCGCGGGCTGCGAACTGTCGGGTTGCTCCCTGGTCGGCGGCGAAACCGCTGAAATGCCAGGCATGTACGAAGGCGAAGACTACGACCTGGCCGGCTTCTGCGTCGGCGTTGTCGAAAAATCCGAAATCATCGACGGTTCCAAAGTCGCTGCCGGTGACGCCCTGCTCGCGCTGCCATCCTCGGGCCCGCACTCCAACGGCTACTCGCTGATCCGCAAGATCATCGAAGTGTCCGGTGCCGACATCGAGAACATTCAACTCGATGGCAAGCCGCTGACCGACCTGCTGATGGCCCCGACGCGCATCTACGTCAAACCACTGCTCAAGCTGATCAAGGACACCGGCGCTGTCAAAGCCATGGCCCACATCACTGGCGGCGGCCTGCTGGACAACATCCCGCGCGTTCTGCCAAAAGGCGCCCAGGCGATCGTCGACGTGGCCAGCTGGCAGCGTCCTGCGGTATTCGACTGGCTGCAAGAGAAAGGCAACGTCAACGAGACCGAAATGCACCGCGTGCTGAACTGCGGCGTCGGCATGGTCATCTGCGTGGCTCAAGAGCATGTTGAAACGGCGCTGAACGTTCTGCGTGAAGCGGGCGAGCAGCCCTGGGTCATCGGCCAGATCGCGACTGCCCCGGAAGGCGCAGCTCAGGTTGAACTGAAGAACCTCAAGGCCCATTGATGTCTCAGACCTGTGATGTCGTGGTGCTGCTGTCCGGCACCGGCAGTAACTTGCAGGCCTTGATCGACAGCACGCGCACCGGCGACAGTCCGGTGCGCATCGCTGCGGTGATCTCCAATCGCAGCGACGCCTACGGCCTGCAACGCGCCAGGGATGCGGGCATTGAAACCCGCTCCCTGGATCACAAGGCCTTTGACGGCCGCGAGGCCTTCGACAGCGCCTTGATCGAACTGATCGACGCCTTTAACCCCAAACTCGTGGTCCTCGCCGGCTTCATGCGCATTCTGAGCGCCAATTTCGTGCGGCACTACGAAGGGCGCCTGCTCAATATCCACCCTTCCCTGCTCCCCAAGTACAAAGGCATGCACACGCATCAACGTGCACTTGAGGCCGGCGACAGCGAGCACGGCTGCAGCGTGCACTTTGTGACCGAGGAACTCGATGGCGGCCCTCTGGTCGTACAGGCAGTGGTTCCGGTAGAGTCTGCAGATTCAGCGCAGGCACTTGCGCAACGGGTTCACACCCAGGAACACAGGATTTACCCGCTGGCTGTTCGCTGGTTTGCCGAGGGGCGGTTGATTCTTGGCGATCACGGTGCATTATTGGACGGCCAATTACTTGCGGCCAGCGGCCACTTGATTCGAACCTAGGAGATTTTATGCGTCGCGCCTTGCTCTTCGCTTTTGCGCTGTTCGCCTTGCCTGCCGTGCAAGCAGCAGACCTTCACCCTTTCTCCGCCAGCTACACCGCCGACTGGAAACAGTTGCCCATGAGTGGTTCGGCCGAACGCAGCCTGACCAAGAATGACAATGGCACCTGGACCTTGAACTTCAAGGCTTCCATGATGATCGCCAGCCTCACCGAAACCAGCGTGATCCTGTTCGACAAGGACGCACTGCAACCCAAGAGCTACAGCTTCGAACGCGGCGGCCTGGGCAAGGCGAAGAAGATTAACCTGGATTTCGACCACGCGGCCAACAAGGTCACCGGTTTCGAAAACAAGGACCCGGTCAACGTGACGCTCGAAAGCGGCATGCTCGACAAATCGACTTATCAGCTTGCCCTGCAGCGCGACGTCGCCGCCGGCAAAAAAAGCATGAGCTACCGCGTGGTCGAGGGCACCGACGTCGATACCTATGACTTCCGCGTGATCGGCCCGGAAAAGGTCCAGACCAAGGCCGGCGCCATTGATGCGATCAAGGTTGAGCGCGTGCGCGACCCCTCCCAGAGCAAGCGCATCACCCAGATGTGGTTTGCCAAGGACTGGGGCGGCATCCTGGTTGCCCTGCGTCAGGTGGAAACCGACGGTAAGGAATACAACATCATGCTGCTGGACGGCACCGTTGACGGCAAGGCTGTCAAAGGGAGCTGATCGGCTGATGAGCTGAAAAACAAGCCTCGCTGAATGCGGGGCTTTTTTTCGCCTGCAGTTTGTGTGCTGGGCGTTCTACCGCTATCGCAGGCAAGCCAGCTCCCACATTGGAATGCGTTTCCATGTGGGAGCTGGCTTGCCTGCGCTAGCTTTGGAGCAAGCACTACAAGACTAAAGCCTAAGAGGAACATGAAACTTTTGTCATAAAACTCAGGCGCCTGCGACGCAATGTCGCGGATTACGCGGCCTGCGGGACAGTTGCAGTTTGTGCAATGAATTGTTGCGTGCAAAATCGGTTTACTTAGCAAGCTAACAAAACATATAAAAGAGGCCTGCGACGACTTGCCGCAGATCAACCAGAGATTGGAGCAAGCAGATGACTGTAAAAGTAACTGAACGCGACGATGCACACATGTCTCACGAAGCACTGGGCCATGGGATTCACATCTGGGATGTCCATCAACAAGACCAACTGGTCGGCATGTTCCACAACGAGAGCGAAGCCCACAATTATAAAAACGAGCTCGAATCTCTAGAGATGAAACGCCAGGCACAAAGCTCCTGAATACTGAAATCCACTAGGCTCCCCAGCCCCACGCAGCCAGGGTGCCTATAAACACAAACCCCGCCTTTTGAGCGGGGTTTGTGTTTATAGGCTTTGGCCTTGGGCGCGCCTCGCACGCCCGAGTGTTTTAACGCCTTACCACATCAGATCATCCGGGATCTGGTAGGCCGCGTAAGGATCATCCTCATCCGGCACCTGGCTTTCGGTCAGGATATTGAGCTGCACGATACGCTCTGGCGCACGCTCCTGAATCTTCAACGCTGCCTCACGCGGGATCACCTCGTAACCGCCGCCATGGTGCACGATTGCCAGGGAGCCGTTGCTCAGCTTGTTGCGCATCAGCGTGTTGACCGACAGGCGCTTGACCTTCTTGTCATCGACGAAGTTGTAGTAGTCCTCGGTGGTCAGCTTGGGCAGGCGCGAGGTCTCGATCAATTGTTTGACCTGGGCCGTGCGGGCCTTGGCCTCAGCTTTTTCCTGCTGCTGGCGGTTAAGCTCCTGGTCGCGCTTGACCTTCTCGGCGTGCGCCTCGGCGGCCAGGCGTGCCTGGGTGTCATCCACCTCGGCTTGGCCCTTGTGGACCAGGCGCTGCTGCTTCTGTTTCTCTTTGCCGACCTGCTTGGCCTGCTTTTGATTGACCAGACCTGCTTTAAGCAACTGGTCGCGAAGGGAAAGGCTCATGGTGCTCACTCACTTAGGCAACTGCTTAACCGCAGCTGGACAGATTCTTTTCCTGGCGTTTGGCTTCACCCCACAGGGCGTCCAACGCTTCGAGGGTGCAATCTTCTATGGATTGGTGCGTATCGCGCAATGCCTGCTCGATAAATCGGAAACGTCGTTCGAACTTGGCATTGGCGCCACGCAACGCAGCTTCCGGGTCAACCTTCAGGTGCCGCGCCAGGTTGACCGCTGCAAACAGCAGGTCACCGACTTCATCGGCAATCGCCACCGGGTCGTTATCGGCCATGGCTTCGAGCACTTCATCCAGCTCTTCGCGCACGTTGTCCACCACCGGCAAGGCGGCGGGCCAGTCGAAGCCGACCTGGCTGGCGCGCTTTTGCAATTTGGCAGCGCGCGACAGCGACGGCAGCGCCGTGGGCACGTCATCAAGCAGGGACAGCTGCTGTGGCGCGTCGGACTTTTCCGCGCGCTCCTCAGCCTTGATCTGCTCCCAACGCTCCTTGACCTGCTCTTCGCTCAGCTGAGGAATATCCAGCGGCGCATACAGATCACCCGTGGGAAACACGTGAGGATGGCGGCGGATCAACTTGCGGGTGATGCTGTCGACCACACCGGCAAACTCAAAACGCCCCTCCTCCCGCGCCAGCTGGCTGTAATACACCACTTGAAACAACAGGTCGCCCAGCTCACCTTGCAGGTGATCAAAGTCGCCGCGCTCGATGGCGTCGGCAACTTCATAGGCCTCTTCGAGGGTGTGCGGGACGATGGTTGCGTAGGTTTGCTTGATGTCCCACGGGCACCCGTACTTTGGGTCGCGCAGGCGGTTCATCAGGTGCAGCAGGTCTTCAAGTGAATACATCAGTCTCTTTCCGCCGAGGTGAGAACGCTGAAGATCAAATGTGGGAGCGGGCTTGCTCGCGAATGCGGTAGGTCAGCCAATGCATCCGGCACTGACACACCGCTTTCGCGAGCAAGCCCGCTCCCACATTTTAATCCGCGCTCATCCAGCTGCTCATGGTGTGCGATTACGCCGCGTTTCAATGATGTTCGGCAACTGAGAAATCCGCCCCAGCAACCGACCCAACGCGTCCAGCCCCGGAATCTCGATGGTCAGGGACATCAACGCCGTGTTGTCCTCTTTGTTCGAGCGGGTATTGACCGCCAGCACGTTGATCCGCTCATTGAGCAGCACTTGCGACACGTCACGCAGCAGGCCGGAACGGTCGTAGGCGCGAATGATGATGTCCACCGGGTAAGTGAGCACCGGCACCGGGCCCCAGCTGACCTGGATGATCCGCTCCGGCTCGCGCCCGCCCAGTTGCAGCACCGAGGCGCAATCCTGGCGGTGAATGCTCACGCCACGGCCCTGGGTGATGTAACCGACAATCGCGTCGCCTGGCAACGGCTGGCAGCAGCCGGCCATTTGCGTCATCAGGTTACCCACGCCCTGAATCTGGATATCGCCGCGCTTGCCCGGTTTGTAGCCGGTGGCTTTGCGAGGGATCAGCTCCAGCTGCTCGCTGCCGCGCTCCGGCTCGACCAGTTGCTGCGCCAGATTGACCAGTTGCGCCAGGCGCAAGTCGCCGGCGCCAAGGGCTGCGAACATGTCCTCGGCGATCTTCATGTTGGCTTTTTCGGCCAACTTGTCGAAGTCCACCTGCGGCAGGCCCAGGCGCGCCAGCTCGCGTTCGAGCAAGGTTTTACCGGCCGCGACGTTCTGGTCGCGCGCCTGCAATTTGAACCAGTGAACAATCTTCGCGCGTGCCCGCGACGTGGTGATGTAGCCCAGGTTCGGGTTCAGCCAGTCGCGGCTCGGCGTGCCGTGCTTGCTGGTGATGATCTCGACCTGTTCACCGGTCTGCAGGCTGTAGTTGAGCGGCACGATGCGCCCGTTGATCTTGGCGCCCCGGCAGTTGTGACCGATTTCGGTGTGCACGCGGTAGGCAAAGTCCAGCGGCGTGGCGCCCTTGGGCAAGTCGATGGCGTGGCCGTCGGGGGTGAAGATATAGACGCGGTCGGGCTCGATATCCACCCGCAGCTGTTCGGCAAGGCCGCCGATGTCGCCGAGTTCTTCGTGCCACTCAAGCACTTGGCGAAGCCAGGAGATTTTCTCTTCGTACTGGTTGGACCCGGCTTTGACGTCGGTGCCCTTGTAGCGCCAGTGCGCGCACACCCCAAGTTCAGCCTCTTCGTGCATGGCGTGGGTGCGGATCTGCACCTCCAGCACCTTGCCCTCGGGGCCGATCACCGCAGTGTGCAGGGAGCGATAGCCGTTTTCCTTGGGGTTGGCGATGTAGTCGTCGAACTCCTTGGGAATGTGCCGCCACAAGGTGTGGACGATCCCCAGCGCGGTGTAGCAGTCGCGCATTTCCGGCACCAGCACGCGCACGGCGCGTACGTCGTAGATCTGGCTGAAGGCCAGGCCCTTGCGCTGCATTTTGCGCCAGATCGAATAGATGTGTTTGGCGCGGCCGCTGATGTCGGCGTCCACGCCGGTGGCCTGCAACTCGGAACGCAGCTGGCCCATCACGTCGGTGATAAAGCGCTCGCGATCGAGCCGCCGCTCATGCAGCAGCGTCGCAATCTGTTTGTATTGATCGGGCTCGAGGTAGCGAAAGGACAAGTCCTCCAGCTCCCACTTGATATGGCCGATGCCCAAGCGATGCGCCAGCGGCGCGTAGATGTCGAAGACTTCGCGGGCTACCCGGTTGCGCTTTTCGTCGTCGGCGGTCTTCACCGCACGGATCGCGCAGGTGCGTTCAGCCAGCTTGATCAGCGCAACGCGCACGTCGTCGACCATCGCCACCAGCATTTTGCGCAGGTTCTCGACCTGGCCCTGGGTACCCAGCACCATCGACTGGCGCGGGCTGAGGCTGGCACTGATAGCCGCCATGCGCAGCACGCCGTCGATCAGTTTGGCCACGACCGCGCCGAAACGCTGGCTGACCGTCGGCAACGGAATGTGCCCTTCGCGCACGCCGCGATAGAGCACGGCGGCAATCAGCGAATCCTGGTCCAGCTTGAGATCGGCAAGGATCTCGGCGATTTCCAACCCGGTACGAAAGCTTGACGTGCCCTCCGCCCACAGGTTTTTGGCCGCATTGTCTTGTTGTTCAGACTCACGAGCGAACTCGCAGGCTGCTTTCAAGGCTTCACGGTCCAGTGCCGGGTCGACACTGACGGCATGATCCAGCCATGCCTCGAGATTGATACTGCCGTCGGTGTTGATCGGCTGGTGTGCTCTCACCTGTACCATCTTGCTTACCTTCCCTACGACGCACCTTTAATGCGCCAAAAATCATCGCTGACCTGCTTTACCTGAATAAAGCTTACACACACTCCCTGGCAGGTCACGGCCCTGGAGAATGCAGGCCAGTCGGATTAAACGGGCATCCTAGCCCGCTTCAAATAACGCCATGGCCTCGACATGCGCGGTTTGCGGAAACATGTCGAGGATCCCGGCACGTTTTAGCCGGTAGCCTTGCTTGACCAACTCAACCGTGTCCCGCGCCAGCGTGGCCGGGTTGCAGGACACATACACCAGACGCTTGGCCTTAAGGGTCGCGAGCTTGCGCACAACCTCCAGGGCTCCATCACGGGGTGGGTCCAAGAGTACCGCAGAAAAGCCCTGTTTGGCCCACTCCGCGTCAGTCAAAGGCTGGGATAAATCGGCCTGAAAAAACTGCACATTATGCAAATTGTTGCTGACGGCATTCTGCGCCGCCCGGTCCACCATGGTCTGCACGCCTTCTACCGCGACCACTTCACGCACCTGCCGGGCCAGTGGCAAGGCGAAGTTGCCGAGCCCGCAGAACAAGTCCAGTACCCGCTCATCGGGCTGTGGCGCCAGCCATTCCAGGGCCTGGGCGACCATCGCGGCGTTGACGCCGGCGTTGACCTGCACAAAATCCCCGGGCCGATAAGCCAGCTCCAAATCCCATTGTTCCAACCGATAACCCAGCGCCGAGTCCGTCTCGACCGGCTCCGGCTGGCCTTCGCCATGCAGCCACAACTGCGCGTCATGGAAGGTGCAAAATTCTTGCAGGATCAGCAGGTCCGCCTCGGACAACGGCGCCATGTGCCGCAGCAGCACGGCAATCGACGAGCCACTGAACAACTCCACATGCCCCAGCGCCTGCGGCTTGCTCAGGCGGCGCAGCATGTTCGGCAAACGCTGCATGATCGGTTGCAAGGCTTGTACCAGCACCGGGCAATCATCAATGGCGACAATGTCCTGGCTGGCCACCGCGCGAAAACCCACTTCAAGCTTTTTCGCCTTGGCATCCCAGCGCACGGCCACGCGGGCGCGTCGGCGGTAGCCGAATTCCGGGCCACTCAACGGTGCGGCCCACACCTGCGGCTCGACACCGGCGACGCGAGACAGTTGTTCGGCGAGCATGCGCTGTTTCAGGGCAAGTTGTTCGCCGTGGGGCAAGTGCTGCACGCTGCAACCGCCGCAGCGGCCAAAATGGGCGCACGGTGCCGGACGGCGCAGCTCGCTGGCCGTGAACACGCGCTCGGTGCGCGCCTCGACCACTTTGCCGTGGGCGCCCAATACGCGTGCTTCGACCTCTTCGCCGGCCAGCGCGCCATTTACAAACCAGGTGCGGCCTTCAAAGAACACAATGCCGCGGCCGTCGTTGGCCAGGCGCTCGATGGTCAGACGCTGCTTCTTGCCTACCGGAATTTGCGGGGCTCGGCTGCCGCCCGTCGGTTGAAAGCGCAGGCCTCTCTCGTGCTTGGCCATCAGTTGGGTTCGTCGAAAATGCCGGTCGACAAGTAACGGTCGCCTCGGTCACAGATGATCGCGACGATCACTGCGTTTTCCACTTCCCTGGACAAACGCAACATACCGGCCACGGCGCCACCGGAGGACACGCCGCAGAAAATGCCTTCTTCACGCGCCAGACGGCGGGTGGTGTCTTCGGCTTCGCGCTGGGCCATATCGATGATGCGGTCCACACGCGTCGCGTTGTAGATCTTCGGCAGATATTCTTGGGGCCAACGGCGAATGCCCGGGATGGCCGCGCCTTCCATCGGTTGCAGACCCACGATCTGGATCGCCGGGTTCTGCTCCTTGAGGTAGCGCGAATTGCCCATGATGGTGCCGGTGGTGCCCATCGAGCTGACGAAATGGGTGATGGTGCCCTGGGTCTGACGCCAGATTTCCGGACCGGTGGTGGTGTAGTGCGCCTCCGGATTATCACCGTTGGCAAATTGGTCGAGCACCACGCCATGGCCTTCGGCGGCCATGCGCTCGGCGAGGTCGCGCGCGCCTTCCATGCCTTCTTCCTGGGTGACCAGGATCAGCTGAGCACCATAGGCGGTCATTGCCGCCTTGCGTTCGGCGCTGCCGTTGTCGGGCATGATCAATACCATCTTGTAACCCTTGATGGCCGCGGCCATGGCCAGGGCGATGCCGGTGTTACCCGAGGTGGCTTCGATCAAGGTGTCGCCGGGCTTGATCTGCCCGCGCAGTTCGGCGCGGGCAATCATCGACAGCGCCGGGCGGTCCTTGACGGAGCCGGCCGGGTTGTTTCCTTCGAGCTTGAGCAACAGGGTATTGCTGGTTTCACCCGCCATGCGTTGCAAGCGGACCAGGGGCGTGTTGCCGACGCAATCGGCGATTGTAGGGTACTGCAAGGTCATGGCGTATTCGCAATCCAGACTGCGGGGGCGGACATCATACCGGGAAAGGCTGGCGCGCCATATCACGCAAAGTATGGTGCTTATGGCTTATAGGAATAAGTAAATAGGATGTGTCCTGCAACGGCGCTATCGCGGGCAAGCCCGCGCCCGCAGGTAGCCGGAGGTCGGCGCAGAATCGGCGGCGAATGCAGATCAATGTGGGAGCTGGCTTGCCTGCGAAGGCCACGCGTCGGTGACGCTGTTACCCCAACTGCCCGTTGCCATGATTTTTACGAAACACCTCTTCGCCCATCGCAGAGATCTGTCCCTCAATAAGCGCCTCAAACGGTGTGAGCAATGCATCAAAAGACGCCGGCACCTCCAGCACCTGCAATGCCTGCACAATCGCCTCCACCGTCGACAGCGCCCCCGGCCCTGGCGCCTTGCGCAGCCGGTAACGGGACACCGCACCCTCGGCCAGGGTGACTCGAGGCAACGCCGCCAGTAATGGATTGAGGTGCAACAATTTGCGCGCCTTGCGCCAAGTACCGTCAGGCACCACCAGCAATATAGGTTCGTCAGTCGATGTGTAGGCCTGCAAAGGCTGCGCATCCTCAGCGGGAAACAACAACCGCGCCTGGTAGCCGGGCGGGTTCAATAAGGTCGGCAAATCCTCAAACACCTCACCCACCACCAATTGCGCATTGTTCAACCCCAACGCCGCCAGCCGCGCAGTATTGAGCGCGTGGTTAACCTCGCTCGGGTGCTGCAGCAGCAACACGCGGGTGCGGCTGTCGAGGCTGGGGATCAGCGCGCACAGGCAATGGGTGATGGGCCGCAGGCAGCGGGAGCATTGGGGTCGGGACATGGTTTCAGGCCTGGTTGAGCTGGGCTTTGAGTAAATCGCGGAAGGTCTGGATCAGCGGCTCGCGGCTGCGGCCCCGGCGCATGATCATCGAAAATGGTGCCTGATAGCCGAAGGTCGCCGGCAGCAATACGCGCAGGTCGCCCTTGTCGGCCCAGGCCTGGGCGTAATGCTCGGGCAGGTAGCCGATGTAGGCGCCGGACAGCACCAGAATCAACTGGGCTTCCATACTTTCCACCGTTGCCGCGCTGTGTTTGAAGCCGTGGCGCGCCAGTTCGGCCTGGCTCCAGTAGCCGCGCCCGACCATGCGCTGTTGGGTGATCACTTGTTCGGGGATGCGCCGTTCGTTGAACAACGGATGGCGGGTGCTGCAATACAACCAGTGTTGCTCGCGGTACAGCGGCATGTAGATCAGCCCGCTCATGCGGTTGGAAAAGGCGCCAATGGCCAGATCCAGGCGATTGTCCTGCACACCCAGTTGCAATTCGTAAGGGCTCATCACCGAGAGGTGCAAATGCACGGCCGGGTGTTCCTGGCTGTAGGCGCCAATCACCTCAGCGAACGGCAGCGCCTTGTCGCTGACGGTGGAGTCGAGCACGCCCAGCTTCAATGTGCCGCGCAACTCGCCCTTGAGCGCTGCCGCGTATTGCTCGAAGCCTTCCAATTCGCCCAAGAGGCGCAGGGTTTCCTGATGGAACAGCTCGCCCTTGCTGGTCAGGCTGAACCCGCCCCGCCCGCGATGGCACAGCACCAGACCCAACGCCGACTCCAGCTGGCTCATATAAGTGCTGATGGCCGACGTCGACAGGTTGAGTTCGTGCTGGGCGTTGGCGAACCCCTGGTGGCGCACGACGCTGACGAAGATGCGCAGGAGTTTCAGGTCGGGCAAGGCGTTGGCCATGGGTTCTCCAGAAGCAAACATACAACCTGTGGGAGCGGGCTTGCTCGCGAAGGCGGTGGATCAATCGAACCCGCCGTGACTGACACATCGAATTGGCGAGCAAGCCCGCTCCCACATTTGAGCCGAGTTTACCCCAAGCGTTAGTTTAGAAAAATCTGAACTAAGTATTTGCCCCTGCCGATTCTTCCCGCCCTGGGCTTTTCGCAGAATCGGCCCCTAATAACCACAACAACGATGAGGCACTCCTGTGGACAAGATTTTTCACCAACCACTGGGCGGCAACGAAATGCCGCGCTTCGCCGGCATCGCCACCATGATGCGACTTCCCCACCTGCAAACGGCCAAAGGCCTGGATGCCGCCTTCGTCGGCGTGCCCCTGGACATCGGCACCTCGCTGCGCGCCGGCACCCGTTTCGGGCCGCGGGAAATCCGCGCCGAATCGGTGATGATCCGCCCTTACAACATGGCCACAGGCGCCGCACCGTTCGACTCCCTGTCGGTTGCCGACATCGGCGACGTGGCGATCAACACCTTCAACCTGCTCGACGCCGTGCGCATCATCGAGCAAGCCTACGATGAGATCCTCGAGCACAACGTGATCCCGATGACGCTGGGCGGTGACCACACCATCACCCTGCCGATCCTGCGGGCGATCCACAAGAAACACGGCAAGGTCGGGCTGGTGCACATCGATGCCCACGCTGACGTCAACGATCATATGTTCGGCGAGAAAATCGCCCACGGCACCACCTTCCGCCGCGCAGTCGAAGAAGGCTTGCTCGATTGCGACCGCGTGGTGCAGATCGGCCTGCGCGCCCAGGGCTACACCGCCGAAGACTTCAACTGGAGCCGTAAACAGGGCTTTCGCGTGGTTCAGGCTGAAGAATGCTGGCACCACTCCCTCGCGCCGCTGATGGCCGAAGTGCGTGAAAAAGTCGGCGGCGGCCCGGTGTACCTGAGCTTCGACATCGACGGTATCGATCCGGCCTGGGCACCAGGCACCGGCACGCCGGAAATCGGCGGGCTGACCACTATCCAGGCGATCGAGATCATCCGTGGCTGCCAGGGCCTCGACCTGATTGGTTGCGATCTCGTAGAAGTTTCGCCGCCTTACGACACCACCGGCAACACCTCGCTGCTCGGCGCCAACCTGCTGTACGAAATGCTCTGCGTACTGCCCGGCGTGGCGCATCGCTGATGAGCACGCGCGAGGTGCTGCACGCCGCGGCCGAACTGGTCTCGGCCTTCGCCCGCAATGACCGCGCCGCCTACTTCGGCGCGTTCACGGCCGATGCCAGCTTTGTGTTTTACACCCTCCCCCAGCCGCTGCTCAGCCGCGATGCCTACCAGGCATTGTGGGAAAACTGGCGCCGGGACGAGGGGTTTGAGGTGCTGTCCTGCACGTCAAGCAACGCCTTTGTCAGCCTGCAAGGTGACGTGGCGATTTTTATTCATGACGTGGCCACCGAGCTGCGCATGAACGGGGAGCAATTTTTTAGCCAGGAGCGCGAGACCATTGTCTTCAAACGGCAAGGGTCTGGCACACAACAAAAACAAGGCCTGTGGCTGGCCTGTCACGAACATTTGTCCGCTATGCCGGAAGGGCTGCCGCCCCCTTAGCCAATGTGATCGGAGCTGATCATGAATAATAAAAACAACGATAAAAGTATTCGAACGATAGAAACCAACGGGGTCGAGCAGATCCCGGACCACGAACGCACTGCCGGGCCCAAGGATCTGTTCCGACTGATCTTCGGCGGTGCCAATACCTTTGCCACCGCCGTGCTGGGTTCGTTTCCGGTGCTGTTCGGCTTGTCGTTCCAGGCCGGCGTCTGGGCGATTGTACTGGGCGTGCTGGTGGGCGCGCTGATCCTGGCGCCCATGGGCCTGTTCGGGCCGATCAATGGCACTAACAATGCCGTGTCGTCCGGCGCGCACTTTGGTGTGCACGGGCGCATTGTCGGCTCGTTTCTGTCGCTGCTGACGGCGATTGCCTTCTTCTCACTGTCGGTGTGGAGTTCAGGCGATGCGTTGGTCGGTGGTGCGAAACGGCTGATTGGCCTGCCGGAAACCGACCTGACGCTGGGCCTGGCCTACGGCCTGTTCGCCTTGCTTGTACTCACCGTGTGCATCTATGGCTTTCGCTTCATGCTGTGGGTCAACCGCATCGCGGTGTGGGCGGCGAGTCTGCTGTTCCTGCTGGGCATCTTCGCGTTTGCGCCCGCCTTCGACAGCCACTTCGCCGGCACCGTCGGCCTCGGCCAGAGCGGCTTTTGGGCGGCCTTCATCGGCGCTGCGCTGGTGGCCATGAGCAATCCGATTTCCTTTGGTGCATTCCTCGGTGACTGGTCGCGCTACATTCCGCGTGAGACGCCGAAAATGCGCATCATGCTGGCAGTCGTCCTGGCTCAGATCGCTACGTTGATTCCGTTTCTGTTTGGCCTGGCCACGGCGACCATCGTGGCGATCAAGGCCCCGGACTACATCGCCACCAATAACTATGTCGGCGGTTTGCTGGCGGTGGCGCCTACCTGGTTCTTCCTGCCGGTGTGCCTGATCGCGGTGATCGGCGGCATGTCCACTGGCACCACCTCGCTGTATGGCACCGGCCTGGACATGTCCAGCGTGTTTCCGCGCCTGCTGTCGAGGGTCAAGGCCACGCTGCTGATCGGCGTGATGTCGATCGCCTTCATCTTTATCGGACGCTTCGCCGCCAACCTGGTGCAAAGCGTGTCGACTTTCGCCGTGCTGATCATCACCTGCACCACGCCCTGGATGGTGATGATGATCATCGGCCTGATTGTGCGCCGCGGCTTCTACTGCCCGGACGACTTGCAGGTGTTCACTCGCGGTGAAACCGGCGGGCGCTACTGGTTCAGCCATGGCTGGAACTGGCGCGGACTCGGGGCCTGGATCCCGAGTGCGCTGGTGGGTTTGTGCTTCGTCAATTTGCCGGGGCAGTTTGTCGGGCCGCTGGGCAACCTGGCCGACGGCATCGATATCAGCCTGCCGGTGACGCTGGGGTTGGCCGCGGTGGTGTACCTGAGCTTGCTTCGCCTGTTCCCGGAGCCGGCGGCTGTTTATGGCCCCCAGGGGCCGCTTCGCAGCCCAACGGGAGCAAATTCCCTGGCCACAAAAAGCGCCTCAATAGCCTAAAAAAATAATCGGAGACCCGCCGTCATGGCTTTGGATTTATTCGTCGTACTCATCTACGCCGCCGGCATGCTCGTGCTCGGCTATTACGGCATGCGCCGCGCCAAGACCCACGAAGATTACCTGGTGGCCGGCCGCAACCTGGGCCCGTCGCTGTACATGGGCACCATGGCCGCCACGGTATTGGGCGGTGCGTCCACCGTCGGCACCGTGCGCCTGGGTTATGTGCACGGCATCTCCGGCTTCTGGCTGTGTGCTGCGCTGGGCGCCGGGATCATCGCGTTGAACCTGTTCCTGGCCAAACCACTGCTGAAGTTGAAGATCTTCACCGTCACCCAGGTGCTGGAAAAGCGCTACAACCCGATGGCCCGCCAAGCGAGTGCGGTGATCATGCTGGCCTACGCGTTGATGATTGGCGTGACCTCGATCCTGGCCATCGGCACCGTGCTGCAAGTGCTGTTCGGCCTGCCGTTCTGGGTCTCGGTGCTGTTGGGCGGTGGCGTGGTGGTGGTGTATTCGACCATCGGCGGCATGTGGTCGCTGACGCTTACCGACATTGTGCAATTTGTGATCAAGACCGTCGGCCTGATGTTTATCCTGCTGCCGATCTGCCTGTACCGCGTCGGCGGCTGGGATCAACTGGTGGCCAAGTTGCCGGCGTCGAATTTCAGCTTCACCGAAATCGGCTGGGACACGATCATCACCTACTTCATGATCTACTTTTTCGGCATCCTGATCGGTCAGGACATCTGGCAACGGGTGTTCACTGCCCGTGACGAAAAGGTCGCGCAGTATGCAGGCACCTTCGCCGGCTTCTACTGCATTCTCTACGGCCTGGCCTGCGCGCTGATCGGCATGGCTGCTCATGTGCTGTTGCCGAATCTGGACAACGTCAACAATGCCTTCGCCGCTATCGTCAAAGCTTCATTGCCGGACGGCATTCGCGGGCTGGTAATCGCCGCCGCACTGGCAGCGATGATGTCCACCGCCAGCGCCGGTTTACTCGCCGCCTCCACCGTATTGACCGAAGACCTGCTGCCGCGTTTGCGCGGTGGCAAACAATCGAGCCTGAACATCAACCGCTTGTTCACGATGCTGACGGGCATTGCCGTGCTGGGTATCGCCCTGGTGGTCAACGATGTGATCAGCGCCCTGACCCTTGCCTACAACTTGTTGGTGGGTGGCATGCTGATCCCACTGATGGGGGCGATTTTCTGGAAACGGGCAACCACCTCGGGGGCGATCGCATCCATGACCCTGGGCTTTGTGACGGCACTGGTCTTCATGTTCAAGGATGGCTTGGACGCGAACACGCCGATCTATTACAGCCTGGCGGTTGGGCTGGTGAGTTTTGTTGGGGTGAGTTTGTTGTCGCGACGCCCGCAGGCTGCGGCGGCTAGGGCAATTTAAGGCAGCACCGGCATCAGAGCGGTTTCTTCAGCGGGTGCGACGTCGGATGTCGCACCCGTTTTTTTTACCTGCCACAAACAACGATGGGAGCGGGCTTGCTGACGAAGGCGGTGTGTCAGCCAACATGTGCGTTGACTGACAGACCCCCTTCGCGAGCAAGCCCGCTCCCATCTGTTGAATTCTGCTGGAACCCGAGCTTATCTGCGACGGGGCCGGCGCTGCTCGTCATCCGTGCGAATCGGCACCGGTTGCAACGGAGGCTCGATCAGTCCGAGCGCGACGCCAACGTCATGGAGCCAGTTTTGGATTTTCTCTTTCATGGTTGCCCCCTTTGCGGGTAATGCGGGTCGGCGCGAGTTTTGTCGCCTTTTCCTACAGTGATAGTAGTCCTAAGTCCTACGTAATGCTTGAACGAAACCACAACGAACTATTACTGAATTGATTCAAATCCTGACGGATCGTTCAAGCAATCGCGCGCGTGTCCTGCAATAACTCGGCTTTGCCTTCCTGCTGCAGGTCAATCCATGCATTGAGGTTAGCGCCGAGCATACCCTTTCGCCACATCAGCCAGGTCGTTGCGGTCGCAAAAGGCCCCGTCAGGGGATGAACGGACACGCTGTCCTTGCCTGGCAGGCTCTCCAGCATGGATTCAGACATCAATGCCACACCGGAACCGGCGATCACGCAGGCGAGCATGCCCTGATAGGACTCAATCTCGATGGCCCGGCCCATGGCCACGCGCTCGTGGGAGAACCAGGTCTCCAGCCGCGTGCGGTACGCGCAACTGCGGCGAAAGGTGAACACCGAGCGCCCCGCTACATCCTGCGGCCCGCGCACGGGCGGGTGATCAGCCTCGCAGATCAACACCAGGCGCTCTTCGCACAGTGGCACACCGTCCAAGGTCGCGATGGTCAGCGGGCCATCCACCAATGCCGCATCCAGTCGCCCAGTGATCAAGCCTTCCAACAGTTCACCGCTGGGCGCCGACTGCACCTGCAGGTTCACCATCGGATAAGCCTTGTGATAGCGCGCCAACAACCTCGGCAAATGAATCGCGGCGGTGCTGTACATGCTGCCCAACACAAAATCGCCGGCCGGTTGCCCGCCCTGGACGGCGCCGTGGGCCTCATCGTGCAACGCAATCAGGCGAGTGCTGTAGTCCAGCAGCACTTTGCCGGCGGGAGAAAGCTGCAAGCGTTGACGCTCGCGCACAAACAATTCCACCCCCAGTTGCTCTTCCATCTGCTTGAGCCGTGTCGACAGGTTCGACGGCACACGGTGCAGGCGCTCGGCTGCGCGGGTGATGGAGCCCTCTTCTGCCACGGCCTGGAAAATCCGCAATTGACTGAACTCCATACCTTTCTCCAAAACTGAACAAGTTACTCACTATTATTCATTTTTACAGAAAGTCAATTCGCTTTAGCCTGAAGGTCTTCGCTTGCTAGCAGGAAACCAGAACATGTCACCGCTGATTCGCTTACTCGCCAGCTTTGTCGCCCTGATGATGGCCATGGGCATTGGACGCTTCGCCCTCACGCCACAGATGCCGCATCTGCTCAGCGAAGGGCAGATCGACCTGACCGGCGCAGGCCTGATCGCTGCCGCCAATTATTTGGGTTACTTCGTTGGCGCGGTGGATTCGATCTTCGCCCGCAGCCATCACCACGTGCGGGGGCGGATGTACGGCGGGTTGTGGTTGTGCGTACTGCTGACGCTGGCCTCGTACTGGGCGCAAGGGTTTTGGCCGCACCTGCTGCTGCGCTTCGGCACGGGTGTCGCAAGTGCCTGGGCGTTGGTGATGATCACCAGTTTGAGCCAACCGCTGGCAATTGCCGCCGGCCGTCCACGCTTGGGAGCCTTGGTTTTCGCAGGGCCGGGGCTGGGGATTTTGCTGACCGGTCTGCTGGCTTTGGGCTCTAACCTGCTGGGACAAAGCTCGGCCATGCTGTGGCTGGTGTATGGCCTGGTGGCGTTGGTCATGCTGCTGGCAATCCTGCCGTTCTTGCCTCAGCCGATGCCCGCCGTCGCACACACTGCCCGTTCCGGCAGCAATCAAAGCATCACGCACCTGTGCTGGATCTACTTTCTGTACGGTCTGGGCTACATCATTCCGGCCACCTTTCTGTCGCAGATGGCCAGCGCGCAATTCAACGGCGCCTGGCAGGCGGATCTGTTCTGGCCATGCTTTGGTCTGGCGGCTGCCATTGGCGTGGTAGGCGTGAGCTTGCGCCGCAACAACACGCACACCACCCGCCGCTGGCTGATGACCACCTTGTGGCTGCAAGCGACCGGCGTGTTTGCCTGCTTGCTGGGCAACGGCTGGGGCCTGGCGCTGGGCGTTTTGCTCTGCGGTACGCCGTTCCTGGCGTGCATGATGCTGGTGATGCAGCGCCTGCGTGAGGTCGCGCCCCACGGCTATCAGCGCAGCACCGGGCTGCTGACCGCCAGCTTCGCCATCGGTCAATTGAGCGGCCCGCTGCTGGCCTCGGTGAGCAGCCACCTGAGTGGCGGCCTGCAACCGGCCCTGGTGATTGCCGGCGCGGGCCTGCTGGTAGCCGGCGCGCTGCTGCTGCGCCCTACTGCCGCGGTCAGCCAGCCACCAGCGGCGCCGGTACGCGAACCTGTTCTCGCCGCGCCAGCACCAGGAAGAACAGCCCACCCAGCAAGCACCCGGTAAACCAGGCGAAGTTGGCCATGCCCTGCAACGCCGGGGTGAAGGTGATCGCGACGCCCGCCAGCGTCGCAGGCACCAAGGCTTTGACCGCGGTCCAGTTCACGCCGCCGTCGAAGTAATAGCGCCCGTTTGGGCTGTCATCGAACAAGGCGTCCACATCGATCTTCTGTTTTTTGATCAGGTAGAAGTCCACCAACAGGATGCCGAACAACGGCCCGATAAACGCCGCGAGAATATCCAGCGTGTAGTGAATCATCAGTGGGTTGTTGAACAGGTTCCACGGGGTGATGAAGATCGACGCCACCGCTGCAATCATCCCACCGGCGCGCCAGCTGATTTTGCTCGGCGCGACGTTGGCGAAATCAAACGCAGGCGACACGAAGTTGGCGACGATATTGATGCCGATGGTGGCGGTCACGAAGGCAAAGGCGCCGAGCAGCACGGCCATGCTGTTGTCGATACGCGAAACGGTGGCAATCGGGTCATGCAGCATTTCACCAAACACTGGCAAGGTGCCCGACACAATAACGACGGTGACCAGCGAGAACGCTAGGAAATTCACCGGCAGCCCCCAGAAATTACCGCGACGCACGTCGTGCATGCTGCGGCAGTAGCGGCTGAAATCGCCGAAATTCAGCGTTGGCCCCGAGAAGTAGGACACCACCAGCGCCGTCGCCACGATCACCTGCCCAAAAGCCTGCCAGCCCGAGAGGGATTTTTCCGCCAGGGTAAAGCTGATATTTACCCAGCCGGCCTTCCACACAATCCAGCCGGCCAGGGCAAACATCACCGCGTAGACCACCGGCCCCGCCCAGTCGATAAAGCGCCGGATGGATTCCATGCCCGCCCAGAATACGGCCGCTTGCAATACCCATAAGCTAAGGAAACCGAACCAGCCCAAGTAGGACAGGCCTGCAAAATGCGGCTCTGCATATACCGCCATCTGTGGGAAAAAACGCAGCACCACGATGATCAAGGCACTCGACGCCAGGTACGTTTGAATCCCGTACCAGGCCACGGCAATCAGGCCGCGAATCACCGCCGGAATATTTGCTCCGAACACGCCAAAGGCCAGCCTGCAGATGACCGGATACGGCACCGCCGCTTGCTGGCTCGGCCTGGCGACAAGATTGGCAATCAACTGCACAATACAAATACCCGCGAGCAAGGCGATCAGCACCTGCCAACTGGCCAGCCCAAGCGCGAACAGGCTGGCGGCGAATACGTAGCCGCCGACGCTGTGCACGTCACTCATCCAAAAGGCGAAGATGTTGTACCAGGTCCACTTTTGCGGCAGTGGGCCCAGGTCCTGGTTGTACAGGCGCGGGCTGTAGCCTTTGGGCAATTGTTCGGTCATCGCTTGGCTCCTCGAAATACCGGCCTGCGCTGCCGTAGCAGTGTGCATACGGGAGGCGGCGGGGTTTGTATACGAGGTGTTCAGCAGAATGCGTGCCAATGGCACACAATCCCTCTGGAACGGTGCTCCAAAGGAATTTAGGAAGCGCTAGCGGATAGGGCTCCGCTCAGCAACGGTGCACATGAATCGTGTACACAATCATCGTTGCACCCGATGTGCACATAAGTACCCGACCGTGCAACAAATGCCAGTGAGGACGGTACCCCAGGCCATGTCCATGAGCGCCAACCCAGCAGACCAGCCCTGCAGCGTCGCCCAATTGCTCAGGTCATACGTGCCGTAGGCCACCAGGCCAAGCAGGGCTCCCAGCCGCGCTGCGCGCTGCCAACTGCCGCTCGGCAGGACCACAAACACCACACAACCGATGGCATACAGCAGGTAGAACACCACGGCAGGGAACAGGCGCGGCTGATCAAGCATCAGCGAGCCGAGCAGGGATTTGTAGGTCGGGCCCATGAGGACGCCGAGCCAGAGGCCGTCGAGCACCAGAAACGCAAGCAAGGTGCCGAGGTAAGCGAACAGGGTTTTCTTGGACATTGAAGCGACCTCTGCAGGAGCTGGCTTGCCAGCGATGGCATCCAACAGGACACCACGAAAACCACTGGCCTCGTCGCCGGCGAGCCGGCTCCTACAGAAGAACAAAGCGCACTCAGCTTAGTTCAATGCGATCCGCGTGAATCACAATCTGACCTTGCTTGTAGAGCGCACCAATGGCCTTTTTGAAGTTGCCTTTGCTGACACCGAACAAGTTGCTGATCACCGCCGGGTCGCTTTTGTCGCTGACCGGCAGAGTGCCGTTGTTTTCGCGCAACTTGGCGAGAATCTTCGAGTTCAGGCTGGAGGCCGCTTCTTGCCCAACCGGCTGCAGGCTCAGGCTGATGTTGCCATCGGCGCGAATCTCTTTGATAAAGCCTTTCTCTTCCTTGCCCGGGCGCAGGAACTTGAACACTTCGTTTTTGTGGATCAGGCCCCAATGCTTGTTGTTGATGATTGCCTTGAAGCCCATGTCCGTGGCTTCGGCCACCAGCAAGTCGACTTCCTGGCCCACCTGGTAGTTGGCCGGTGTCTTGTCCAGGTAGCGATCCAGCCGCGCGGTGGCGGTGATGCGCTTGGTGTGCTTGTCGAGGTAGACGTGCACCACGCAGTATTCGCCCGCGGTCAGCTGACGTTTTTCTTCCGAATACGGCAGCAACAGATCCTTGGGCAAACCCCAATCGAGGAATACACCGATGCTGTTGACTTCAACGACTTTCAAACTGGCGAATTCGCCGACTTGAACTTTCGGCTTTTCAGTCGTTGCGATAAGTTTGTCGTCACTGTCCAAGTAAATGAAAACGTTAAGCCAGTCTTCATCTTCACTGGGAATATCTTTGGGGATATACCGATTAGGCAAGAGGATTTCGCCATCTTGCGCACCGTCCAGGTACAAACCAAAGTTAGTGTGTTTAACCACTTGCAAGCTGTTGTAGCGCCCGACTAAAGCCATTTCCAAATACCCTCGTTACGTGGGCGGCATTCTACCCGAGTTGCGCCCGGCACGCGCGCGCACCTGAAAAATCGCGGGCTGGCGTGGCGCTCCAGTGGCACTGCCCCACTCGTCAGATCAGATCCTTGAATTTTGCCGCCCGTCAGGTACTGACTCCTCAAGTGGTTTCGAATTAAAACAGTAAGTTAGGCGCCTATTTCACTGGCAAACTTCGACAATTACCGCCTGACCCAACAATTCCCGGAGGATATTTGCCAAGCAATTGTCAAGTATTTCCTGTACGATGCCTGGCCAAGTTAATTTTCTACAGGTTAGTGGCCGCCATGCGCGTAAAAGCATCCAACAGCAAAGCAAAGCCAGCTCCAGCCGTTGAAACCAGCGAATCGATCAACAGCCAGATTGCTGCGTTCCTCAAGTCCGGCGGCGAAATCCAGCAAATTGCCAAGGGCGTCAGCGGCCAGACTTTCGGCCCGTCCAAGCAAATCAGCCTGGGCAAAAAGTAAAACTCGCGCAACATCCGCCCGCGTTGCACCTAGTCCCTAAGCGTCTTGCCCTCAAGGCGCCAGGACTAGAGCTCGAAACACCCTCTGTGCATCACTCTACAGTGCGTTAATCGACGAACGGGCCTCACCTTCAGGCGTTCGCCGGTATGCTTGCACACGTCTAGAATGGGCATCTGCCCGATTTCCTCTGTCACTGCTCCTCGCTTTTCATGGAGTGAAGCATGCTCAAGCCCTGCTTTTTTCTGATAGCTGCCCTTGCGGCAACCCCTTTAGCGCAAGCGCAGGTTTTCCAGCGTGAACTGGGCGATTTCGACCTGAAACTGGGCACGACGCCCAGCCGTAGCATGGCCCAAGGCCTGGTAAAGCCGACCGCCCCAGGCAGCGGCTCATTTCACGGCGGGTTGGACCTGAGCCATGACAGCGGCCTATATGTTGGCCAGTTCTCACCCAATATGGGGCTGTCGTCGGCCGATAACCTTGAAGTCGATTCTTACCTGGGTTTCAAACGCCCCTTTGACAAAACGCTGGGCTATGAAGTCGGCTTGATTCACTACAGCTATCCCAAGCTCAGCCCTCTGGACAGCCAGGAGTTCTACGGCGGCCTGAACCTGCTCGGCAACCGCTTCGGCGTCTCCTTCAGCAACGACCCTGATCGCCAGGACAGCACGTTGTTTGCCGACCTCGGCGGCACGCAGCCTTTCGGCATCGGCGTCAGCATGAAGTACACCACCCATCAACTGGGCACTCCTGCTTCGGTGGAAGGCGGCTCGATCAGCAGCTTCAGCGATTGGTCGGTGCAGTTCTCGCGTGCGTGGAAAGGCATCGACCTGGACCTGATCTACAGCGATTCCAGCCTCAGCGGTGGCGACTGCTCGGCCTACTCCGGACACAATTCGCAATGCGACGGCCTGTTGACCTTGAAGGCGGCGCGGTCGTTTTATTGACGGGCTGAACTGTCGCACCTCGCTCAGGTTCACATGCATTAACCCCCTCTGCGCAAGGACTCGCCCATGCTGCGTCGGCTCAAATTTCTGGTGGTATTGCTGACCCTCAGCCTGGTGCTCGCCGGCTGCAATCGCGTAGGCCTGGCCTACCGCAATCTGGATGTCATTATTCCCTGGACCCTCAACGACTACCTGGACATGAACGCCGGGCAGAAGAGCTGGTTCAACGACACACTCAAGGAACACCTGGCCTGGCATTGCACCACCCAATTGCCGGGCTATCTGGATTGGCTCGATCGCCTGCAACAGATGGTCGACAACAATCAGGTCACCGACGCCGCGCTGCAGGCCCGTACTGTCGAGGCCAAACAGGCGATAGCCGAGGTCGCGCGGGAAATCACGCCGTCAGCCATCCAACTGCTGCAAGGGCTGGATGACCAGCAGGTCAAGGAAATGAGCGACGCCCTGGCCAAAGACCTGCGCAAACGCCAGGACGAATACCTCAAGCCGCCCTTGGCGCAACAGATCAAGGAGCGCGCGCAACGCATGAGCAAACGTCTGGACGCCTGGATCGGCCCGCTCAGTGACAGCCAGCAGAACCGTGTGACGGCCTGGTCTATCGCTTTGGGCGAACAGAATCAGGAATGGATCGGCAACCGCGCCCGCTGGCAGGCGCAATTCATCGCCGCGGTGCAGCAGCGCCACAGCGCGGACTTCCCGCAGAAGATGCAGCAATTATTGGTGGATCGCGAAAGTCTGTGGACCCCGGAATACAAGGCTGCCTATGCGCGGACGGAAACAGCGGCGCGCAGTCTGATTGTCGACCTGATGGCGGAAAGTACGCCGCAGCAGCGCATGAAGCTGACGCAAAAAATTGACGGTGTGCGCAGCGACTTCAAGGCCCTCAAATGCCTGAAAGCTACCGCCAACTGAGGTTGGCAAGGGGGACAAGTCCCCCTCGCTCAATTGATCGACGGATTGCCTGTCAGGCAATCTGCGCCTTCGAAGCCACTTCATCAAACGTCGCCGGCTCCAGGGCATCCGCCTGGTCATCGAGCACCTGACGCGGGTGGTCATTGCCGGGGATGGAGCTGTCAATCAGCGCCAGCAGTTGCGCGCCGCGCGCGGTCAGGATGAAGTTCTCACCGTTTCCGCCCTCTTCTTCTGGCCGCGACTCAATAAACCCACGCTTGAACAACAGTGCCTCATAGTCCGCGGCGGTCTTTTTCAGCGTGTCCAGGTTACCGGTGGCTTCACCGGCCGTGGCCTTCTCGGCAGCTTCCTGCTCGGCATACTTGCGCGGGGCAAAGCTGCCTTCGCCGTTCTGCACTTCATGCAGCAAACGTTCGATCAAATCCCAATTGTAAGTCGTCATCCTGATTCCTCCTGCAGGCCGGTAGAAAGTAGCCCGTCTACAGGTGTGACATGCCCCGTCACTGGCCGTTCAGCCGGATAGACCGCCGTCATTTCTCTGAACTTTCCAGACGTTCGCCACCTCAACTGAACACACTGCCAAGGAGGTCCGACCATGAAAACCCTGATGAACCTGGCCATCGCCGCCACGCTGCTGACTGCCCTGCCCGCGTGGGCCTGTACGCCTGAAGAAGCCACGGCGAAACGTGAGCAACTGGCGCAGGAGGTGACCAAACTCACCCAGCAGAACCCCACCAAAGCCAAGGAAATGAATGCAGAGCTGCAGAAAATGGATATGGATACAACCTCTGCCGACCTGCCTGACAAATGCCAATTGATCGATCAGCGCCTCAAAGACCTGGATAAAGCAGCCGCCGAGACAAAAAACTGAAGACCAAAAAAAACCGGACATCGTCCGGTTTTTTTATATCGGTGCAGCCTTACTCGGCAGCCGGCGCTTCTGGCTTGCGGCGCTTGAGCGGCGCCATGCCGTCCTTGCTGACGAGCGACAGGTTGTCGGTCTTCGGCCGGTTGGCAATTTTGCGCTTGGTCGGCGACTTGGCACCGGCTTTCTTCTTGTCGCCCTTGGCGTCGACTTTTTTCTTCTTAACGCCAACCGCCTTGCCCGACGCCTTGACCTTCTTCGGCCCGGTGTAGGTGCCTTTGACTTCCTTGATGGTGCGGCGCTCGAACGACTGCTTGAGGTAGCGCTCGATGCTCGACATCAGGTTCCAGTCGCCATGGCAGATCAGCGAGATTGCCAGGCCATCATTGCCCGCACGCCCGGTACGACCGATACGGTGCACGTATTCGTCGCCGCTGCGCGGCATGTCGAAGTTGATGACCATGTCCAGGCCATCCACGTCCAGACCGCGCGCTGCCACGTCGGTGGCCACCAGGATCTTCACGCCGCCAGCCTTCAGGCGGTCGATGGCCAGCTTGCGGTCCTTCTGGTCTTTCTCACCGTGCAGCACGAACGCTTTGTAATCCTGTGCCACCAGGCGACCGTAGATACGGTCCGCCGCAGCCCGGGTGTTGGTGAACACGATGGCCTTCTGATAGGTCTCGTTGGCCAACAGCCAGTTGAGGATCTGTTCTTTGTGCACGTTGTGGTCGGCGGTAACGATCTGCTGACGCGTGGTGGCGTTCAGGTCGCTGACGTTGTTGACCTGCAAGTGCTCAGGGTTGTTCAAGACCTTGGCGACCATGTCACGCAGGGTCGAGCCGCCGGTGGTGGCGGAGAACAGCATGGTCTGCTGACGATTGACGCATTCAGCCACCAGGCGCTGCACGTCATCGGCAAAGCCCATGTCGAGCATGCGGTCGGCTTCGTCGAGCACCAGCACTTCAACTTCCTTGAGGTCAAGGTTGCCGGCGTTGAGTTGCTCGATCATCCGGCCGGGTGTGCCGATCAGAATGTCCGGGACCTTGCGCAGCATGGCGGCCTGGACCTTGAAGTCTTCGCCACCGGTGATCAGGCCGGATTTGATGAAGGTGAACTGCGAAAAGCGCTCCACTTCCTTCAAAGTCTGCTGGGCCAGCTCGCGGGTCGGCAGCAGAATCAGGGTCTTGATGCTGACGCGGACTTTGGCCGGGCCAATCAAGCGGTGCAGAATCGGCAGGACGAAAGCGGCGGTTTTGCCACTCCCGGTTTGAGCCGTCACCCGCAGGTCACGCCCTTGGAGCGCGAGCGGGATGGCCGCTGCTTGCACAGGCGTAGGCTCGACAAATTTAAGCTCGGCCACGGCTTTGAGCAGGCGTTCGTGCAGGGCGAATTGGGAAAACACGGGTGCTACCTCGAAGAAATACAAAATATCAGCTGCATAGGGTAACGGTTTCGGGCGTCCAAACCGAGTTTCTTTACGCGAACGGGGCTAATCAGCTGCTTTTTTGTCAGCTCTTTTGTCTACAACGTCAACTTTGTCGCACTTAAATGCTCTAATCGGCCCGTGTTGTCTTACAGAAGAATCGGTTTCACCCATGGATATCAAACAGTTCTGGCTCAACGTCCAAGACCTTTGGGGCGCCCTCGATCAACACCCGTTGCTGCATGCGAGCCTGGGTTTACTGGTGTTGCTGGTAGTCGCCCTGCTGCTCGGCCGGGTCGCGCGCTACCTCATTCTCCACGCCGTCAAATTGCTTGGCCGGCAACCGGCGCTGCACTGGCTCAATGACCTGCGGCACAACAAAGTCTTCCACCGCCTGGCACAGATGACGCCGTCCCTGGTGATTCAGTTCGGCCTGTACCTGGTACCGGACCTGAGCAAAACCGCCACGCTGTTTATCGGCAATGTCGCCCTGGCGTTCACCATCCTGTTCATGACACTGGCCGTGAGCGCCCTGCTCAACGCGCTGCTGGATATCTACGCACGCACCGAACATGCCCGCACCCGCTCGATCAAGGGCTATGTGCAACTGGCGAAAATGGTGCTGTTCGTGTTCGCCGCAATCATTATTGTCGCCACGCTGATCGACCGTTCGCCGCTGTTGCTGCTGTCGGGGTTGGGTGCGATGTCGGCGGTGATTCTGTTGGTGTACAAGGACACGCTGCTCTCGTTCGTCGCCAGTGTGCAATTGACCAGCAACGACATGTTGCGGGTCGGCGACTGGATCGAGATGCCTCAAGTCGGCGCCGACGGTGACGTGGTGGACATCACGCTGCACACGGTCAAGGTGCAGAACTTCGACAAGACCATCGTCTCCATTCCTACCTGGCGTTTGATGTCAGAGTCGTTCAAGAACTGGCGCGGCATGCAGGCATCCGGCGGTCGCCGTATCAAGCGCAGCCTGTACATCGACGCCAGCGGCGTGCGGTTTTTGCGTGACGATGAAGAAGTGCGCATGACCCAGGTGCACCTGCTCACCGACTACATCAGCCGCAAGCAGGCTGAGCTCAAGGCGTGGAACGAGGCCCAGGGCAATAGCGCGCAACTCTCTGCCAACCGCCGCCGCATGACCAACCTCGGCACCTTCCGCGCCTATGCACTGGCCTACCTGAAAAGCCACCCGGACATTCAGCCGAACATGACCTGCATGGTGCGCCAGATGCAAACCACCGCTCAGGGCGTGCCGCTGGAAATCTACTGCTTCACGCGCACCACGGCGTGGGCGGATTACGAGCGCATCCAGGGGGATATTTTTGATTACCTGCTGGCGGTGCTGCCGGAGTTCGGCTTGAGCCTGTATCAGCAGCCGAGTGGCAATGACTTGCGTGCCGGGATGTTGCCGGCGGTGCTGGGGGCCAGTCATTTGCCGACCCTGGAGCACAGCGCGGTATAACACCACCGATCTTCTGTGGGAGCGGGCGTGCTCGCGAGAGCGCAGGATCAGTCAACCCATCAATGACTGACCCACCGTCTTCGCGAGCAAGCCCGCTCCCACAAAGGTGTTCAATATTGGGCTAGCTGTTTACGCACGCCCAACCGGCTGATCCACACCGCCCCCAAAATCACCAACCCGCCCAACGCCAGCCGCCCCAGCGGCTCATGCTGATTCCAGATCAGCAAGTTCAGCAACAACCCCACCGGCACATGCAGGTTATTCATCACCGCCAAGGTGCCGCCGTTGACCAGGCACGCACCTTTGTTCCACCAGTACATGCCCAGCGCGGTGCTGACCAACCCAAGGAACACCAGCACGCCCCACTGCAGCGGCGCTTGCGGCAGAAAGTCGGCCTTGCCGAACAGCAGGAATGCCGGCAACACCACGATCAAGGCGCCCAGGTAGAAATAGCCGAAACGTCGGTAATGCGGCAGATCGCTTGGATAACGCGCCACCAGATGTTTGTACATCACCTGCCCGGCGGCGTAGGTGAAATTGGCCAGTTGCAACAGCAAAAAGCCGCCGAGGAAGTGCGGCGTGATCTGGTCAAAGCGAATCACTGCCGCACCGCCCACCGCCACCAACGCCGCAATCAGCGCCCAGGGATTGAAGCGACGGTTAAGAGCGTCTTCGATGAGTGTCACGTGCAACGGCGTGAGGATGGTGAACAGCAACACCTCCGGCACCGTGAGCACCCGAAAGCTCAGATACAGGCACACGTAGGTCACACCAAACTGCAGCGCGCCGATCATCAGCATGCCACGCATGAACCGTGGCTCTACCGAGCGCCAGCGGGTCAGCGGGATGAACACCAGCCCGGCCAGCACCACGCGCACCAGCACGGCGAAATAGCTGTCGACGTGACCGGCGAGGTATTCGCCGATCAAGCTGAAGGAAAAAGCCTGAATCAGGGTGACAACCAGTAGATAGCCCATGCGCGCCTCGTTTCGAATGGGCGCGACTTTAAGGGTTTTCGGTGTTTGAAGAAACTCGAGGCAAAAAAAACCCGACCTCGCTAAAGCGGCAGTCGGGCAGGAGCACTCAGGAGCAACAAGTGCAAAGGGAGGTTCGATACGCGTACTTGAAGGGTTTGCGTGGAGCGATATAAACACCGTGCGATTATGTGACGATTAAACGATCAAGCGACCTGTGCCAGCAGCGCCTTGGCGTGGTTGATGCCCTTTTCCTGGAAGTCCCCGCTCAGGTTCACCCCTTCAGCGTGAATGAACGTCACGTCGTGAATGCCGATAAAGGCCATGACCTGACGCAGGTACGGTTCCTGGTGATCGGAGCTGGCGCCGGTGTGGATACCGCCGCGTGCGGTCAACACAATGGCGCGCTTGCCAGTGAGCAAACCCTGAGGGCCGGTGGCGGTGTACTTGAAGGTCACACCGGCGCGCAACACGTGGTCCAGCCAGGCTTTGAGGGTGCTGGGGATCGCGAAGTTATACATCGGCGCAGCCATCACCAGCACATCGGCGGCGAGCAGTTCGTCGGTCAATTCGTTGGAGCGGTCCAGGGAGGCCTGTTCGATGCCGCTGCGCTGTTCGGCGGGTTTCATCCAGCCGCCGAGCAAATTGGCGTCCAGGTGCGGAACCGGGTTAAGCGCCACGTCACGCAGGGTGATCTGATCGGTCGGATGAGCGACCTTCCATTGGCTGATGAACTGCTGGGTCAGCTGACGGGAGATCGAATCCTGTTGGCGTGCGCTGCTTTCGATGATCAGAACATTGGACATGGCTAGGTAGGCTCCATCTGTAAATGCTGTAAGGCGATGGAGAAAAGATTAACCAGGGCTCATTCGATAAAAAAGCGCAAAAAACTGCTACAACCCATCTAGAAATTTGTTTATAAGCGGAGTATTGCTGTGAGCATGCTCCGCTGCTGCTTTATTTTGGGGCACATGCCAGCGCGATACGCATCTTGATAATGGCGCGACTGAACTTGACCGTTGTGTTGGTGCTTTTGCCCGCCGCCACCGTGACCTTGCGATTACGCGGCGATTCCGGGCCGTTGGTGAAGGTTACCGAACACACTGCGTCGTTGGTGCCGTAGTTGTTTAGCCGGATCGAACTGATGTCGCCGTCCACGTCGGACGCGGTGTAGTCCACTTGCACGCCGTCGATCTTTTTCGTGACATCGATGGGGTAGGCAAATGCGCTCATCGGCAGCAGCGCCAGCAACACACAACAGAATTTTCTCATTCGGCAGTCTCCAATAAGGACCGCCAGCTTAGGACAAGAGGAGCTCATCTTGAAAGCGCCCCGCGTTACCCTCGATCAATGGCGCACGCTGCAAGCCGTGGTCGACCACGGC